>JBDTQT010000040.1:0-19741 GCA_039932055.1 Thermoanaerobaculia bacterium
CCGAGCCGCCGACGACCCTCGGCACGCCGGTGCCGATGCGCGTGCCCGGTCCGGATGGTGAGTTGGGAACGGCCGACGACCTCACCTTCCTCGTCGCCCAGGCGACCGCCGAGGCGGAGTTTCTCGTCGAGGGCCTGCGCGAGGGGACGCACATCGTCGACTTCGACCTCGACGGCGTCCTCGAAGGCCTGCCGACCGGGATTCGCCGGATCCAGGGCACGGCGCGCGGCGCCGTCGTCGTGCGCGACCCGACGCTCGGCATCGTCGTCAGCCACCCCGACGTCGTGCGCGCCGACGAGGAGTACACGATGGAGATGAGCGTGACCAACAACGGCGTCACGCCCGCCAACCTCGTTTCGATCGCCCTGCCGCCGAGCGGCCTCGCGGGAGTGCAGGTGGTGGGCGAGAACCGCCAGACGATCGAGTCGATCCTGCCCGGGGAGTCCGAGCTCGTCGAGTTCCGCCTGCGGCCGCTCCTCACCGGACGAGTGATCGCGAGCTTTGTCCGCGCCGACAACCACATCACGCCGAGCTTCGACTTCCACGTCGGCGTGGGGGAAGCCGGGATTCCCCTCTCGCCGACCGAGATCGTCCTGCCGCAGGAAGTCGAAGCACTGCCACCGACGCTGCGGCGTCAGGGCCTCGGCCTCATCGGGCTCGGCTTCTCGCTGGCGACCGCTCCAGCGGCCCTGCGCGCGGGCCGCCCCGAAGTCAGCCGCGAGGAGGTCGACCAGCGCGTCTTCGAGCTCGCGCAGGCGGGACGCTACATCGCCCTCGGCGAAGCACCGTTCGACTCCCTGGCCGAGCTCGCGGTGGAGTGGACGGGAGCGCCGGACCAGCAGTGGGAGTGGGACGCGCTGCGCCGGATCACCCGCCGCGGCGCGCTGGTGGGCGACGCCATGGGCCAGGTTTTCCGCGGTGAGGCGGCTACGACCGGCGTGACGGCGGCCTTCGAGCGTTTCGCGGCGACGACTGCCGGTACCGCGCGCGTCGGCCTCGTGGCAACCGACGGCACCGCGAGCTACCTCGAAGTGACCAGCCGCACGAGCGGCAAGGCGCTCTTCGGGCCAGGGACCGCCGCCGACCGGCTCCGCGAGCTTCCCTTCGCCGATCTCTACGATCTCGGTTCCGGCGAGCTCGCGCTCCTCGCCGCACCCGAAACCGGCGGTTATCGCGTCACCCTCCGGCGCCGCACGAGCGGCGTCGCCGATCTCTCGATCCTCGCGCCGCCGACGGCTGGGGAGCTTGCGGTCTGGAGCTGGCCGAGTGTCGGCCTGAGCGAGCACGGCCGAGCCGTGGTCGACTTCGCGTTCGCCGCTGAGGTGCCCACGCTGGCGATCGACCCGGACGGCGACGGCGACTTCGACGATTTTGTTCCGGGCACCCTTCGCCAGATCCCGGTCCGCCCGTTCGCAGCCGTCGCCGCGGTGCAGAACTCGCGCGTCGACAAGACCGGCCACGTCATTGACGTGCTGTTTACCGGTGTCGTCGACTTCTCGAGCCTCCTGCCGCGTCATCCCGCGCACTTCGAGATTGCCGGAAAGGTCTCCGACGGTGGGACGTCGACGCGCGGTGAGGGCGCGCTCGAAGCCTTCCGCCCGAGCCGCTTGGTCAAGGTCGTCTTCAACAATCCGTTGAGCCCGTACGTCACCCACGAGATCGAGGTCCAGCAGGTCGCGAGCGCGCTCGGAGAGCTGGTGAGCTCGCAGGTCCTGCCGGTGGTGATCACCGCGACGATGCCCGGAACGATCGTCGAAGGGCGGGTGATCAGCTCCGCCGGCGAGCCCATCCCGTTCGCCCGCGTCGAGCTCGCGGAGACCGACTACTCCAACATCGTCTCCCTCGTCGACCCGTGCATCAAGCACGTCACGGCGGCAGTCCTGACCGACGGAGACGGGCGCTTCCGTTTCGACTACGTGCGCCAAACCGAATGCGGCGGCGTCTTCGAAATGCGCGGCTTCGAGCCCGGCACCCACCACGTCGGCCAGGCGCTCGGCAGGGTGCGCTACATCGGCCAGGTGGTCGAGCTCGACATCGTTCTTCTCGGTCGCGGCCTCGTCCGCGGCCGGGTCACTTACGACGACGGCACCGTGCCGACGGAGCTCCGCGTGGTCGCGGCGAGCCCGGTCTTCCTCGAGGCGCGCCGCGCCCGGCTCGATGGAAACGGTAACTACGATGTCGGCGACCTGCCGGTGGGGGTCATCTCGCTGTCGGCGCAGGACGGAAGTGGGAACTTCGCCCTCGCCACAGTCGAGATCGAAAGCGCGGGCGCCGTCGTCGAACACGATCTGTTCATTCTTCGCCAGCCTCCGGCTCCGTCGGGAGAACTACGCGGACACGTCTTCGATCCGGATGGCACGACGCCGGTCTACAACGCCTACCTGGCGCTCTACGTCGGCGGGGGACTGGTGGACGTACGACGGAGCGACCTCGGTGGTGGCTTCGACTTCGGTTCGGTGCCGGCGGGTCCGGCGGAGATCGAAGCCTTCGACGCCGAAACCGGGCGCAGCGGAGCAGGAGTCTTCTTCTCTATCGCACCAGATCAGGTCACCGACCTGACCATTCGGCTGCGCGACGAGCGCGGCGCCGTCTCCGGGCACGTCTATCGGCGGCAGCTCACCGGCGATGCGACGCCGGTCGTGGGCGCGGTCGTTTATGTTAATGGGCAACCGTTCCACACGGTCACCGACGCCTCCGGGTTCTTTCGCCTCGACGGTGTCGTCGCGGGCGTCGCGTCGCTCGTGGCCGCCGACCTCGAGAGCCAGCGAGACGTACGCGAGCAGCTCCTGCTGACCGGCGACGATTTCGACGTCGTCAAGGATCTCTACTTCCCGATCGACGCTGCCGAGGGTGGCATCGCCGGCGAGTTTCTCAGCCGCGAAGGCGTACCAGTTGCCGGAGCTCTGGTGCACATTGCTGTGGGGGACGTGAACTGGATTCACGAGGCCGTGACCGATGCAGCGGGTCGATTCTCGATCGTCGGTCTGGTGCCCGGCACCTACTCGGTGCATGCCTTCCGTGGTGCCGAAGGCGGCTCAGCGACGACGACGATCGCCTATCCGGGTCACATCCCCTTCGTCTCGATTCGTGTCAAGAAAGGAACGGTCACCGGTACCGTCCGCGCCGCGCAGGAGGCGGGTGAGCCCGTGGGGGTGCGATCTCTGGTGCGCTATCGCACGACCGTCGTGCGCTTCGGCCTCGTCGGGCTCGACACGCAGAGTCATGACGTCGAGACCGACGCCAACGGCCACTGGGAGCTGCCGAACCTTCTCGTGGGTCCCTATGCCATCGAGATCTTCAACGCCTTCTATGGCATGCGTCCACTGTCCGGATACCTCACGAGCGATGGTGAGGTCGTTCAACGGGATGTTCTCTTCGAGCTCGCTGCCACGGTGGAGGGAACGGTCTACGACTACGACGGAGTCACACCGGTCGCCGGAGCCTCAGTGAGTCTGGCTCATCACGCCTTCTCGAACTACACGGTCGCGACCGACGAGCAGGGACGATTCCGCTTCGAGGGGATCCCGCCGGATCCCTACTACGGCTTCGCGATCCGCGCCCACTACGAGACCGGAATGGTGTATCGCGATGCGGAGATTCGCGCCACGGCGGCGCGCCACGGAGAGACGCTCGCGGTCACGCTGACGTTGCCGGTCCAGGGCGCAATCGCCGGCCGGGTGGAGACGGGAGCCGGCGTGCCGGTCGGCGGCGCCACGATACGGCTGCGCGGCGGGCAGTATCCGTACCAAAGCCTGGCGGCACAGACGGATACCGCCGGAGAGTTCGCCTTCCAGAACGTGCTGGCGGGAAACATCTCGATTTCAGCACTCAGCTTGAACGGACTCGGCGGGCGAACGACGGCGACAATCGCCTCCGAGGGGGAGGAGAAAGCTGTGCTCATTCGCCTGCAGCCGGTGGGAGCGATCACCGGCAGGATCCTTTCTCCGATCGACGGCTCGCCGGTTGCGAGCGCCCAGGTTCGGCTCATCCAGTTCTCTTCGTTCTTCGATGCGGTGACCACCGACGCGCAGGGTCGCTACCTCTTCGACGCACTGCCGATCAACTACTACACGGTGAAGGCGCTCGATCTGGGGAGCGGCCGCTCGGGTCAGGTGGCAGGTATCCATCTCTACTACGAGGAGCAGGTGATCACCAGCGACCTGGTGCTCGAAGCGCGTGGAACGGTGCGGGGTCATCTCCTCGATCCGGGTGGCTCCGTCCCCGTTCCTGGGGCGACGATCGCGCTGATGAGCCTCGGGCTGGTTCCCTTCCAGACGTTCGCCTCGACCGACGGCGACGGGCGCTTCGAGTTTCAGGGCATCCCGCAGGGCAACTTCACCTTGCGCTGCACGGAGCTCGGCGGATACCGCCAGGCCTCGGGCAGCGGCGTGATCGTGCACGAAGACGAGGAGGTCACCGTCGATCTCGTCCTGCAGGAGAGCGGCACGGTGACGGGCTTCATTCTCGAGCCGGTCGCGGGTTCGACGGTACCGTTCTCTGGGCCGACCAGCGTCGGTGTCTATGACGGCTCCCGGTTGGTCGGCGGCAGCGTCACCAATCCCTATTACGTGAGCGGGATGCTCGCTGACCGGACCTTCAAGGTCTATGCCTACGAGAACGGCGGTGCGCATCGCGGCTACGCCGAGGGCATCCTCCACGACGAGGGCGAGGAGTCCCATGTAGACGTCCGCTTGTGGCCCATCGGCTCGGTGCGGGTGGTGGTACTCGACGCCGCGGACCAGCCGGTCGGTGGCGCGGCGCTGACGCTCACATCCTGGGGCCCCTATGGGACGAAACGCTTCAACGCCAACACCACCGCGGATGGGAGCGCGACGTTCCTGCAGGTGGGAAGTGGGAGCCTGAGCGTCTCGGCCACCGATCCACTGACAGAGCTCCGGGGCTCGGCGACCGGCACACTTACTTTCGAGGGCGCCGAAGCGCTCCTCGAAGTCCGCCTCGAGCCTTCGGCGGAGCTGCGCGGCACGGTGCTCCTCGCCGATGGCGTGAACCCTGCGGTCGCCGCCCAGGTGGTGATGAGAATCGCCGGTCGAACCTACTACTCGATCGCCGACGATGACGGGCTCTTCGTCTTCGATTCGCTCCCGCTCGGGAGCTTCACTTACGACCTCCTCGAGCATCTTGGCCCCGGGGAGTGGCACGGGAGCGGATTGCTGCCTCTGGCCGGTGCCGTGGTAGATCTCGGGATCATCGTTCTCGATGCCGCGGATCCGACGGTCGAGGCGCTCGCACCAGGCAACGGTGCCGTCGGTGTGGCGCTCGGTTCCAGCGTACGGATCGACTTCTCGGAACCGATCTCGACTAGCTACCAGTCGAATTGGGTGGAACTGCGCCGGCTCGCGGGCTCGCTGATCTCGGTCAACACGGCGTGGAGCGCCGATCGCCGAACGCTGACCCTCACCCCGACCGCCCCGTTGGCAAGCTTTACTTCCTATCAGGTCAAGGTAACGACCTGGGTAATGGACTTCGCCCAGCGCCACGTCCAGAGCCTGGTGCAGGGGACCTTCACCACCCTCGACGCCGTGCCGCCGCAGGTCTCGAGCACCTTGCCGGTTCAGGGTGCGAAGAACGTTCTGGTCGACGTGCAGTTCCGTGTCGAGTTCACGGAGGCGGTGACGCTCGAATCGCTTTCGGGCTCAGCGCTTCAGCTTGTCGACGTCGACGACCAGGTCGGGGTCGCGACGACGTTCACGCTGCAGCCGCAAGGGCGCGAGGTCCTGATTACTCCGGTGGCCAACCTGGCGCCCGACCATGTGCACCGCCTGACGATCCAGGGGGTACGCGATCCGGTCGGCAACGTCATGGCACAGCCGTACGTACTGGAGCTCGAGACCGCGGACATCACCCCACCGGTAGTGTCCGGGATTTCGCCCGCGGCGGACTCGAGCGTCACTTCGGGCCAGACGATCGAGATCGCCGCGGTCGTGACCGACAACCAGGCACCGGGAACGGTCACTCTCCGCCTCCTCGGGCGGAGCGCCGTTCTCGCGCCGCCGGCGAGCGGCTCGACCTATCGCTGGACGTTCACCGTGCCGCCGGTTGCCGCACAGGTCACTACCGCGATCGAAGTGGAGGCACGTGACGCAGCGGGCAACGTCACCCTGGCGACGTCGGCGCTCACTGTCGAACCGTTGCTCGATCCGGACTCACCGTTCGTAGCGGTCGTCTGTCCGTCGAGCGGCGCGATTTTGGCGCCAGGAACCTCGCTCTGGGTTACCGTGGAAGCGACGGACAACCAGGGGCTGCTCGCCGTCGAGCTCTTCCTCGATGCTTCGCCCGTGCCGGTAGCGACCTTCGGAGCTCCACCGTTCCGCTACCGCTTGACCGCGCCGAGCACCGCGCATGAGGGAGAAGTTTTGCGGCTGCGTGCGGTGGCCACCGACTACGGCCTGAAGTCGACCGAGGCGGAAATCGAGATCGGGGTCGTCGAAGGGGAGGTCCTCTCCGGCAGCCGCACCATCGCGGCGGATGACCCTGAGCTCGACGGCCGCTCGGTGATCGTGGCCGCCGGGACGGTGACGATCGACGGGCCACATACCTTCCGCGATCTCGTGGTGCTCGACGCTGCGAGCGTCAACCATCGCGAAGCGACGCCGGGCGCGCAGTACATTCTCGAAGTGGAGCTCACCCGCGACCTCTTCGTCGCCTGCGAGGGCACCGTCAATGTCAGTGGTCAGGGATACGTCGGGGGTGCCCGCTACGGTGGTCGCGCCTACGGTTACGGCAATAGCCAGGCCGAGGGCGCCAACTACCTTACGGGAGCGAGCCACGCCGGTCGCGGTGGGCTCTTCGACGGCTCGAGCCTGCCGTATGGGAGCCTGTTCGAGCCGCGAGAGCCCGGGGGCGGAGCCGGCGGCAGCTCGGCGAGCGCCGGCAGCGACGGCGGCGGCGGGATGCGTATCGCCGCTGGGCGACGCGCGGTGGTCGACGGCGCTCTGCGCGCCAACGGCGCCGCGAACCTCGCCGCCGGGGCGGCGGGAGGCTCGATCCGGCTCGCTGCTGCGGAGATCCTCGGCGCGGGAGTCGTGGAGGCGAACGGCGGTCCGGGTGGAGGTGGTGGCCGCGTCGCGCTCTACGCGAATACGCTCGCGGGCGGCCTGGTCTCCCGGACGCGTGCCTGGGGAGGGCAGCGCACCGGCGCGGGGATCAACGCCTCGTACCAGGGCGCTGCCGGCACAGTCTTCCTGAAGCGCGCCGCCGACGACCATGGTGAGCTCGTGATCGACAACCGGGGGCTCGTCTCGACGCAGTGGACCGAGCTGCGGAGCGTCGGCGAAGGGATCGTGGACGAGGTCGCGGCCGACAGCATCACCGATCTCGAGGCCGATTTCCGCTCGTCGTTGGTCGGCATCGAGGTCTACTTCAACGGTGATACCGGCACGACTTGGCCGGTCGTAGCGCACGCCCATCATGGCTCCACGCTGACCCTCGACGTCGCGAGCCTCCCCCTCGCCGCGGCGGTCGGCGACAGCTACGCAGGACGGTACCTTCTGGATCGCGTGACCGTCCGTGGCGCGGCGAAGGCGCGTGTCGTCGACGCCGTCGTTCTCGCCGAGCCGGCGACGGTCGAGCCCGGCGCGACCTGGTCTGCCGACTATGTACCGCCGCTGCTGTCGCTGCCGGATGTCGAGCTTGTCGAGGGCTCCGACGGCGAGACGCTCGTCCATCTGACGGCGACGCTGTCACGGCCAGCCGAAGAGAACGCCGCTTTCACCTATACCGCTGTCGGCGAAACCGCGACGGTCGGGGAGGATTTCGTCGCCGCGACCGGAACGCTCACGATCCCGTTCGGAGGCAGCACGGCGACCGTCCCGCTCCGGGTGCTTGCCGACACGATCGCGGAGTCCGACGAGACCTTGCGCGTCGAGATCTCCGCCCCGACCGGGCTCGCGCCCGCCGAGCCGCCGATGCGCCTCACCCTGCGCGACGACGACGGTGGCACCCACTGCGCGGGCCCCGAGTTGCTCGTGAATGGCGACGCCGAGGAGCCGCTGATCGGCGGCCTCATTCCGGGGTGGACCAACGAAGGCACGCCGAACTGGTTGGCTCCCGCCGGTTCCGCGCACTCGGGGTCGCACTATTTCGAGCCCCGGGCCTCCGCCTGCCCGAGAGGTCTGCGTCAGGATGTGGATGTCACCTCCTTCGCGCCGGCGATCGACGCCGGAGGCCTGAGCTTCGCCCTGAGCGGCTACGTCCGGAGCCTCGACGGCTCGCCGCCCGACACGACTCAGATCGAGGTCGAGTACCGCGACGGCGCGAACAGCGCGACGCTCGGCAGAGTGCAGACGGCTACGCACGCCAGCCTCGGCGTTTGGGCGCGCCTGTCGGCCCTCTTCCAGCCGCCGCCCGGAACCCGCTTCCTGCGCGTGCGCCTGATCGTGAACGGCACGTACTGCGGCTCTCGTCCCATGGGCGGCTACTTCGACTCGCTGTCGCTCGCTCCGTTCGACTTCCCATCGCTGGGGGTGAGTGACGTCGTGGGTGTCGAAGGGACAGGCGGGCTTTCGACGCTCGCCTTCCGGGTCGATCTCGCCTGTGCCTTGGGCGAGGCGGTGACGGTGCACGCCGCGACCGCCGCCGGCAGCGCCACGGCGCCAGCCGATTTCGCGGCCATCGAGGAGGACCTGACCTTCGCCGTGGGCGAAACGCAGAAGCTGGTCACGATCGACCTCGAGAGCGACGCGATCGACGAGAGCGACGAAACGCTGACGCTCGTTCTTTCGTCGCCTTCGGGTGCGTTCCTCCGGCGCACTGCGGCGGTCGGAACGATTCTGGACGATGACACGGCGACCCTCGCGGTGGGCGACGTAACGGTCACCGAGGGCACCGGGGGAACGACGACCGCGGCAGTTTCGGTCACCCTGTCGACGCCGAGTGCTCAGACGGTGTCGCTCGTCGCGGCGACCGCTGCAGGCACCGCGACCGCGCCGGCGGATTTCACGACGATGAGTTCGACGCTGACCTTCGCTGCCGGCGAGACCGTGAAGACTGTAGCGATCACGATCGCGCCCGATGCGGTCGACGAAGACGACGAGACGTTCTACCTCCGGTTGGCGAGCGCGAGCGGCGCCACCATCGCCGACGACGAGGCGGTTATTACGATTGCCGACGACGACGACAACCACCTGACGATCGCCGATGTCCAGCTCGCCGAGGGGACCGACACTCCGGTACAGATGACTTTCACCGTGCAGCTCTCGTCGCCGGTCATCGAGGCGGCGGAGGTGCAGTTTCATACCGAAGACATCACCGCTGCCGCTGGCACCGACTACCAGACGAGCTCGGGTACCCTGTCGATTCCCCCGGGCGCTTCCAGCGCGACAGTGGTGGTGGATCTTCTTCCCGACGCGGACGTCGAGCCGCCCGAGAGCTTCCGCCTAGTGGTCACCCAGGCGACGGGAGTTACGCTCGATGACCCCGAGGCTATTGGCACCCTCCTCGACGACGACCTGACGGTTACGATCGCGGACCTTGCGCTTCCCGAAGGGAACTCGGGGTTGCTGCCATGGATTTTCCCGGTCACGCTGAACGCGCCGGCGCCCATCGCGTTGTCGCTCGCCTACACCACCGCAGAGCTCCCGAGTGGAGCTCCTGGCCGGGCCACCGCGCCTGGCGACTTCATGGCGACCTCAGGAGCCCTCAACTTCGCGCCTGGGGAGACGCAGAGCGTGATCGTGGTGAATGTCAGGGGGGACACGGTCGATGAGCCCTTGGAACGTTTTCTCGTGCGTCTTTCACTTCCGGTCAACGTGCGCATCGCGGACGGCGAAGGCGACGGCTCGATCCTGGACGACGAACCGCCGACCATGACCGGTTTCTCTTCGCCGACTCCCCCAGGGCGCCTCTTCGACAGCGGGGTGCCGCTCGACATCCAGGCCTCGGCATTCGACGCCGCCGGAATCGCAAACGTCACGTTCGAGCTCGATGGCGTCTCATTCGTCGACACCCAGTCACCCTACGCGTGGGCGACCACCACTCCGGTGCCGGCGCAGCTCACCACCTACACGATCCGGGCGACGGCGTTGGACGGCCTCGGCAACTCGAAGACGATTCAGACGACGATTCGGGTGCGTGCGCCGCAGATCCCGCCCAGTCTCCATCCGGAGCTGGTGGCGATCGGCTACGACTTCTTCGGACTCTCCGCGATTGGACTGCCCGGCGCGGTGACCGACCCGACCGACCCGCCGTTGGGTGTTGTCGCCCGAAACCTCCGAACCGCGGAAGCGCGCTCCAGTTACGCCCTGGCGGACGGCAGTTTCTCGGTGTTGCTCGAGGGGCTCGACGGTGACAGCTTCGAGCTCGTCGCTTACGACTCCATCGGGCTGGCGAGCCAGCCGATGACGCTTGGCCCGCTCCTCGGCGACGAGGCGAGAGTGGCGAACCTCGGCTTCGGCTCAACTCTGGCGGCGGCGGAGCGAAACGAGCTGGCGGTGTGCGACTGCGCCTACGAACCTCCGGGGCCGGAGACCGGCGAATGGGGCGTCCTCGACTTGCGGCTTTTCGACGCCTCGTCGCCGCTCGCGCCTGTCCTTCAAGGGGCATTGCAGATTTCGCTGAATTGGACCTGGGAAGACTCATGCGCCACAGGCGGAAACGCCTGTTCGAGCTCTTGCAGCGAAGCAACCGGTTATCAGCCCTGTTACAACGACTGCATCAACGCATGTCCCAGCGGAGACACCGCCTGCTACGACGCCTGCTCACCGAGCTGTGGCGGTGCTCAGTACGGCGCCTGTAACGCGCATTGCGACGCGGGCGCTGCCCTGTGCGGACCGCCCGGTGCATGCGAATCGGCGGCCACGGCCTGCACGGACTCCTGCTCCGCCGCTGGAAGCGGCGCCAACTGCGTCGCGGCCTGCGCCGCCTTCTCGGATGTCTGCGCTGCCGCGCCACCGCCGCCGAGTTGCCTGACGGGCCCGTCGGCGTGCACGGACTTCTGCTATTCGCTGGTCGATGTCGAGCCGTGCTACAGCGATTACGCCGCGACGTGCGCGCCGGAGGACGGCTCCTGCTTTGACAGTTGCTATCTCACTTGTGGTGGCGCCCGGATGGACAGCTGCGCCGACCCCTGCGACGCCGGTTGGGACGCGAACGCAGGGGACCTCTGTTCGTCGGGCGTCTTCTGCGCGGACGCCGCGGCGGCTTGCGCCTCTGCCTGCCAGAGTGCTGGCGGCGATCCCGACTGCACGAACGCTTGCGCACTTTTCACGAACGCCTGCGTCTCAGGAGGCCCGCCGCCGCCGGCCTTCTACCGCTACCCCTTCACTGGCTTCGATTTCGCCGATGACGCAGCGGCGATGACCCAGGGGCCGGTTCTGCGCATCGTCGACCTGCGCGATCCGGCGAATCCGGTTCTCGACGATACGAACCAGAGCCTGACGCTGCTTCCTGGCACGCTGCCCGCGGGAGTCGCTCTGGCTGGCGTCCGCCTCGAGGGCGGCTACGCCTACACCGTCGAGAATCTGGCGCCGAACCGCCTCTTCGTCGTCGACGTTCATGACGCATCTCACCCGCGGCTCCTAGCCACGACCAGTCTGAACCTGGGTGCGATCGACGGATTCGAGGTGGAGGGCGGCAAGCTCCACGTCACGGTGCGATCGGGCTCGACCCTGATCTACCGACTGTTCGCGCTCGGTGAGCCCGGGGAGGTCCTTGCGATCACTCACTCAGGGAACGCGACGGTGACAGGCTCAACATCTCTGGCGATGACCGTGGTCGATGACCTCGCCACTTTCCTCCGCTCTTCCTCTACTTCTGTGGCCACGCTCTACTCGTTCCATGGCCAAGGGGCCTCTGAGGCGCCGCTCACATCGAAACCCTTGACCGACCGCTACTGCGATAGGGGATCGACCACCGAGGTCGGAGACCTGTTCGCGATCTCCTGCGACGCTGCCGAAGTCGCCGCCGGAGTCCTGGACACGTCGCTCACCAGTCAGGGATACACGCTGGATCGCTGGTGGCCGACTCCAACCGAATCATGGGAGACAGTGAGCAAGCTCCTCGTCGCCGCCGGCCGCCTCTGGACCTTTCCTGGCGCGCAGGGCTACGCGAGCTCAGCGCTCTGGCCTTGGCTGGAAGAGTCCCTGCTGACGGTGGAGGTGACGGCGACCGGTGCGACGCTTGCCGGTGCTCCCGGGAGCGCCGCGGAGGCGACGGTCGTCCGGGCGGAGCTCGAGAGCGGCGGCACCTTCGAGGTCCCCGTCGCCTTGGACGGGTCCTTCGTCCTCGCGCTTTCAGGCGAGCTTCGCGGCGAGAAGGTTACCCTGCAGGCGGTCTTCGAGGTCGACGCCACCGGCAACAAGGTCCGCCTGCGGATCCCACTGGGAAATCCAGAGAGCGCGCTCGACCTCTCAGCGAGCGGCGGCGCACGACGTGTGGCACGCGACGGCGACCTGCTAGCGGTCGTGCCGGCGGAGCTCGACGGCAGCGGTTTCGCGCATCTCCCGATCGTCTCCACAGCGGCCGGGCTCACCGCGCTCGCCGAGGTCATCGTAGAGGGACCTGTGATCGACTCGGTGCTGGTAAACGGTGTGCTCTACGTCGGCGGCGCGCGGCTCGCGGTCTTCGATCTCGCGGACCCGGCGAATCCGCTCGCGCAAACGGAGGTCGACCTTTTCGCTGGCTCGCCGGTCGTCGCGCTCGTGCAGCAAGGCGGCCGGCTCTGGGCCCTGGGCGCCGAAAGCGGCAGCCACCTCCTGCTGGCAGTGGATCTCAGTAGCCCCCTCGCTCCTGTCGCGGTTCCCGCCGAATCGCTTCTGGTCGCGGACGTCCCGGAGTCGCGCCTCTTCGCGCGCGACGGCGACCTCTATCGCCTCGGTACCGCGCGCATCGAGCGCTACGACCTGGCGCCGGGCGTTCCACCGGTGCTCGCGGCCTCGGGCTCGCCGGCCGGAGCGACGCTGGTCGATCTCGAGAGTGCCGACAGTGGGCTCTTCGTCGCGGCGCGCGGCCAAGGAGTGCGCGGTCTCTTCGAAGCGACGGGGGTGCTCACCCTCGGAGCCGCGCCGTCGCCGGCGCAACCTGCGACGGGCCTCTTCGCGATTCCGGAAGCCGGTGGCGAGCGCCTCTGGCGGGCCGCGGGCCTCGGCGGTGCCGCCGAGAATGCCTCCACGAAGCGCGCCCCAACGAGCTGTCTGCTGCGCGACGTCGTGGTCTCGGCGACCGACGTTCTCCTGCTGACCGGATGCGGAATCGAGCGCGAGGTGCTGCCGTGAGAGTGGAGAGGCTGCCCACGAAATGGGTCCGCAAGGCCGCTCGATTCCTGGGAGCTGGACTCGGGATGGGGATCGCCTTCCTCGCGGGGCTCGCCGCGCCAGCCGCGGCACCCGCAGAGAACCTCGGAGCGCCGATCTTCGCCAGCAGCTTCGAGTCGGGGACGATCTGTGCCTGGAGCTCCGCGGTGGGGTGGAGCGGTGCGCCGTGCGTTGCACTGCAGATCACGATCACCGAAGGCGGATCGCCGCTGGCCGATGGCGCGCTGTTCAATCGCGACGTCGTGCCGGTCGTGGGGACGACCGGCGGGACCGCGCCGATCACCCTCGAGGCCACCCTCAACGGCGCCCCGTTCACTTCCGGATCGACGGTCACTGGCGACGGGGAGTTCCTGCTCGAGGTGAGTGCTGAAGACGCCGACGGCTGGATCGCGCAACGCACCGTGAGCTTCACGATCGACACCCTGGCGCCCGTTTTCGTCAGCGTGGCTCCGCCGGAGGGGTTCGTCACCTCATCGCCGGCGGTCGTGCTTTCGGGCGAGGTCTCGGGGGCGACCACCCTGACCGTGAACGGCGTATCTCTCGTGCTTGCCGACGATCACTTCACCTCGGATCCGTTGCCGCTCTCCGAGGGGGCGCAGAGCTTCTTCCTGGTCGCGACCGATCTGGCCGGGAACCCGACTCCGCTGGCGCGCACCATCGTGCGGGACTCGCTCTCGCCGGGGGTGACGATCTCCCAGCCGGCTCCGGGGGTCGTGGGGAGCTCGCCGATCACCGTCGCGGGCACCGCCACGGATCCGCATCTCGGCCAGGTGCTCGTCAACGGTCAGACGGCGGCGGTCGCTGGCGCTTCCTTTGTTCGGGAGGGCCTCACGCTGGTCGAGGGGGCCAACGAGATCGTGGTCGAAGCGTTCGACGCCGTCGGGAATCCGCCCGGAAGCGCGAGCGTCATCGTGTCTCTCGACACGCAAGCACCCGTGCTCGCTTTCCTCGAAGGCGGGTTGCCGCTCGCTGACGGCGCACTGTTCAATCGCACGGTGTCGCCAGTCGTCGCCGCGACCGACGCGACGCAGGTGAATCTGAGCGTGACTATCAACGGCGCGCCGTTCGCGTCTGGGACGCTGGTCGCTGATGAGGGAAGTTACACGCTTCAGGCGACGGCGGTCGATGAAGGTGGAAACTCCGCCAACCTCGCGGCGAGCTTCGTCATCGACATGACGGCGCCGGCCTTCGTCACTGTCTTGCCCCCCGACAACACGCTGGTGGCGGCTCCCGAGATCGCTCTGAGCGGCGAAGTCGCGGACGCGCAGTCGGTGACCGTCGATGGCCTCGCCTGCACCCTTGCCGTCGAGGCGTTCGCCTGCCCGTCGTTCCCTCTGGCCGATGGCGAAAGGCTCTTCACCCTGCTGGCGCGCGACCCGGCGGGGAACGAGGCGCCGCGACAGCACCGCATTCGCCGGGACGGGACCGGACCCGAGGTGGTGCTCTCGACCCCTGCCGAGGGGGCCTATCTGTCGAGCGCGGACGTCACGGCAACCGGAACGGTCGTTGACGCGCATCTCGCGGAGGTGCGCGTCAACGGCGTCCAGGCGAATCTCGTCGGCGACGCCTGGAGCGCTGGACCGATCGCCTTCGGCGAGGGCGCCGCGACGATCCAGGTCATCGCCCGCGACACGGTCGACAACGCAACGGTTGTCTCGCGTGAAGTGACGATCGACACCATCGTTCCCGCAGTCGAGCTGCTCGAGTCGGGTGTGCCACTGGAAGCCGACGCGCTCTTCACCCGCGCGGTCACGCCGGTGATCGTGGTCACCGACGCGTCTCCTTGGACGCTGGTCGCGACGCTCGACGGTACTGCGTTCGTCTCGGGAACGCCGGTCGTGAGCGAGGGGCTGCACGTCCTGCAGGCGACGGCGACCGACTCCGCCGGAAATCCGGCGACCCGGCAGGTGAGCTTTCGCGTCGATGGAAGCCCCCCGGCGCTGGTGACGATCTCCCCCGCGGACGGCTTCGTCACGGCCGAGTCCGAAGTGCATCTCCAGGGGCAGATCCTCGGCGCCGACACTTTGACCATCGACGGCGCCCCCGTCACCCTCCTCGGCGATCAGTTCATCGCCGGCCCCTATCCGCTCACGGAAGGGGAGCGCACCTTCGCGCTCGTAGCGCGCGACGCCGCGGGCAACGAGCTCAGCCGCGCGCACCACGTGGTCCGCGACGTCACGGCCCCGACCGTTTCGATCCAGCAGCCCGCCGCGGGCATGCTCGTCGGCACGAACGCGGTGCAGGTCACCGGACAGGCCGCGGATCCGCACCTCGCGTCCGTCGCGGTCAACGGCGTCGCGGCATCGCTCTCCGGCTCGACTTGGGTAGCGCCGCAGGTGCCGCTCGCCGAAGGGGCGTCGACGCTGGTCGCGACCGCTGTCGATCGGGCCGGAAACTCCGCCACGGCCAGCCGCGTCGTGGTACGCGACTCGCAGGCGCCGACGCTCACGATCACCGACCCGGCGGCGGGAAGCGTGGTGCCGGAGGCTGCGGTCGAGGTCTCGGGCTCGGTCGACGAGCCGAACCTCGATCGCGTCACCGTGCAAGGGGTCGCCGCGCCGGTTCAGGGCGGGAGCTTCTCGGCGAGCGTGGCGCTCGTCGAAGGGGACAACACGCTGGTCGTTCGCGCGACCGATCGGCTCGGCCATACGGCCGAGGCCACGCGCCTCGTGCGTCGCGACTCGACCGCGCCGGGGCTTGAGATCGCTGCGCCGCAAGAGGGCAGCCGCATCGCTGCCCTGAGTGTCGCGGTTTCGGGGACGATCGAAGAGGAGAACGGGGTCACACTGAGCGTGAACGGGGTACCGGCGGCGATCGTCGGCAACGGCTTCTCGGTCGCCGCGGTACCGCTCATCGAGGGCGAGAATCGCCTCATCGCCCGGGCCCGCGACGCGAACGGCAACGAGGGCGTGCGCACGCGCACGGTCGCCCGCGACACGGTTGCCCCGACGCTTCTCGGAACGGAGCCGCCGGCGGGGGCGCTCGCCATTGCGCTAACGACCGTCTTCACCGCCGAGCTCTCGGAGGAGCCTGGACCCGGGAGCGTCGCCGGCATGCGCCTCGAGACTGGCGCTGGTGCGGCGCTCGCCTCGACGGTCGAGATTGTCGGCGCCGAGCTGCGCCTGATTCCTGTCGCGCCGCTCCCGTCGTCCGGTTTCGTGCGCCTCATTCTCGGCCCGGGCATCGCCGATCTCGCGGGGAATCCGCTCGCGGCCGGATCGACCCTCGAATTCTCCACCGCGGACGCGAGCGCGCCGGCGGCGCCGACAGTTCTCAACCCGCCGCCGCGTTTCCTCTGCGCCGACGAGCTGATCCTCGCCGGCTTCGCGGAGCCCGACCGCTGGGTGGAAGTGGCCGGCGGTGCCGGTGCCGCTCGAGTGCGCGCCTCGTCGGACGGTGCGTTCAGCGTCGCGGTGTCGCTCATCCCCGGCGCCATTCACCGGCTCGCGGTGACCAGCGTCGACGACGCCGGCAACCGCTCCCCGGCGACCGAGATCGAGGTCGTGCACGACTGCGCGGCGCCGATTGTCGAAACTGTGGATGCGAGCGCTTCCGGTTTCGCGATCCAGTTCAGCGAAGAGATCGATCCGGCGAGCTTTGCCGGCTCGATTCTCGTCTCGAATGCGGCCGGAGCGATCGACGGCATCGTCGCGCTCGACGTCGATCTGGCCACCTTCACCGCCGCTGCGGCGCTTCCCGAGGGCGTCCTCCGCGTCGAGGTCCTGCGCCAGCCACGCGACCTCGCGGGGAATCTTCTGGCTTACCCCTGGGTCTCGGTCTTCGGCGGCGACGCGGCGGAGAGCTTCTTTGTCGGCACGGTGATCGACGACGCCGTGGGCCGTCCGCTCGCCGGCGCCAGATCCCGGGTGCTCAGCACGAACGGAGCTCCCGCGACCGGACAGGCGCTGGAGGCGACGAGTGCCGGCGACGGTGCGGTCTCCATCCCGGTGCCCGTGGGCACCCATCTCGTGGTTTTCGAGCACCCCGATTCCACTCCAGTCTTTCGTTTCGTGACTACCGAGGCGCAGCAGGGCGCGGATGTCGTCGATCCGCGGTTGACCCCGCTCTCCACGGCCGTGGCCGTCGGTTCCGCGGGGGGAACGGTCGAGGCCGGGACCGCGCTTGCGGGCCCGGCGGCAGAGCTGTTGATCCCCGCGGGGGCGCTGGCCGACTCGATCGCGATCTCGCTGACCGGGCTTTCAGAGCAGGGCCTGCCGCGCCTACTGCCGTTCGGCTGGTCGCCGCGCGCCGCGGTCTGGATCGGCCCCGAGGAAACGGAGCTTCTTCTTCCCGCGACGCTTTCGCTGCCGCTCGATGCCATCCCCGGCTCGACGGTCGCCTGGGTGCATCTCGATCCGGCAACGCGCGTCTGGCGGGTCGAGGGGGTGACGACGCTCGGGATCCCCGAGCTCGAGCTCCCGGTCGTCGCGGCGGGAGCCTGGGCGGTCGTTGAAGCCGATCCGCCGCCGTTCGCGGTGCCGGCAGCGGTCGTCGGCGAACCGTTGGGCTCGCTCCCTGCTCCGCCTGTCGAAACGATTCTCGGCGCGACGCTGGCGTTCGACCCGGAGACGGTTTTGCCGGGGCAGCGGAGCCTGGCGACGGTCGCCTACTCCGCATCCGAGGCTGCGGCCTCGGGCTCGACGGTGACGCTGTCGATCGCCGAGGATCTCCAATTGCTCGACGGCTCGACACGCACCGAGCCGGCGTATCGCGCCGACCTGGTCGTCTATCGAACCGAGGAGGGCGCGCGTTCACGCTTCGCCCTGGCGTCGTCGGAGGCGGCGCACCGGTTGCCGATCGAACTCGGCGAGGAGAATGTCGCGGTCTTCCCTTACGGCGGCGAGGTCGTGCGCGGCAACGTCCTCGGTCCGCAGGGCGGTTCGGTGCTCGACCCGTCCGGAGACCGGATCGACATTCCCGGCGGTGCACTCGTGCGCCCGACGCCGGTGCAGCTCGAGCCGGCCGCCGAGGGAACGCTGCCGCTGCAGGTACCGCAGGGGTTCGCTTTCGTCGGCGCGCTGCGGCTCGATCTCTCCGGCGAGTCGCTCCTCGGACCGGCGACCCTTTTCCTCGCGTTGGGTGAGCCGCCGGCCGCTGGCGAGACCGGGATTCTCTTCGGCGTCGAGTCCCTCATCGGCGGCGATTCCACCTGGCGGCCGCTCGCGACGATCACGCCGTCCGGTTCCGGCTGGCAGAGCGATCCGCTGGTGCCTGCGGACCTTCCCTGGCCGGGAGTGGCGCGCGGCGGTCTCTTCCTCTTTGCGCGCTCGCTTGCGCCTCTCGGCTTCGTGCGCGGCACGGTTTTCGACGTCGGCGGCGCTGCGCTCGCGAGCGGTGTGGTCGCGAGTGACGCCGTGGAGTGGATCCAGCTCTCGGGCAGCGACGGGCGCTATGCCTTTCCAGCCTGGGTCGGTCCGGTCGCTCTCACCGCGACGAAGCCCTCGACCGGCGACCGGGGGAGCGGCAGCGCGCTGCTCGCCGCTGCCGGCGAGCGCGTCGATCTCGATCTCCTGCTCGCGATTGTGCCTCCGTCCGTCCTTTCGACGACGCCGGCCTCCGGCGCCACCGGCGTCCCGATCGGCATCGAGCCGGCGATCCAGTTCAGCGAACCGGTGGAGCGCACGTCGCTCGCCGCGGCGATCACGCTGCGCCCGGTGGGCGGCGCCTCGCTGGACTTCGACCTCCATCACCACGGCGCGCAGGTGACGCTCGAGCCTGCGGTCTCGCTCGAGCCCGAGACGACTTACGAGTGGGTCATCGGCGAGGGTGTCCGCGATCTCCAGGGGCACGGAATGTCGGCCTCGGTCACGGTGTTGTTCACGACCCAGAGCTTGACGCTGCCGTCGACCGTCGACTTGAGCCGCGTGCTGCTCTATGCGCCGGGAACGAACGGCGAGTCGCGCATCCAGGGGCTGCCCGGCGCAGCGCCGGCCGGGACGCTGGTGTTCGCCGAGAACCTGACCCGCCTCGCGGCGACGGTTTCGGTCGCGGCGGACCAGGATGGCAGCTTCGAGCTCTCGATCGTTGCCCAGGTGACGGATCGTCTCCTGCTGCACGTGCTGATCCCTGGGGCCAACGAAGTGGTGGCGATCCTCGGGCCGTTCCGCACCGCGGACGGACGTGGCGCCTACGTCGGCGCCGAGGGTTCGACTTTCACTACCATCGACGGCTGGGCGTTCACGGTACCGGCGGGCGCGTTCGACGCGACGAGTGTCGTGCACGTCGTGCCGCGCGTCACCGGCCAGCTGCCGGTGCCGCTGTCGGCCTCGTTCGTCGAAGGGGTGAGCTTCACGCTCGACTTCGGCGGTACTTCGCCTGCGAAGGCGATCGAGCTTGCTCTGCGGCTCCTCGATCCGAATCTCAGACAGCTCATGGATGATGTTGGCCGCCCAGCGGTAGACGTTGTGCTCCTTCACCACGCGCCGCATACGCCGCATGCGCCGCCGCTTCTCTTCGAGCGTCATGTTGATGGC
>JBDTQT010000041.1:0-19594 GCA_039932055.1 Thermoanaerobaculia bacterium
GGGGGCGCCAGCCGCGCGCGCGCGCCGCCTGGTGGAGATCGATCCAGGGCAGTCCGGCGGCGAAGCTCGCCGCTGCCAGCGACCCGTAGTTGAAGCAATAGAAGGCGAGCTGATGCCCCGGTACGGTCGATTCGGGCGCCAGGTTATAGAGCGCCGCGCGAACGGACGGAGGCAACGTCGTGAGCGCGTGACGACTGCCCTCGAGGCGCGACAGCGCGGCGTAAAGCGTGGCGCGCGCGGGCGGCCGCCAGCCGTGCGCGCGCGCGAACTCCGCGAGCCGGCGTTGGATCGCGGTCATGGACGGGCGCTCGGCGGCGAGCACCAGCGAGCGCAGTTTGCCGAGGATCTCCGGTCGCAGGCGGGAGCGCCCGGCATCGGAGCGCCGCCGCCGCGTCGAGACACCGCCAAACCGCTGCCGCGCGACCGCCTGGGATCTGGTCAAGTCGAACATTTAGACACTTAATTCTAGACAATGTTGGAGTGAAATTCCACCAGATTGTTGCTCCTCCTGGAAGCTTGCACCTCCTTGAGCGCCAACGCGATCTGCAAGGCAATCGAAAGGCACTCAGCAAGGAGGAGCGGGCCCGCTGGCGAGGCGCTCGTCGAGCGTCGGGCCTTCCACGAGCGCCATGACGAGGGCACGTTGGTCGCCGCTCTTTTCGAGGCCGTAGATCTGGGCGATGTTCGGGTGGTTGAGCTGGGCGAGGAGCTGCGCTTCGCGCTCGAATCGGGCGAGACGCTCCTTGTCTTCGGTGAACGCCGCGGGCAGGACCTTGATCGCGACCTCGCGTTTGAGGTGGCTGTCGGTGGCGCGGTAGACCTCTCCCATGCCGCCCTCGCCGAGCTTGGCGGTGATTTCGTAGGGGCCGAGGCGGCGTCCGATCACACCTTGCTCCCCTCGGAGCCGGCATCTTCCCTGAGGCGTGCCAGGAGGTCGGCGAGATCGAGGGCAGATGCCCAGCGCTCGAGGTAGGCACGGTCGAGCCGCGCTCCCTGCACCTTGAGCACTCCGAGAGCGTCGAGCCACTGGCGCTCGGAGACGCCGCCGCCCAGGTGGTACCAGCGCAGCTTCTGGAGCACCACGTCCTCGGCCGAAGCGAACGGCAAGGTCAGGCCCGGCTCGACTTCGACCCGCTGACTGCGCTCGAGCTGCGCGCGCCCGAAGGCGTCGTCGACGGCGAGGTAGATATCGGCCTTGAAGCCGTTGCGGAGGTCGATCACGTTGAACGATGCGAGGCGCGCGATGCCATCCCGAATACGCTCGGAGTCGGCGTAGAAACCGGCTCCCAGCGCCCGCACGAAGACCTCTACGCTCTGTGCGGCAAGGTCGGCGACGAGATCGACATCCTGCGTCGAGCGCGGGATCCCCTGGAGCGAGCTGGCGAGCGAGCCACCGACGAAGTAGCGGGCACCGGCGGTCTCGAGCGCCGTTGCCACCGCGCGCAGCGTCGAAAGCGGGCCGTCGAACGTCCCACTCCCGAGCTCCGCAGACTCGTCAACCACCCGCGCCCCCGGGATCCCACCCGAACGCCAGCTGCATCTCCTCCCGGTTCAGGCGCAAGGCGAAGAGGTGCAGGCGCTCCTCTCGCGGCGAGAGAGTCAGGCCGTGCCGGGCCCGGATGCCCGCGATCGCCAGGCGATCGAGCGCCGCGTTGAGTGCGAGCGCCGCCGCCAATCGCCGCTGCGGTCCCATCTCGCGGAAGCGGCCAAGCTGCACGCGCTCGATGTCGGCTGGGGTGTCGATCGACTGGGTGCGCATCGCCGCCATTCTAGTGGCACCCGGCGGTTTCGCGGCCGGCAGCGGGGCGCTCATTGAGTGGCGATCACGGCGCGTCGGGTTTCGCGTTCGGGTTGGCGAGTGCGGTCTGCCAGTTCACCGCCACGGTGATCGGCGAGCTCGCTGCATCGCGACTCGCGGCGACGAGGAAACGCTGGCCGTCGTCCGCTGGCGAGTAGGTGAAGATAGGGGTGTTTCCAGACGACGGAATGCCGGCGAAGAGCGCTTGCGGCGCGCCGCGTTCGTCGATCGCGTCCGCCCCCGAACCGGTGCCGAGGGCGACGGCCATCAGGGTGCCGCCGGTAGTGCGGAAATAGAGCTCGCGGCCGTCGCGGCGCCAGCGGGGCATGGCGCCGCCGGCGGTCGAGATCTGCCAGAGCGCCCCGCTCGGCGGGACCGTCGTGACCAGGACCTCGGATCGCCCTTCGACGATGCCGGCGTAAGCGAGCAGGCGACCGTCGGGCGAGAACTGCGCGTAGACCTGCTTGCCGTTGGCGGGCAGGAAGAGCCGCGGTTTACGCTCCCCGGTGAGCGGCAGGAGCCAAAGCTCTCGCTCGCCCTCGCCATAGAGCAGCGCCTGGCCGCCCGGCGTCCAGTCCCAGGGGTAGAGCGCCTCGTGCGATTGGATCAGGGTCTCCTCGGCGCCCGCGCGGTCGGCGCGTCGGCGCCGGATCTCGTATTTGGGCAACCCCGCCAGATCCCAGGTGGTGTAGGCGAGGTCGTTGCCATCCGGGGACCAGACCGGGTAGGCCCAGCCGGGATCCGGACCGAAGGTGAAGCGCGACGGCTCACCGGCCGGAAGCGACTGCAGCCAGATGTCGGAAGGCTCGCCGGTGCCGTAGGCGAGCCGGCGGTCGCCGTGGGCGAGCGCCAGGCCCTGAAGCTCGCGCATCTCGGAATTCACCGCGGCGAGGCGCTTGCCCGAACGGTCGAACCAGACCAGCTCGCCGCGGCTCGACTCCGCGCTGCTCCAGGCCAGGATGCCGTTCGCCGAGAGCGCGAACGCGCCGGAGCCGGTGTTGACCGCGGTGCCGACACCTTCGGCGACCACCGTCGGTTCGCCCGAGGTCTGTCGCCGCGCGGAATCGAACGCCTGGGCCAGGAGCGTGCTCTCCCGCCGAAAGAGGAGATAGCCGCTCGCGGAGTCTGGGCCGACCGGCGCGAATCGCGCCTGATCAGCGCTCGCCAGCACCCGCACGGGTGCGCTGCCATCGAGGTTCCCGACGTAGGTTCCGGCGACCTCCGGCGAGGCGGCGAGATAGAGGAAAAGGAAGCTTCGGCCGTCCGGAAGGAACTGCGGGTAGCGATGGACATGGTTCAGCAACCCGGCGGGCGTCTGGGTCACCGACTTCGGCGTTCCACCCTGGGCGCCGACGCGCCACAAGCCCCGGCTCCTCTGAGCATCGCTGTAGACGATCGAGCCGTCGGGGCCCCAGGTCGCACCTCTCCCGTCGACCGCATCGCAGATCTTCTGCGCCTGGCCGCCGTCGCGCGGAACCCTCTTCAACTGGCCGTCGGCGAAGAAACCGATCCAGGCGGCGTCGGGTGACCAGAACGGGTAGGTGGCGTCCTGGATGCCGGCGATGCGCTGGGAGGCGACCGAGTCGAGCGCCCGGACCCAGAGCTCTCCGTCTGCCGTCAGCGCCAGATAGCGCCCGTCCGGCGAGAGCTCGAAGCTGTTGCCGCGGCGCGTCGGCGTCGACGACTCGGGCGGCGCCAACTGGAAGCGGATCAGGCGCGCCGGCTCGACGCGCGGCGCCCGTAGGTGGGCGACGGCGAAGAAGGTCGCCGCGAGTGCGGCGAAGGCGGCGAGGGCCCAAGGCAGGAGCTGCGCGCGGAAGGAGCGTGGCGGCGCCAGGGCGCTCGCGGGTGCGATCGGTGCCGGCTCTTCCGTCTTGCCCGCAGCCAGCTCCTCGAGGACGAGCCTCGCATCGCCGATGTCGCGCATGCGGTTCTTCGGATTGCGCGCCAGGCAGCGGCGAAGCAGGGTGCGGAGTGCTGGCGGCGCATCGGGCGGCAGCGCGCCGAAGTCGACCTCCGACTTGAGGACGTTGGCGAGCACGTCGGTCACCAGCTCGCCCTCGAACAGCCGTCGGCCGGAGATCATCTCGAAGAGCACGACGCCGAAGGCCCAGATGTCGGCCCGCTTGTCGACCGCGGCGCCGCGCGCCTGCTCCGGCGCCATGTAGGCCGCGGTGCCCAGGATGACGCCGAGCTGGGTGCCGTGGGCCGCGGTCAGGGTGGGCGAGTTCATGATCGTTGGCGAGCGGGCGAAATCCGCCGCCGAAGCCACCGAGCCCGCGGTCGGATCCATCGCCTTCGCCAGCCCGAAATCGAGGACTTTGACCTTTCCTTCACCAGAAGCTTTGATGTTTTGGGGCTTGAGGTCGCGGTGGACGATCCCCTTTTCGTGCGCTTCCTCTAGAGCCAGCGCCAGCTGAAGTGCAATCGAAAGGCTTTCAGTAATGGAAAAAGAACCGCTGGCGAGGCGCTCGTCGAGCGTCGGTCCTTCCACGAGCTCCATCACGAGTGCGCGCGTTTCGCCGCTCTTTTCGAGGCCGTAGATCTGGGCGATGTTGGGATGGTTGAGTTGCGCGAGGAGCTGGGCTTCGCGCTCGAATCTCGCCAGGCGCTCCTTGTCTTCGGTGAACGCCGCGGGCAGCACCTTGATCGCCACCTCACGCCGGAGATTGGAATCGGTGGCGCGATAGACCTCGCCCATGCCACCCTCGCCGAGCTTGGTGGTGATCTCGTAGGGGCCGAGCCGGGTGCCGGGTGCGATCGTCATCGTCATTTTGAACTGCGGTTGCCCCGCTGGGACACCGCGTTGTCTCTGGTTCCTGGAGTCTACAGCCGTGCGCTTTTTTGAACTGGCCGGCACCCGCTCCGCTGTGGGGGGCGCGAAACCTTCAGGTGAGCTGGCGGATCCGCTTCAGGCCGAGACGATTCCGCAGGGCGAGGAAGAGCTCCGCGGTGGCGAGGGCGTCGTAGAGGGCGTGGTGTTCCTCATGTGCCGGCAGGCCGAGCGCGCGACGCGCGGCCGAGAGCTGAGTCGGCGTCGGCACGGGCTCCGGCTCGACGATCCGTCGTCGATGGTCGACTCTCCCGAGAAGATCGGCGGTGTCGATCACCCAGGGATGGGGCCAGGGCACTCCCGAGAGGCGAAAAACCCGCTTCAGGACCCGGACGTCGAGCGTCTTCCAGTGCACGAGCAAAGCCGCGCCGGTGAGGCGGCGCGCCAGCTCGGCGACGACCCCCGCGACCTCCGGTGCCGTCTGCAGCTCGTCCGGAAGCAGCTCATGAACCGGCACGGCGTCGGTCGCCGCGGCGTCGGCGCTGGGAGGGCGCACCAGGGTGTACCAGCGCTCGCCCCAGACGATGACGCCACCGCGGATCGGTACCGTGCCGAGCGACAGGAGATGGGCCTGCCGCGGATCGAGGCCCGTGAGCTCGACGTCGAGCGCCCAGATCGTGACTTCGTCCCACCGGGGCGAACGCAGAGAGTCGAGCCAGCCCGGCATCTCAGCCCAACCGGTCGACGCCGAGGCGTGAGGCCGTCGCCGCCTGCAAGCGATGGATGGCCAGGAACGCTTCCTTCAGTTCGCGTCGCTCACGTGGCTCGAGAGCGTCGAGGTGGACGCGGTTGTCGATCGCCGATCCCGACTTCCACTCGGCGAGCTGGTGCCGGAGGCGGAGCGCGAAGGCGAAACGAAACGCCTCGGCGAGCAACTCGCCGCCCTCCTCGCTCAGTGCACCCCCTCGGACCCCAGCCTGCAACCGGCGCAAGGTGGAACCCTCGCGCTCCCCGGCCTCGAGGGCGAAGACGCGCGCCAGTCCGACGACCGGCATCAGCGCGCCGGCCTTGAGGTCGATGCCCTCCGCCGACTCGCGGATGCGATGCCAGAGTCCGAGCGGCGGTCGCATTTCCATCGCCGCGCGGGCCAGATGCGCGATGAAGAGCTGCCTCGCCCCGGCGCCCTCGATGATGCGCTCGAGCGGCTCAAGGTCGAGCGCGCCGTGCACCTTGCGAAGATCGAAGAAGTTGGCTGCCTTCATCAGCGCGCCGGGCTCCGGAGACTCGATCCAGACGCGAAACCGCTCCTTCCAGACTTCGAGCGGGTCGCACCAGTGGGTCGCCATGAATCCGCCGGCGCACAACGGGAAGCCGACCCGGACGAGATCGGCGACGATGCGCTCGGCGAATCGCGCGAAGTAGGCGCCGTCCTCGGGGGAAGAGGGCTCGTAGATCAGTGCGTTGTCCTGATCGGTAAGAAAGGACTGCTCCTGTCGTCCCTCGGAGCCGAAGACAATCCACGCAAACGGGCAGGGCGCCTCGCCGAGCTCTCGCAGCGCGAGCTCGATCAGGTGGCTGACCAGCGCATCGTTGAGCGCTGCCACCATCCGGCCGATGTCGGTCGGCTCGACCCGGCTGCGGTGGAGACTGTCGACCATGCTGGCGACATCGTCGGCGTAGTGCGCGAGCGCCGCCGCGGAGCGTGCTTTCTCGATCTTCTTCAGCAGGGCCCCGGGTCCGTGCTGGTGGTGGCGTACGAGGTCGGCGTGGGTCACGACGCCGAGGATCGAGCCGTCGCGGGCGACCGGCAGATGGTGGACGGCACGCCGCAGTAGGTAGAGCAGCGCTTCGGCGGCCGGAAGGGAGGCATCGACCGTTTCGACCGGGCTCGACATGACTTCGGCGATCGGTGTCTCGGGTCCCTTGCCGGCCGCCAGCACGCGGCTGCGGAGGTCGCGATCGGTGAGGATTCCGACGGGCATCAGCCGCTCGTCGGCCTCAGGGAGGGAGTTCACCACGAGCACCGAGCTGACACGCTCGGTGTCCATGCGGCGCGCGGCGTCGCCGACGGTCGCGGTGCGCGCGACCAGGACGGGAGTCCTGCTGATCAGTTCGCCGATCGACAGGCGCAGGTCGCCAGCGAGTGAAACCGGCGAGCCGTCGGTCAGCGCGTGCAGCCGCGAAGTGAGGCTCTGAAGGAAATGAGCGGCGAACCGAGGCTCGCCCGCGAACAGCGCCAGGACCTGGTCGCGGTGCATCCGGTAGAGCAGGCAGTCACTCTCGGCCACGACGTCGAAGCTCGGCGTCTCCTCGCCGGCAACGGCGGTCAGGCCGAAGATCTCGCCCGGCCCGAGCTCATCGACCCGCTGGCCATCGAGCTCGAGACGCACACTGCCTTTGCGCACGGTCCAGAGGTAGAGGTTGCTGCCCCCGCGGGAGAAGATCGGATGACCGGTGCGCGCATAGCTGATCTCGAGGTGCCGGGCGACCGCCGTTCGACCGGCTGGCGAGAGCTCGCTGAAAGGCGCGTGGGCGACGAGGAAGTCGATCGGATCCATGGTTCGAGGGTCTCAGATGGGGACGGGTTGAGGAAGAAGCGGCAGGAGCAGCCGGAGATGGGCGTCGTCGTCATCCCGGCCGAGCGTGAACCAGACCTCTCCGCCGTGTTGGCGGACCAGCTCGCGCAGCCCGCCGGATGCGCCGATCGGCGCCTGCAGACCGGCCAGCGCGTCGAGGACCCAGGACCAGGTGGCGGCTGGGTCGCCCTCCGAAAGCGACCAGCCGAGGTCCAGGCGGAGGTAGCGCTCGACGAGGCCGAGAGTCAACTGGCACCGGTCGACTCCGAGGTCGGTGCGCAGGCCGCGCGCCAGTTGCGTCAGCTCGCGGCCGAGCTCGCGTGGCTCCACCGTGACCTCGACATCGGCGCCCAGCGCGTTGGAGTACGCGAGCTCCAGCCGCAGCCCGGATTCGACGATCGCCGCCTCGAGATTGAAGACCAGATCTTCGACCTTGACCGCCCGATCGCGGTCGGCATCGGCGGGCCTCGCCGCCGCCTGGAGCTCGGCGATCGCGACCGAGAGGCGCTGGATCTCCTCGATGAGGACCTGGAGGAGACGGGTGCGTCGCACGATCTCCATTTCGGGAAAGGCCTCGAGCGTTTCGGCCGCAGCGCGCAGATTCGCCAGCGCCGCGCGCAGGGAGCGAAAACGCGACTCGGCAGTCGATTGCGCCTCCCCGGACATGGACTCACCCGGCTCCGCCGGCGAGAAGATTGGCGACCTGACCGAGGAGGTCGCGAGTCGAGAACGGCTTGGTGACGTAGAGATCGGCGCCGAGGTCGAGACCTTTCAGCCTCTCCGCTTCGCGGTCACGAGCGGTGAGCAGCACGACCTTCGGTATCTGCGGCAGTTGGCGGAGGCGCCGGCAGACCTCGAAGCCGTCGATACCGGGCAACATCACGTCGAGCAGCACGAGATGCGGGTGGAAATCGCTCGCCAGTCGCAGCGCCGATTCGCCGTCGTGCGCGACCCGCAGATCGTAGCCGGACTGGGTGAGGAGGAACTCGAGGGACACCACGATGTTCGGCTCGTCGTCAACGATCAGGATCCGGTGGCTCATCGCATTCCCTTCATGCCTGTGACTCGGCTGCAGTCGCCGCCTCTGGTCGTACCCGGTGTTCCGTCGCGGGCAGGGCAGGCAGCGTGAAAACGAATCGGGCTCCGCCGCGTTCGCTGCTCTCGACCCAGATCCTACCGCCGTGGCCGACGACGACCTCGTGACAGATCGAAAGCCCGAGTCCGATGCCGTGCCGATCGCCGGCGCCGAGGACACCGACCTGGCGAAAGCGCTCGAAGACGCTCCTTCGTTCCGACTCCGGAACCCCCGGCCCATCGTCGGCCACCGCGATCTCGACCACTCCGGCGCGCTCGGCTACGTCGACCGCGATCCAGCCGGCCGGCCGACAGTATTTGAGGGCATTGGAGAGCAGGTTGACCAGGACTTGCACGATACGGTCGCGCACGACCTCTACCCGCGGGCACTCCGCGGGGCAGCGCACTTCCAGCTCGATCTTCCGGAGCTCGACGACGCCGGCGAACGAACCGACGGCTTCGGCCACCATCTCCTCGAGCGCGATCTCCTCGCGTCCTGCGAGACCCTCGCCGGACTCGATCTTGGCGAGATCCAGCACCTGATTGATCAACCGGGTCAGGCGCTCGTTCTCGTGCAGCACGATCTCGAGAAACTGCCGTTGCTTGGTGAGCTCGAGCTCGGGGTGATCGTGAAGAATCTCCGCGAAGGCGCGAATCGAGGTCAGCGGCGTTCGCAGCTCGTGCGCCATCGTCGCCAGGAAGTCGTCCTTCAGGCGGTCGAGCTCGAGCAGTCGCTCGTTGGCGCGGCGTAGCTCGAGCGAGGTCCGTTCGAGCGCGCGGGATTTCTCTTCCAGGGCGCGGCTGGTGGCGATGACTTTCGAGGTCTCGTCGACGAGTAGCATCAGCTCGCCCACCGACAGCTCGCGCTCCTGCGCTACCGACGCGAGTGCGACCCGCGCGGAGGCGGCGCCGGTCGTCCCGGCCAACAGGCGCTCGGCATAGGCGATGAGATTGCCATCGGCGAACACGACTTTCTCGAGGTCGAAGCCGCGCGAGGCCGAGAATCGGTTGAGCGCCCGGGCCGTCCTCTCGGCGCCGAGAAAGCGCTCGAGCAGAGAGCGAATGGCGGCGACCGGCGTCGCCGCGCTCCACAGCGGGACTTCGGTGGTCTCGCTGCGGCGCCGGAAGACGTCGACGAAGCGGCGCGCCTGGGCGTGTTCGATCGCCGACTGCTGGCGGTAGGACGAGACCGCCAGCAGGAGGCCGCAGTTGAGGAGCAGGCTCCAGAACAGCGAGTGCGAGATCGGATCGAGGCCCGAGACTCCGAACAGTTCGTGGGGACGCAGCCAGCCGATGCCGAACGGGCCGTCGCTCAACATCGACGCCAGCGCCGAGGTCCCGCTGGCGACATAGGCGGGAACCGGCAAGGTATAGGCCCAGACCGCCAGGCCGCCGATCAGTCCGGCGAACGCCCCGCGGTGGGTAGCGCCGCGCCAATAGAGACCCGCGATCAAGGACGGCGCGAACTGCGCCACGGCGGCGAACGAGATCAAGCCGAGCGAGACCAGCGAGCCCTCGGCGTGAGTCGAGTAGAGGTAGAACTGCCCGGCACCCAGAATCAGCAGGATCGAGAGCCTGCGGACGAAGAGGAGGCGTGCTCCGAGGTTGGGGTCGGGACCGCCGAGGGCGGAACGCAGCAGGAGCGGGAAGACGAGCTCGTTGGAGATCATGGTCGAGAGGGCCACCGACTCGACGATCACCATGCCGGTCGAGGCCGAAAGGCCACCGAGGAAGACGATCAGCGCGAGCGAGTTCTGTCCGAAGGCCAGCGGCAGGCTGAGCACATAGGTGTCGGCATCGATCGCCGGGTTCGGAAACTGGAGACGCCCCGCGAGCGCGATCGGCAGGACGAAGAGATTGATGATCAGCAGGTAGAGCGGAAACTGCCAGGAGGCCTTGCGAAGGTGGCGCTCGTTGGTGTTCTCGACGACCGCGATCTGAAACTGGCGTGGTAGCAGGATCACGGCCAGGAATGACAGGCCGAGGATCCAGAGCCAGGAGTCCCATGGGCCCTGAAACGTCAGCAACCCCGCGAGATCGGGCCGGGCGGCCGCCTTGCGAAACAGATCCTGCGGTCCGCTGTGCAGGCCATAGGTGACCCATAGACCGACGGCCAGGAATGCCACCAGCTTGACGACCGACTCGAAGGCGATCGCGGTCACCATTCCCTCGTGGCGCTCGGTGACGTCGAGCTTGCGGGTGCCGAACAGGATCGCGAAGACGGCGAGCACGGCAGCGACCACGAAGGAGGTGCGATCGAATGCGAGGTCCGTGCCGAGGTCGCGGCCGGATCCTCGCACGAGAAGGAGAAAAGTGCTGGAGATCGCCTTCAGCTGCAACGCGATATAGGGCACGACTCCGATCACCGCCGCGCCGGCGACCAGGGCGCCCAGGCGCGAGCTCTTGCCGTAGCGTGAAGCGAGGAAGTCGGCGATCGAGGTGATCCGCTCGTGCTTGCTGATCCGAACGATCTTCCGCAGCAGTATCCAGGCCAGCGAAAAGGCGAGTGTCGGACCCAGGTAGACGGGAAGGAAGGCGATTCCCCCCGAGGCGGCGCGGCCGACGCTGCCGTAGAAGGTCCACGCTGAGCAGTAGACGCCCAGCGATAGCGAGTAAACCCATGGGTTGGCGACCAGGCTGCGCCCGGCCAGCGATCGGCGGTCTCCCCAGAACGCTACCGCGAAGAGAAGCCCGAGGTAGCCGATCGCAGCGGAGACGATGACCCAAGGCGAGATCACTTGCGCGCCTGCTTGCGGTTGCCCGACGCCGGGCGTCGCCAGCTGTCACGACTCTCGAACAACCCGGCCAGAGCGACGATGAGCCCGGCCCAGGCGATCAGCAGATAGAAGAAGAGCGCCGGCAGGCCGGCGACTTCGGACGGCGTCTTGAAGAGACCGAGGATCGGATAGCCGAACAGGACACAGCCAGCGAAGCAGATCGCAATCAGTCGCGGCTCGATGAGCCGCGGGCCCTCGTCGCGATCTGTCGGGTGATTGCGCTCGAGCTCGATTCCAGGAGCTCGCTCCGTCGCCTGCCGGCTGGAGGCGTCGCGCGGGCTCATGCCAGGAAACCGTGCTTGCGCAGGCGTCGGTAGAGGGTGGTGCGGGCGATGCCGAGGTCACGTGCGACGACGCTCAGGTTGTCAGGTGCGGCTTCGAGCGCCCGCGCGAGTCGCTCGCGCTCGAGCTCGCGCAGAGTCTTTTGCGCGGGCCGGGCCTCGCTCGCGACGGGATCTGTCGAAGTCGGACGGACAGCCGCAGATCCGGGGTGCTCGTCCTTCTCCTCGCGGAGTCCCGGGGTGCCGAGGTCGCGTGGCAGGTGCTCCGGCAGCAGCCTGTCGCCGTCGCAGAGCACGAGGGCGAAGCGGAGGGCGCTCTTGAACTGGCGAAAGTTTCCCGGCCACCGCGAGGCGAGCAGCAACACGGCCGCCTCCGGACTGATCGCCGGGCTTTCGCCGCGACCGAGCTCGTGCGCCACCGTGTCGAGCACTTGCGGCAGGAGCTCAGCGAGATCCTGCCGCTCGCGCAGCGGCGGCAGCGACAGGCAGGCACCGTTGACGCGGTAAAAGAGGTCCTCGCGAAAGGAACCGGCCGCGACCATCGCCGGAAGATCGCGGGAGGTGGCGGCGATCAACCTCACGTCGGCCTGGCGGGGGCGGCTCTCACCGATCCGGTAGTAGGTCCCGTCTTCGAGCACGCGCAACAGCAACGCCTGCAGCGAGGCTGGCATCTCCGCGATTTCGTCGAGAAACAGCGTGCCGCCGTGCGCCGCGCCGACCTTGCCCTCGTTGCCCTCGCGGCTGGCGCCCGTGAAGGCTCCGGGCGCATACCCGAACAGCTCGCTCTCGAGCAGCTGAGCCGAAAGCGCTCCGCAGTTGATGGCGACGAAAGCGCGTTCGCCGCGTCTGCTGGCGAGGTGGATGGCGCGCGCCAGCAACTCCTTTCCGGTGCCGGTCTCGGCGAGCAGGAGGATCGGCACTGGCGTGGTGGCGAACCGTTCGGCGGCGCGCTTGGTTGCGACCAACTCCCGGTCGCTGCCGAAGAGCGCGTCGAAGCCGGACGCCAGGCGGGTGGAGCGCCGGACCGGAACCGTCGCTTCCGGGGTCGGCTCGAGGAAGGCCACGACGGCGAACGGCCTCTCGGTGCCCGTGCCGAGCGGTTCCAGGCGCGCGCGCCAACGCCGGGAGCGCTCGCGCGCTCCCCGCCCGCGAACCTCGAGGACGATGTCGGAAGCGCCATCCCGCGCTGTGGTCTCGAGCTCGAGCCAGCCGACGCCGAGGAGCGCGCGCAGGCCTTCCCCCGCGCCGGTGAAAGAGCGATCGAAGAGCTCCGCAGCCGCTGCGTTCAGACTCAGCAGGCGATCGGGAGGGCCGGCCAGGATTGCGGGCGCGGGACAGGCCTCCACCAGGCGTGCGACGCACTGGAGCAGGGCTGCGGTCGCCTCGGTCGCCACGGAGGTCGCGGGCTGTGCCACGGCCCGATTCTACGCTGCGTTGCGAAATGTAGCTATTCGCTTCGAGCGAATCCTTGGTGGATCCTCGGAGGCGGCATCAACGACTGTGCTCGGTACATTGCGAATCTAAACGATACGATTCGCTACGCTTTGGGCTGGCGCGTTTTGTGCTGGGGGCTTTAGCAGAAAAATGTCAGACCTGCCGGCGATCGAGCCGGCGCCTCCGCCTGCCGATTCGAGCCGGCGGATCAACCCCTCTTCGGGGAAGGAGGAGTCAGATGAATCGTTGCATCGGCGCTCGTGCGATGACGTGGCTCGCGCTCGTGCTCGGTCTCGCCACGGTGGCCCCATCTCTCGCGCAGTGGGAGATCAAGAACGCTGAAGGTACCTCGTCTTTCAAGATCGGATTTCTCGCGGTCATGCGAGCCGACTCCGAGGAGTTGACCAACGGGGACACCGCTCAGAACATCTACTTCCGCCGCCTGCGGATTCTGGGCGGAGGCAAGTTGGCCGACAAATGGACCTATTTCTTCGAAACCGACAGCCCGAATCTCGGGAAGTCGGACGCGACCGGCGCGAAGAATGCGGGAGACATCTACATTCAGGACTTCTTCGTTACTTACGAGCAGAACGCGGCGTTCAAGATCGATTTCGGCATGATCCTGATTCCGCTGTCGCACAACTCGACCCAGTCGGCGGCGACACACCTGGCCTCGGACTACGGTCCGTATTCCTTCCTGGAATCGGGCCCGACCAAGTCCAGGGTCGGTCGCGACTATGGAGCGCAGATTCGCGGCGCGGTCGCCGACAACAAGTTCGAGTATCGCTTTGGAATCTATGACGGCGATCGGGGCGTAAATTCCACCGAGAGCTTCCGTTACGCCGGACGCGTCGCCTACAGCTTCATCGGAACCGAGACCGGGATGTTCTATACGGGCAACAACCTCGGCGCCAAGAAGCAGCTGACGGTTGGGGCTGGTTTCGATGTGCAGGACGACTACCAGGCCATCGGCTACGACTTCTTCTGGGATCAGCCGATGGGAGACAAGGGCGGCGCGATCACCCTTCAGGCCGACGACATCCTGTACGACGGAGGCAAGTTCTTCTCGAGCCTGCCGAAGCAGAACACCTACATGGTCGAATTCGGCTACCTGTTCCCTGGCGGGAAGTGGCAGCCCTGGCTCCAATACGCCGACCGCAACTTCAGCAACGCCGCGCTCCACGATGAGACGCAGACCTGGATCGGTATGAACTACCGGATGGCCAAGCACAATCGGGTCGTGCGCGCCGCCTACGGCCAGATCGATACCGACGGTGCCTCGTCACGAGGCGTCTTCCAACTCACCCTGCAGATCTTCCAGTTCTGAACCGGGAGCCCTACCCATGTCCAATCAACCGCGGATGACCGAGTACTGGCGGCGCAACAAGCGCCTGATCGCGATTCTCCTCTTCATCTGGGCGCTGGTGTCGTACGGATTCGGGATCGTTTTCGCCAACGCGATCTCCGGCGTCCATATCGGCCAGCTCAATGCTGGCTTCTGGTGGGCTCAGCAGGGGTCGATGTTCGTCTTCGTCGCCCTGATCTTCATCTACGCCTGGCGCATGGACAAGCTCGATCGTGAGTTCGACGTGCACGAGGAGGACAAGTAATGTTCGGCTTCTCGGTCACGCAGACGTGGACGCTCGCTTTCGTTCTCATCACGTTCGGCGCGTACCTCTACATCGGCTACATGAACCGGGTGAAGGACACCCGTGGCTTCTACGTCGCTGGCCAGGGCGTGCCGCCGATCTACAACGGCATGGCGACGGCGGCCGACTGGATGTCGGCGGCGTCGTTCATCTCGATGGCGGGGCTCATCTCTTTCATGGGCTTCGACGGCGCCGTCTACCTGATGGGCTGGACGGGAGGCTATGTCCTCCTGGCACTCCTGCTGGCGCCGTACCTGCGCAAGTTCGGCAAGTACACTGTGCCGGATTTCGTCGGCGATCGCTATTACTCCAGCACGGCGCGAGTGGTGGCGGCGATCTGCGCCATCTTCATCTCGCTCACCTACGTCGCGGGCCAGATGCGCGGCGTCGGTGTCGTCTTCTCGCGTTTCGTCGGCGTGTCGATCAACACTGGCGTCATCATCGGGATGGCGGTCGTGGCGTTCTTCGCCGTTCTCGGCGGTATGAAGGGCATCACCTGGACGCAGGTCGCCCAGTACGTGGTGCTCATCCTCGCTTACCTGATACCTGCCTGGGCCATCTCGGCCAAACTGACGGGAAATCCGGTGCCGCAGCTCTCGTTCACTTTGAGCGATATCACCGAGAAGCTGAACCAGATCCAGCTCGACCTGGGCTTCACCGAGTACACCAAGCCCTTCCAGGGTAGAACGATGCTCGATGTCTTCTGCATCACTTTCGCGCTGATGGTCGGCACCGCTGGTCTGCCGCACATCATCGTGCGCTTCTACACCGTTCCCTCGGTCCGCGCGGCGCGCTATTCGGCGGGCTGGGCGCTGCTGTTCATCGCCCTGCTCTACACCACGGCGCCGGCGCTCGCGGCGTTCGCGCGCTACAACCTGGTGCACACGCTCCACGGCGCCAACCTGGAAGAGGTCCGGACCAAGGAGTGGGTCAAGAGCTGGGAGGCCACCGGGCTGCTCAAGTTCGAGGACAAGAACGGTGACGGCGTCCTGCAGATCGCCAAGGACAAGGACAAGAACGAGGTCACGATCGATCGCGACATCATCGTGCTCTCGACGCCCGAGGTTGCCGGGTTGGCGCCCTGGGTGATCGCGCTGGTGGCGGCGGGCGGCCTGGCCGCGGCGCTGTCGACGGCGGCCGGACTCCTGCTCGTCATATCGAGCTCGCTTGCGCACGACATCTACGGCAAGCTCATCAATCCGACCGCGTCGGAAGAGAAACGCCTGTTGATTGGACGCGTGATGATCTTCTTCGCCGTCGTCGTGGCGGGCTACTTTGGCATCAAACCGCCGGGCTTCGTCGCGGAGGTGGTCGCATTCGCCTTCGGCCTTGCGGCGGCGAGCTTCTTCCCGATCATTTTGCTCGGCATATTCGACAAGCGCACCAACAAGGCCGGGGCGATCACCGGGATGATTCTCGGTATCGGCTTCACCGGCTACTACATCATCGGCAACCGCTTCTTCGGCATGCCCACCTGGTGCTTCGGCATCAGCGCCCAGGGCATCGGAACCGTCGGCTGCCTGCTGAATCTGGTTTCGACCTTCGTGGTCTCGCGCCTGACGGCGCCGCCGCCGCAGGAGATTCAGGACATGGTGGAGTCGGTCCGCGTGCCGCGGGGTGCCCGGGAAGCTGCGGCGCACTGAAGCCGTGATGTTTCAAGGCCCCACGTTTCGACCGCCGCGAAGCTCGCGGCGCCGGCTCGTGGGGCTTTTTTGCGCTCGATCGCGAATGCGCCGGGTCTGGCTCCCAAGGAGAGAGGCTCAATGAGCGTCTACCCGGTCCATCGCGAGATCTCCAGCCGCGCCTGAGCCCTGTCGCGACGGAATTGGAGGCAGGTATGGGGCGCTTCGACAAAACCTGCGCCAGATCGCTCTCCGATCGCGAGGGATACTGCGCGGGGGCCGCTTCGCAGCTGCACTGGGAACGCCCCTGGCAGCGGGTCCTCGACGGTTCCGACCGGCCGTGGAAGATGCCAGCCACGGCGTTCAGGAAGAGGCCTGGCCCGTTGCTCCGGTCAGCAGAGTAAGATCCGGCGTTCCATGGCCTCGGGAATTCTTCTGCTCGGCTTCGCCTTCTTTCCCGCGATCAGTCTGATCGCGCTCTACGGGCCGCTGCGCAAGCGCGAGAACCGGATCGCCGTGCACCTCTTCATGTCGTTGCTGGTCGTCGCCGCGGCGGTGGCGCTGGCTCTCGCCATGCGTCAGCCCGAAAGTCAGGGCAAGGTGCTGGTGGCGATCTTCACCACCCTCCTTGCTCCCTCCGGTGGCATCTTCATCGCCTTGCGCTCAGCCGCCGTGGGCGCCGATGGGCGGCTCGCCTTCATCATGCTCCCGCTCGGCTACTTCGCTGGCTGCGGACTGGCGATCCAACTGCTCGCCAAGCTCGGCGTCGTTCTCTAGGAGCCTGCGCCTTCCGTCAACCGGCGTGGTCTGGCGGGTGCGATGTCCTGCGCCGTGGCTCGCCGGACGTCGCCCGGTCAGGCCGGCTGGATGTTCTGGGTCAGAAGGGAAATCCGCACGCACGGTTTGAACGGGGGTCCTGCTGCCCGACCTTTGCCCGCTTGGGCGGAGAAAGGGTAGCAGGACCTCGCCCACTCCGCCTTCGCCGAGCTTGGCGGTGATCTTGTAAGGGCCCAGCCGGGATCCGATCATGCGCCGCAGCGCAGCTGCTGTCGTTGACGCCCAGGCCAGGCGCGGCCAGGACGACCCTCTGTCGGTCGATCAGGCCTCAGGCCGGCATCGCGTGCGTCCCGGGCTCCGGACTCACTATTCCTCGCCTTCGTCGCCACCGTCGCCACCGTCGCCGTCGCCTTCGTCGCCGCCGTCGCCTTCGCCGTCGTCTTCGCCTTCGTCACCGCCGTCCTCGGCGGCCTCGTCTTCGTCGGACGTGCCGTCGTTGTCGTCGTCCGTTTCGGCGTCGCCGGACGTGCCGTCGTTGTCGTCGTCCGTTTCGGCGTCGCCGGACGTGCCGCCGTTGTCGTCGTCCGTGTCGGCGTCGTCGGGGGTGCCGTCGTTGTCGTCGTCGGCGTCGGCGTCGTCGGGGATGCCGTCGTTGTCGTCATCGGCGTCTTCGTCGTCCGGCGTACCGTCGTGGTCTTCGTCCGATTCCTCGGCATCCGGCGCACCGTCGTTGTCGTCATCGGCATCCTCGTCGTCCGGGGTGCCGTCGTGATCCTCGTCCGGATCCGCGGCGTCGGCGTCGTCCCCTTCATCCTCGTCCTCTGCGGAGTCCGGTGTGCCGTCGTCATCGTCGTCGAGGTCCTCGGCGTCCGGCGTACCGTCGTTGTCATCGTCCATATCGGTCGCGTCGGGCGTGCCGTCGCCGTCGACATCGCCGGGATGCTCGAGCGAATAGGTGGCGAATTCATCCGACCAATCCTGGCGGTCGAAGTCGAGCTCAGTGGCGTCGAGGGCGACCGTATCGAGGTAGAGAAGGTCCTGGGTGGAGAAGTCGTCCGCCTGGTACTCCACCATGTAGTTGTAGTCGCCCCAGTCGGCATCGAAGTGGTCGTATTCGTCGGCCGGGATAATCTGGGTCAGGTCGATGTAGTCGATGTCGTCTTCGGAGATCGCCGGATAGCCATAGTTTGGATAGATCAGTCCGGTCGCCACGGCAATTCCGCCAGCGCCGCCACCGCCTCCCGCGCTGCCACCTCCGGCGGTGAAGTTGAGGTCGGCTCCGCCCGCGGGTCTGCCGGCCGCGTCGTAGGCGGTGAGCGTCAGGACATAGGCCCCCGCCGGAATCCCCGAATCGATCAGCTTCAGGTCGTCGCCTCCCCCTTTCGCTTTGCCTTTCGCGGAGCGGCCGGTGCTTACCAGCGCGGGAACCGGGCGGAAGCGCTGCGTTTTCTTGTCCTTGCTGATCGTCGGCTGGTAGAAGACGAGCTTCTCCCCCTTCACGGGGTGGACGGCCATCGGCATCGCGACTCCCTGCTCGCTTTCGCAGAAGATGGTCTCGAGCTTTCCCGTCTGCGAGTCGAAAACCGTCGTGACCTTCTGATCGCCGCGCATCGAGTTGTAGGAGGCGTCAGCGCGCACGTAACGGCTTCCCGGCGTGAGTGGCGTCGTCGGCACGAGGCGCGCGTTTTTGCCGTCGCTGATGGCGCGGACCTGCGGACGGACCGTGTAGGTGAAGCTCATTCCGTCCTTCCAGGCGCCGGGGCTCGCGACCTCCTCCTCGCTCACCGTCGTGCTGCCGCCGTCGCCGTCGCCGTCGCGGTAGCCGATCGCCGCCCGGATACTGGCGGGATTGCCGCGCACTTTCGCCGTCACCGGCAGACCGGCGCCAAGCGGGTGGTTCACGGACACATCTGGCGCCGAGATCGCGACGGCCATGGACTGGCCGGCCGCGCCGGCGCCGAGGGGGAACCCCTTGGCGAGGAACTCGTTCCACTGGCCGCGCACGAACGGAAGCGAGGCGTAGTCGGGGTCGATCTTCTGGCCAACGGGGAAGTAGATCGCCAGACCGGTCGAACCGACGTGGGCGGCGCCCTCCTTGTGCTCGATCACCGCCGCCGTCACGGCGGCCTGGACGGCATCGAGCTGGGACTTGATCGGCGCCGCTTCGGGCTGCTTGGCGAGCCGCGCCGCGAACTCGCCGAGGTCGAACGACGCGAGGTCGCCGCCGCCCTCCTCGCCGCCGTAGTAGTGCGTCGCCGCGCGTGCCCTGGCCGCCGCGGTCTGTAGCGAACCATCAGCCTGCGCCAGGGCGGAGGCGAGGGCGTCGACCGCGCTGGTCAGATCCTCGACCTTCGAGAGGTCGGTCGCCGAGCTGGTCACCGTCGCCTCGCCCGCCTCGGCGTAGGAGGCGCCCCACTCCCGCACCATGGTTTGAGCGAAGTCGCGGCCCGACATCTTCGGGTTCTTGGTCAGCGCCTGGAGCACGCGATGGTTCGGATAGCCAGCTCCCGGCTCGAGCTCTTCGGAGGCGACGCCGTAGGAGGCGTAGGGCGAGATCGCGTCCATCACTTCGACCTGGGCCATCAGGCACATGTCGAAGCCGATGACGTCGAGCTTCGGTGCTCCGGCCTTTTTGAGCACCTCCAGGCCCTGGATGAACGGAGCGAGTTTCATGCCCCCCTCATTGTCGGTTTCGTCGTTGAGCATTCCCATCCAGGTGCCGCCGTGATCGCCGAGGATCAGGCCATAGTGCTTGGCGGGGAAGTTCTGCAGACCGAAAGCCACGAAGCCGACGAGCGTCTCGGGGTTGGCGGTATCCATCTCCTGCAGGTTG
>JBDTQT010000042.1:0-19221 GCA_039932055.1 Thermoanaerobaculia bacterium
CAAGGCGGTGCTGATCAACATCTTCGGCGGCATCGCGCGCACCGACCGGATCGCCAGCGGCGTCGTCGAGGCGCTGCGGGGTCTGGGTGGCGTGAAGATCCCGGTGGTGGTACGCCTCGAAGGCACGAACGTCGAGCAGGGCAGGGCGATCCTGCGGGAGAGCGAGTTCCACTTCCTGGTCGCCGATACGATGGCCGACGCGGCGAAGAAGGTGGTCGCGTCGATTCAGGGAGGTGCGTGATGGCGATCTGGCTCAACAAGGAGACGCGCCTCGTCGTTCAGGGGATTACCGGCAAGGAGGGCAAGTTCCACGCCCTCGGCTGCCGCGACTACGGTACCCAGGTCGTCGCCGGAGTCACCCCCGGCAAGGGCGGAGAGACGGTCGAAGGCATTCCGGTGTTCGATTCGGTGGAAGAGGCCAGGGCGGCGACTGGCGCCAACGCCGCGATGGTCTTCGTGCCGCCGCCGTTCGCGGCCGACGCCATCATGGAGGCGGCCGACGCCGGCATCGAGCTCGTGGTGGCGATCACCGAGGGCATCCCGGTGAACGACATGATCCGCGCCAAGGCCTTCCTGCGCGACAAACCGAAAACCCGTCTCATCGGACCGAACTGCCCCGGCATCATCAGCCCCGGGCAGGCGAAGATCGGCATCATGCCGGGACACATCCATCGTCCCGGCCGGGTCGGCGTCGTCTCACGCTCGGGAACGCTCACTTACGAGGCGGTCTGGCAGTTGACCGGCCTGGGGCTCGGGCAGTCGACCTGCGTCGGCATCGGCGGCGATCCGATCAACGGCACGAACTTCCTCGACGTCATGAAGGCGTTCCGCGACGACAAAGAGACCGACGCCGTCATCCTGATCGGCGAGATCGGCGGCAGCGCCGAGGAGGAGGCCGCGGCCTGGATCCAGGCGAATTACGACCGCCCAGTGGTCGGCTTCATCGCCGGCCGCACCGCGCCGCCCGGACGCCGCATGGGCCACGCTGGCGCCATCGTCGCCGGCGGCAAGGGCACCGCCGCCGCCAAGATGGAGGCGATGACCGCGGCCGGCATCCACGTCTGCGAGTCGCCGGCCGACCTCGGCGCTGCGGTGGCGCGGGCGCTCGGGAAGTCCTGACCGGAATGGGGGAGTGCCGCGCATGAACGGCTGCCTGGCGCTCCTCGGCGGCGGGGAGTTCACCTTCGGCGAGACCGAAGAGGCCGATCGTGCCTGGCTGGAGAGGTGTCCGGCCGGGCCGATCGGTTTCCTGCCAGCGGCCTCCGGCTCGATTGACTACGGCAAGCACTTCACGACCTACATGAAGGAGGCGTTCGAGCGCGAGGTGGAGATCGTGCCGATCTACCGCGATCGCGACGCCCGCCGGGGCAAGAACTGCGAGCGCATACGCGACTGTGCCGCGATCTATCTCGGCGGCGGCGTCGCCGACCATCTGATCGAAGCGCTTGCCGGGTCGCCGGCACTCGCCGCCCTCGAGGCGAAGCTCGCGAGCGGTGGCCTGGTCGTGGCGATTGCCGCCGCGGCCCAGGCCTGTGGCGCCGAGGTGCGCAGCGTCTTCGGCGGGCGGCTGATCCCCGGCCTCGACCTGTTGCCGGGCGCGGTCATCGAGACCAACTTCGACCCGGGTCACGACCGCAGGCTGCGCCAGCTCCTGCAAGGGACCGCGGGCAAGTTCGGCCTCGGCATCCCGGCCGAAGGGGTGCTGCTACTCGGCCCGGACGGCACTTTCGAGGCGGTCGGCACCGTCTTCCGCCTGGCCGGTACCGAGGCCGACCTCGAGCCGCTGGTCGACGAAACTTCCGCTGCGGCGGGGAACGACGCCGACGGCTGACCGGCCGTCATCCTGCTCCGGCCCTGCCGGCGTAGAACGAGCCAGAGGAGAACACCATGAAGAAGACCGTCATACTTGCAGCGACAGCACTTGCGATCGGAGGCCTCATGTTCTTCAGTTTCGGCGCCAAGGCCGATGAGCTCGTGCAAGGCGCGAAGCTCCCGGCAGTTACCGCGAACGACCAGGATGGGCAGGCCGTCGAGCTCTCGGCCGCGGGCGGCCAGGGTTGGACCCTGGTCTATTTCTATCCCAAGGCGGACACTCCCGGCTGCACCAAGCAGGCCTGCAGCATACGAGACTCGTACGCTTCTCTGACCGGCAAGGGGATCCGCGTGTTCGGGGTCTCGACGGACGACGAGGCGGCGCAAAAGGCGTTTCACGAGAAGTACAAGCTGCCGTTCACCCTGCTCGCCGACAAGGACAAGAAGGTCCTCGCGGCCTTCGGCGTGCCGTCGACGATGGGTTACGCCAAGCGCCAGGCCTATCTTTTCCGCGACGGCGTGCTGGTCTGGCGGGATCTCGAGGCGGCGACCTCGGAGCAGGCCGCTGAGGTGCTCGCCGCCATTCAGGAGATCGAAGGCAAGGCGACGAAGGGTTAGTCCCTCCCGCGCAGTCGGGCCGCGGGTGTTCGACGACAACGAAGGTTTTTCACTCTGGAGGCTGTACGCATGAACATGACGCTCGCCATTCTCAAGCCCGACACGGTTGCCGCGGGCAACGCCGGCAAGGTTCTCGCCCACCTCGAAGCCAAAGGCTTCACGGTCCGCGGACTGCGGGTGCTGCATCTCACGCAGGCGCAGGCAGAGGCGTTCTACGCCGTCCATCGTGAGCGCCCGTTCTTCAGCAGCCTGGTCACCTTCATGACCGAGGGTCCGGTCATCCCGGTGGCGCTCGACCGCGCCGACGGCGCCGATCCGGTGCCGGCGCTGCGCGAGGTCATGGGCGCGACCGATGTGGCGAAGGCCGCCGATGGCACCGTGCGCAAGCTCTTCGGCACCTCGATCGAGCGCAACGCCATCCACGGCTCGGACTCGGCGGAGAACGCGAGGATCGAGCTTGGCTTCTTCTTCCCGCAGGCGGATCTGGTCGCCGCGGTTTGAGGCGAGACTGTTGGAACGGCGCTCACGCTGGCGCTTTGCCGGTCGCGCTTGGCAGGCAGGCGTCGTTCCGATAACCTCTTCCCGATGAGCCGAGTCAATCCAGCCTGGGCCCCCGCTTCGACGCTGCCGGCCGAACGTCGTGGCGCCGTCGTGGGGCGTTTCTGCCGTGAATGCGCCAGCTTCTACCCGGCCCATGCCGGCCGCCACAAGGGCAAGCCGTCGTTCGGCCGTGATCTCGTAAGCGCGCCGTGCAGCTGCGAAGGCCGGCCGTTCGCTGAGGGGGCGACCTGGTGGGAGCCCGCCGTCGCCGTGCTCGCTCCCGCCCCTCCCTCCCCCGCACCCGCGTCAGTCGCTACACCGGCCTGACGACCCCTGCCGCTTCGGGGCGGAGCATCCGGGCGCGGCGGAACGCTATTCACGGAGCGCGCTCTCCAGTTCCTGCGCCACCGCTTCGATCTCGGTCTTCGTGGCCAGATGCCAACCGCTGCGGAAGCGTTCGCGGAGCAGGCGATTGATCGCTTCGAGGTCGAGCTCCCGCGTCGCCTCGACCAGCACCGCCCAATCCGTTGCCAGCTCCTCGACGTCGTCGAGGTCAGCTTCGCCAATGAAGGCGTAGACCGCTTCGGCGGCGGACTTGTGGTCAAGCTGCCAGTCTTCGTGCAGGTAGCCGGCGAGAAAGCCGGCGAGACTCGGAAGATCGTCCACGTTCACCCGGTCGAGCAACGCCGCGCGCGAAGCGGGGTCGGCGGGGTCGAACCCCTCGAGATGCCGGCTCACGGTTCCACCGGATAGGCCGTCAGGACGAAGTAGCGCGCGCCGCGTTTGCGCAGGACGATGCGGGCGTCGCTCGCCGGTCGCGCCCGGGTTTCGCCGCGCAACAGGACCTCGCCGACCGCCCGGCCGCGCTCGCCTTGGTAGTCGAGGGCGAGGCTTTCCTTCTCGTGGCGCAGCCAGAAGGCGATGCGCTCCTGTTCCCGAGCGAGCGTCCGGCCCACGACCTCTTCGGCCGTCGCGCGGTCGGTGAAGCTCGAGGCGGCGGCGACGCCGGCTTCGCGCTCGAGGCGACGAGCGAGATCGCTCTCACCGATGGCGACGTGGCGCCTCAGAGTGTGCCCGCCTTGCTGCTCGTCCCACGACAGATCCCGGGCCGAGGCGGAGGGGGTGGTGCCGGAAACCTCGGCCGGGCCGGAGCCGGAGTGCGGCCTCGGCCGCGCGTCCCTGAGCAGGTGCATGCGCCAGAGGAGTATCAGGCCGACGGCCACGAGGGCGAGGAACGAGATGAATCGGCTGCCGGTTCGGTTGCGCATCACGGCGAATTCTAGTGCGAACGCAGGGCGGCGCCGAGGCTGGATCCAGTCGAGTTCGGTTCCTCGTCACCGAAGCGGACGCCGATGCTGCGCAGGAAGGGGAAGGGCGGCTCGCCGCCGATCAGTACGAAGACGTAGTCGTTGGCGATCGTGGTTTCTCCCTCGGCGGTGCGCAGCCGGACCTGGTTACGGCCGATCTCGAGCACCTCGGAGCCGAGGAGCGGGCGGATCTTGCCGCGCCGGACGAGCTTCTCGAGGGTCTCCAGATTCTTCGCCTTGACGCGGTTGAACGAGTCGCCACGATAGGAGAGCGTGATCTCGTTGCCGGACTGCCGCGCCAACCCCATGGCCGCCTCGACGGCGCTGTCGCCGCCGCCGACGCAGAGAATCTTCCGGCCGCGATACTCCTCGGCATCGCGCACCTGATACATGACCTTCGAGAGCTCTTCTCCGGGAACTCCGAGCTTGCGTGGCGTGCCGCGGCGGCCGAGCGCCAGCAGGACCCGGCGGGCGCGCCAGGCGCCGCTCACCGTGAGAATGTGGAAGAGGCCGCCCTCGGGGATCACCTGCAGCACCTTCTGGCCGAACAGGACCTCGAGCCGGTGTCTCTCCACCAGACCGCGGAAGAGCTCGAGCAACTCCTCCTTGCTGTACTCCTCTTTGCGCAGGGGGCCGTACAGCGGCAGCTCGACCTCTTCGGTATGGGTGAGCTTGCGACGCGGAAAGTTGTAGATCGTGCCGCCGAGGTCGCTCTGCTGCTCGAAGACGGCGTAGCGCAGGCCGCTCTCGACCGCAGTGAGGGCAGCCGCGAGGCCCGCCGGACCGGCGCCGATGATCGCGAGATCGAGCAGTTCCCGATCCCGGCGCTCGTTCCGATCCTCGGCGGCGAGCTCCCGGGTGATCGCCTGCACGGTCTCCTTGCCTTGCCGCACGGCGTTGCGGATCAGGGCCAGGCCGCCGAGCTCTCCGGCGACGTAGACGCCCGGCACGTTGGTCTCGCGACGCTCGGTCATCCACGGAACGTCGGCGCGGCCGCGCAGGTCGCCGATGGCGATCTCGATCGCCTGCACCGGGCAGGCCTTGGCGCACGCGGCGATGCCGACACAGCGGCTCCCCTGCACGGCGACCGCCAGGCCGCCGACGATGCCCAGGACCTTCTCCGGGCAGGCCGCAACGCAGCCGCCGCAGCCGATGCAGACGGCGGGGTCGATGTACGGGAAAGCCCCCATCGGCTGATGCGCGCCGTGGAGCTGGGCGACGCTGGCGCGTTCGCGGTCGCGGCGGTTGCGTCGCCGGAAAGAGACCAGGTAGCCGAGCACGATCGCCACCGCCAGGCCGGATGCCGACGCCCAGATGAGCGTCTCGATGGGGATACCGGCCGGCATCGTCAGAGCGGCTGCACAGTCGACTTGTGGCAGTCGGCGCAGGCGCTGGCGAGCGGCTTCAGACGCGCGACGTCCTTGCCCGAGATGCGCTCGCGCTGGTGGCAGCCGATGCAGGCGACGGCGCGGTGGGCGCCTTCGAGGCGATAGGTCGAATCGCGGTTGTGATCGAAACGTGACGGTGCCCAGCTCGAGTCGACGTGGCACTTTTCGCAGGCGGTGCCCACCTGGGCGAGATGCGGGTCGGGGTGGCAGCCGGAGCACAGGAGCGGTGCGCCGGCGAGGCGGACCTCGCGCGGCGTCGCCCAGGCCCGCGCCGCCGGTGGTGGCAGGAGGCTGCCGGCCGGCGGCGCGGGGGCGCGGCCGCCGCTGGTCGTCGCCGTCGGAGGCAGCCCGCCCGCCTGCCTGGTCCTGTGGCAGCCGAGACAGGCGACCTTGAGGTGCAGCCCGGCGATCGGGAACTTCGTCACGCCATGGTCGAAGCGGATCTCTCGCCAGTTGGTGAGGACATGACAGGCGAGGCAGCCGTCCTTGTTCAGGTACTTGTCGCTGTCGCCGGCGTGCGGGTCGCGATGGCAATCGGGGCAGCCCGCCTTCGGGAAGCGGAACTGAGTGATCTTCCCCGTCACTCCGGCCTTGGGCGCTGCGACGCCGCGGACGAGCTCGACGCCGTCGCGCTCGAGGTCGCCGGGCGGCAGCGCGCGGTGACAGGTCGCGCAATCCGTCGTCCGATGCGGGCCGAGCAGCGGATAGGCCGTGACCTCGTGCAGTGCGACGGTGAAGGTCGACGGCTTGAAGCCGGCGGTCGTGTGGCACTCGGCGCACTCGCCGCCGCTCTTGCGCAGCACGAGCTGTCCGGCGTGGGCGTCGGCGTGGCAAGTGGCGCAGAGCTCGAAACCGGGAATCTTCGTCACCTTTCCCGGTGGATGGCAGGCCGCGCAAGCGGTGGTGAGATGCCGGCCGCTGAGCGGATAGCGCGTACGGCCATGATCAAAGTTCGCTGTCTGGATCCGCTTCCAGCCGTCGGCGGTGTGACAGCTCTCGCACTTCGCCCCGAAGCGGCCCTGATGCGGATCCTTGTGGCAACCGGAGCAGGTCGTCGGGACTCCACGATAGGTGACGTTCGGCGGGGTGCCGGCAGGTGCAGACGCCGGTGTGCCCGCCGGCGCAGCGCCGACCGGATGGCACTTTCCACACTCCAGCTTGGCGTGCCCGAGGGTGAGAGGGAACTTCGACCGCGCATGATCGAAAGTCTCCGCCGGCTTGAACTTCTTCAGGCCGTGGCAGGTCGCGCAGTCGCTGTCGCCGAACTGGCCGCGATGGACGTCCTGGTGACAGGCGGCGCAGCGGGTCTGCAGGCCGAGGTAGGTGCGCGCCAGGTCGACGGATTTGGCGACGAGCGGCGCCGGATCGACGATCGACTCCTTGCGGTGGCAGCTGCGGCAGGCGAGCGGCGCATGCGCGCCCTGCAGCGTGTAGCCGGTGAGCGCGTGATCGAACGCCTTCTCGCCGCTCTTGCCCCAGTAGACAAGGTCGAAGGAGCGACCCTGGTGCTCGATGTGACAGTGCTCGCAGTCGGCGTGATCGGAACGCGAATGAAGGCCTTTGCCGTCGGCGACGCGCCGCGCCATTGGAGCGTGGCAGGCGAGGCAGCGCGCGCGGTCGACGCCCTGTTCGGCGCTGTGACATTGGAAGCAGCCGTCGCTGCCGTCGAGTTTGGCGTGCGCGCGACTCAACTGGCCGGGCGAGATCTGGCCGGCGGCCGGCGGCGCGCCAAGGAGCGTCGCCCAGACCCAGGTGACGACGGCGGTCGCAGCGAGGCTTCCTCCGGCTGTCCGGCGGCGAATCAGTGCCCGATCCTCGCGTAGCCGGTGGCCCAGGCGACGCCGATGTGCACGAACATGAAGAGGTACATGACGACCGCGAACGGCTTGTGGAAAACGTGCCAGTAGTGAAAAAGCTCGCGCACCCGCAGCCAGAGCAGGATGCGGCGGCGCAGGCTGACCTTGTGCCTGACCAGCAGCTCGTAGCGCCGCCGGAGGTGCCGGTCGCGCGGCGAGAACTGGCGGCGGAACCGCCGCAGGCGCCAGCTCAGCTGGATGGAATCCAGGGGAAAGCGCAGCGCGAGGCCGATCAGCGAACGATTGCCGCTGGTGCCGAACGCCGCCACGGCGTCGAGCTGTCGGATCGCCTCGGCATCCAGTCCGGCCTCGGTCATCAACTGGCGCGCCAGCTCCTGGTCGAGGCGCTCGACCTCGGCGAGCGAGAGCTCGTCACCGGCAGTGGAGTGCGGGATCTGACGGTAGAGGTAGCGGCCGGCGATACCGCTCGTGGCGACCGCGACCATCGACCAGAAGGAGAGGGCCACGAGGCCCTGCACCTTGAAGGAGCTGTGGAGAAGGATGAAGAGAGGGCCGCAGATGCCGAACAGGATGTGAAAATCGAGCCATTCGCCGACCGGCCCCAGGCGGCGCAGCGCGACGAAGCGCTTGCGCACCGAATAGAGCAGCATGACGACCATCATCGCGGCGCCGACGATGCCGAAGGCGAGTCCCCACGTCCCTCCCGGCTTCAGTTGCCAGTAGAGCGGGTGGCGCGGGCGCTCGGCGAGCGGCGTCAGGTAGTAGGGCATTCCATGGTAGGCGAACCAGGCGAGGCTGCCGAGAAAGAGCGTGTAGACGCCGACCAGCAGGAGTCGCTGAGGCGCTGCCTTCATCGCGCTCAGGGCTCCAGGATGACGGTGACCGGCGTACCCGAAAACGCCTTCACCGCGGCCGTCAGGTCGCCCGGATCGAGCGTCGAAGCGTTGCCGTCGCCGTCGAGGTGGATCGACAGCGCGCCCGTCGCCGGCAGTGGCTGCCCCACCATGCTGTCGTCGGCGGAAAGGGTGAGCTCGAGCGGGAAGGAGGGGTTGGAGATCCGCTTCACCGCTGCCGGCGGGCCCGGCGCATCACCTCGCAGCGCCACGAAGAGGGTCGCGCCGCCGTCGGCTCCACGCGGTCCGACGGCGCCCGGCGCGAGCTCGATGTGGATGCGGTAGGACCCGCCGCTCGCCCCCGCCGTTGCCGCCGCCTCAGCGGTGGGAGGCGGCGCCATGATGCCCTCCGGCATGGCGGCGCCGCCTTCGGCCTGGGCGAGAAGCTCCTCGATCGGCGGGAATTTGCCACCGGCCGCCGCCAGACCCTTCTTCCAGGTGGCGATCGCCGCCGGCGTCTGGCCGAGAGCGGCCTCTGCCTGGCCCTTCGCCAGCGCGGCGAGGACATGATCGGCGTGCTGCGCCAAAACCTTGTCCATGAGCTGCACGGCGAGCGGCCACTGGCCCATGGCGAGGCGTACGACGCCCTCGACGAACAGGCCATCGGGATCGTCGGGCGCGACCTTCTGCAGCTCGCGCGCCTGCTCGAACGCCTCCATCAACTGGTTGGCGTTGAGCAGGGCGACCGCCAGCTGCCGCCGCGCATTCAAGTCCTGCGGCGCTGCCTGGACCTGTCCGCGCGACTGTTGCAGCTGCGCCTGGATTTCGGGCGTCAAGTCGGCGCTCTCGTCGTGCGCACGCGCCGCGGCTTCGGGCGAAGCGCTCGGGGCGCCGGGTGCGCCCATGGGTGCCATTGGCGCCGTCGAACCCATCGCCGGCGCGCCGCCGCCCATCTCCTGCTTGGGCTTCGAACCTTCGGTAGCCCAGTAGATCAGGCCGCCGATCACGAGGCAGCTCGCGACCCCGGCGAGGAAGCCGACGAGACTCGATCGGCGGGCGGAGGGAATCGGCGCCTCCACGCCGGCGGGCGAGCCCGCCGCAGGCGCCGCGACGGCCTCCTTCGATCCGCCCTCGGGGAGAGTCTCATGCTTGCCGCGCAGCGCATACCAGAGGCCGGCCGCGAGGCCAACCGAGACGACGATCAAACCCGGGATCCAGACATTCATGACGATTTCGACTCCTGGTGCGGGGTAGGCATGGCGACGGGGTCGCCGGCCGTCGGCCGTTGCGGCCGCAGGCGGAAGAAGATCACCAGCGCGCCGACGGCGAGCGCCAGTGCCGGCATCAGCCAGACCAGCCAGTTGAAGCCCTCGGCCTTGGGCTGGAGACGGATGAACTCGCCGTAGGAGCGTTCGAACGAGGCGATCACCTGGTCCCCGGTGTAACCGAGCGCGAGCTGGCGGCGCACCTCGGCCTTGAGGTCCACCGCCGAAGATGCCGGGGAGTCGGCCACCGACAGGCCCTGACAGACCGGGCAGCGCATCAGGGAGGAAACCTCCTCCGTCGCCTGATCCAGCGCCAGGCCGGAGAGCGGCGGTCCGAGCGGCGCCCCGTCTTGCGCGGCGGCGACTCCCGGCGCGAGCACGAAGAGCGCGGCGACGAGCGCCGCGGCGAGCGCGGCGCCATTCGCGAGCTGCGCGACTCGCTTCATAGCAGCGCCTCCAGCGAGCGGGTGAGTCCGTCGAAGCTCACCATGCCGGTGACTTTCTCGTGGATGACGCCCTTGGCGTCGATGACAAAGGTCTCGGGAACGCCGTACACGCCATAGCGAATGGCCGTGCGCGACTCCGGATCGACGAGCGCCGGACCCCAGCTGCCGCGCTGCAGCTCATAGGCGCGGATCGCCTCCGGCGTGTCCTGGTAGATCACACTGACGAAGCGCGCCCGGCCGGCGTAGCGTCGCGCCAGGGCGGCGAAGATCGGATTCTCCGCCGCGCACGGCTGACACCAGGTGGCCCAGAAGTTGACCACCACCGGCTGTCCGCGCAGCTCCGCGAGCTGCACGGTGCGGCCGGCGAGGTCGGCGAGCGCGAACTCCGGCGCCGGCCGGCCGATGAGGGGCGAGACCACCTCGCGCGGGTCGTGGCGCAGGCCCGAGCCGAGCATGACGAGGAGCGGCGCGACCAGGATCAGGCCGATCCACAGGACCTTGCGGTTCATGCCGCAGCCTGCGCGCCGGGCAGCGGGTCGGGCCGGCGGTCCGAGAAGCGCAGGCCGGCCGGCAGCAGGCAGATCGCCGTACCGAAGACGATGATGAAGACGCCGATCCAGATCCAGACCACGGCCGGGGTGACGATGGCGCGCAGGCCGATGCTGCCGTCCGGCGCCACGTTCATCAGCGAAAGGTAGAGATCGTGGCCAGGCGAGGTGCGGACCGCCGGCGTTCCGATCGGCTCCATGCGGCTGTCATAGCGGTTGAGCGCCGGCTCGAGCGTGCCGGCGTCCTTGCCGTTGCGCTCGATGCGCATCAGCGCGCGCTCCGAGACGCGATGGGGCTCCTGGCGCGCATTCACCTTTTCGTAGGTGAGCTTGTAGCCGGCGACCGTCATCGACTCGCCTGGCTTGAGCGTTCCTTCGTGCGCGACCTGATAGGACGACGAGACGGCGATGGCGACGAAGGTCACGATGACCCCGAGGTGGGCGAGATAGGCGCCGTAGCGGCGTGCTCCCCGCCGCACGGCCTCGCCGACTGCTTCGGTCCACGGCTCGTCCTCGCGGCGCCGGCGGGAGAGACGGAGCCCCTGGTCGAGGTTGACCCAGACGGCGTAGGCGGCGAGGGCGCCGGTCGCGAGCACGCCCCAGCTGCGCCCGCCGGCGACGAACGTCAGCAGGATACCCGCGATCGCCGCCGGCAGCGGGAAGAGCAGCGCCCGGCGGACGTTGCGGTTGTCGGCGCGGCCCCACGGCAGCGCTGGTCCGATGCCGATGAGCAGCAGCAGGCCGAGGCTGATCGGAATCGCCATGCGATTGAAGTACGGCTCGCCGACGCTCACCTTGACGCCGCGCACCAGTTCGGCGGCGATCGGGAAGAGCGTACCGACGAGCACCGTGAACATGAAGACGAGCAGCAGGAGATTATTGATCATGAAGGCGCCTTCGCGGGTCCACAGGGTCTCGCGGTCGGGATCCGAGGCGAGCGTGTCCATCCGCATCGCGAGCACGACCACGGACGCCACCAGGCAGAATCCGAGGAAGGCGAGGAAGGCCGGTCCGATCGGCGTCTGGGTGAAGGAGTGCACGGAGTTGACGACGCCGGAGCGGGTGAGGAAGGTGCCGAGGATCGTCAGCAGGAAGGTCACCACGACGAGAATGACCGTCCACGCCCGCAACGTCCCCTTGCGCTGCAGCACCAGCGCCGAGTGCACCGCGGCGATGGCGGTCAGCCAAGGGAGGAAGGAGGCGTTCTCCACCGGATCCCAGGCCCAGTAGCCGCCCCAGCCGAGCACCTCGTAGGACCACCAGCCGCCGAGCATCACGCCCATCGTCAGGAAGCCGGTCGGAACGAGCAGCCAGGTGCGCAGCGAGCGGATCCAGTCGCGGTCCAGCCGGCCGGCGAACAGGGCGGCAAGGGCGATCGCGAACGGCACGCTCATGCCGACGTAGCCCAGGTAGAGCATCGGCGGATGAATGATCATCAGCGGATGGTTCTGCAGCAGCGGATTCGGCCCCGGGCCGTCGGTCGGGATCGGCAGCGGCGTCGGCGCGAACGGATCGGCCGGTCCGGCGATGAGGAAAGTGAAGAAGACCCCGACCACGAAGAGCGTCCCGAGCATGTAACCCAGTTGGTCGGGTGCGCTCTTTCTCAGGTGAAAAGCCGATCCGGCGGTAAAAACGCCGAGGATCAACCCCCAGAAGAGGATCGAGCCGTCGAGCGACGACCAGAGCGAGACGATGGTGATGTGCAAAGGCGTCGCCAGCGACCCGACCTGTGCCACGTAAGAGACCGAAAAGTCGTGGCGGACGAGGGCAAAGATCATCAGTCCGGTGGCGAGCGCCATCATGGCGGCGAAGAGGTAGGCGATGCGGCGGGCGCGGACGACGGCGCCGGCGGCGTTCTTCTGCGCGGCGGCGAAGCTGATCACGGCGCCGAGCGTCGCCAGCAGCAGTGCCGCCAGCACGACCGAGCGGCCGAGAATAGAGATCATCGGGGATCTCCGGCGGAGGGCTCGAGCGTCTTCGCGAGCTCCTTGACCGTGCGCTCGTCGCCCTTGCCCGGCGGCTGGTACTGATTGTCGTGCTTGATCATCAGGCGATCGGTGAGGAATGTGCCGTCGGCCTGGAGGGAGCCTTCGACGACCACGCCGATCCCTTCGCGGAACATCGCCGGCGGCACCGCCCGCGTCGCGACCTCGACCGCTTCCTTGCCGTCGGTCATTTTGAACTTGAGGCCGAGGCCACCCGGGCCGGTTTCGATCGAGCCCGGCGCCACCAGGCCGCCGAGGCGGATGGTCGCTCCTTCTGCCTTGCCGCCATGGGCGTGCAGCTCGGTCGGGCTCCAGTAGTAGACCAGGCTTTTGCCGAGGCCGCCCAGCGCGAGAAAGCCGAAAGTCCCGGCGGCGATCAGAATGGCGACGATCGCCAGCAGGCGATGGCGCCGGACTTCGGCCCGAGCCTTGTTCGTGGAATCCGCGGTCATGACTTCTCCTCCTTTTTCGCCTGCTGTCGTGTTCGCCGGATCAGGCTCCAGGCGTACAGGAAGAGGCCGATAGCGGTAATGGAATAGGCGGCGACGACGAAGTTCCAGCCGCCGGCGATGACTCCGGAAGGCATGTTCTCAAGCATGCGGCACCTCGATCATTTTCGCGCGCTCCGGGAGCGCCGTCTCGCCGCCCCTGCGCCGGGCGAGCTCGAGACGGGCGCGGCGGACGATGAACCAGACGGCGGCGAACATCAGGCCGAAGGCGTTCAGTCGCAGCGGTAGCACCATAGCTGGATCTACGGTGGCGGGAGAGGACTGGATCTGGTGGAGGCTGCGCCACCAGCGCACGCAGAAGTAAACCAGCGGCACGTCGACGTAGGCGACGATCGCCGCCACGGCCGTCAGGCTCGCGCGGCGTTCGGTGCCGGCGGCGAAGGAGCGCAGCGAGAGCACGCCGATGAAGAGCAGCAGCAGGATCAGCGAAGTGGTGAGGCGCACGTCCCAGTCCCACCAGACGCCCCAGGTCGCGCGGCCCCAGAGCGAGCCCTGAACGAGCAGCAGGCCGTTGAGGACGATGCCGGCTTCGGCAGCGCCGACCAGGGTGGCGTCCCAGCGCTCGCGGCCGGTCCACAGGGAACCGATCGCCGCGACGAAGGCGCAGGTGAAGCAGAGCAGCGCGTTCCAGGCGGTGGGAACGTGCACGTACATGATGCGCTGGACCTGTCCCATGTGGCGTTCGGCGGGGGCCACGAAAAGTCCGATATAGCAGCCGGCGACCAGCAGAGCGACGGCGACGAGCCCCGCCCAGTGATCGCGCAAGAAGCGAGAGTTCACGGTTCAGCCCTCCTCGATGACGAACGGAAAGAGGATCCCTCCCAGGGACCAGTAGATCAGGTCGAAGCAGAGCAGCAGCAGGGCCCACGATTGCATCTGTCGCATGGGATCGCCGGTGAGGGCGAGCGCCAGCGCCTTGCACGAGGCCATGAGCACCGGCACGACGAGCGGGAAGAGCAGCAGCGGCAGCAGGACGTCGCGGCTGCGCAGTTGGCTGGTCATGGCGGCGTAGAGCGTGCCGGGGGCCGAGAGGCCAGCGGCGGCCAGGAACCAGATCGCGAAGAAGTTCACGACGTTCGCCGGCTGGAGCTCGACACCGTAGAGCACGACGCCGAACAGGGACAGCCCCGGGGCGAGCATGGCGAGAGACAGCGTGTTGGCGACCGCCTTGCTGTAGAAGATCGCGCCCGGCCGCACCGGCAGCAGCAGGATCCCCTCGAGCGCCCGGCGCTCGTGCTCGATGCGGAAGCTCTCGGCCAGCGCCAGTGTCGAGGAGAGCAGCAGCGCGATGACCAGGAAGCCGGCCGCGCCGGCGGTGAGTGCCTTCGAGTCCGGGCCGACCGCGATCGAGAACACCACCAGCGAAAGCAGGCCGAAGACGGCGACCGCGACGAGCCGTGCCTTCGCCCGCCACTCGAGCCGCAGGTCCTTGGCGAGGAGCGTCAGCGTCTGGCTGCGGAGCTCGCTCACGAGACCCTCGCCAGGACGTTCGGCAGCTCGCGGGCGGCCCCCTGCCAGGTCTTCTGGCCACGGCTGAGTAGAACTGCGTGATCGGCGATCCGCGCCGCGCGCTCGAGGTTGTGCGAGGCGATGACCACGGTTTTGCCCGCCTTGCGGTCGGCGGCGATCCAGTTGGTCACGAGCTCCTGGCCGGCGGTATCCAGGGCGGCGAATGGCTCGTCGAGCAGCACCAGCGCGGAGTCCTCCAGGCGGACGCGGGCGAAGGTCAGACGCTTCTGCATGCCGGCGGAGAATCCGTTCACGAGGTTGTCGGCATCCTGCTCGAGGCCGACCTCCGCCAGCCGGGCGCGCAGGTCTGGAGCGGCGGTCGAGCGCCCGAGGAGCCGCGCCCAGAGGCGCACCGTTTCGATGGCGGTGAGGGGTTCGTAGAGGTAGGAAGCATGCGAGAGCAACGAGACATTTCGGCGCCAGCCGAAGGGGTCGGATGCGAGCTTCCTGCCAAACTGCTCGAGCTCTCCCGATGTGGGGCGGAGCAGCCCCGCCAGCAGGCGCAGCAATGTGGTCTTGCCCGAGCCGTTGGGGCCGGCGACGAGCAGCACCTCGCCCCGCTGGGCCTCGAGGTCGAGGTGGGCGAGAGCCCACTTCTGCCCGTACCGGCGGGACAGATCGCGGGCGCGGAATGCCGCCGCCGGCGCTTCGGACCTGTCGTTGGCAACTTTCAAGGGCGCAGCGTTTCCGGTCGGGCCGGGCGGCTGGACAGCTGGAGAGGGCTCGGCAGCATGGAACTGCGAAGGATACCGCAGGCACGATGAGGCCCGGCCACCCCGTGAAACGGCAGCAGGGAGGGCTTACTGGCGGCCACCTAGAGCCGATAGCCCAGCTGGAGGAAGAGGCGCTTACCCTCGAGGTCGTCGCCGGTGGCCGATTCGAGCTCGCCCAGCAGGTAGAAACGGCGTCCGAGCTGCAGCGTGCCGGAAAGGCGCAGCCACTGGTTCTGGCGCACCTCGCCGGTGGCGATGAGGTCGGTGCTGGAGCGCCCATAGGTGAGCTCGACGTCGTGGCCGCTACGGAAGTACTTCTGCACCCGCACGCCGGCGCGGTAGCCGGTCGAGGTGTCGCCGTCGAAGCCCGAGAAGTCGCCGCCGACCAGCATGTTCCAGCCGAAGACGTTGCTGTGGTAGACGTTGGCGTTGTAGGCGAGGCTGCGGTCGGGGCTGCCCTGCTTCCAGCGCTGGCCGACCGAGAAGTTGGCGCGCACCGTCTTCGCCGAACCGAGGTAGGCGGTCACCCGGTAGCCCTCGCGCAGCGCCAGGTCGAAGAGCTCCTCCGGCGTGAAGCGGTCGTCCAGAGTAAAGATCTGACGCGACTGGTCGTAGCTCACGCCGAGGCGCACTGCCTTGGAGACGCTGTAGCTGCCGGAGAAGAGAACGTTGCTCAGCTGGTTGCTGTTGGCTGCCGGATTGTCGCGCCAGTTGTGGCCGAGATCGAACTCGGCACGCTCATAGAGCGACCAGCGGCTGCCCGAGCCCTGCCGGCCGTAGAACGACAGATATTCCCGGTTGGTATCGCCCCGGAGGTAGTCGCCGATCGCCTCGAACAGGTATTCGGCGTAGAACGGTCTGCCGACCGACTGGTCGAGCCAGTGAACGAAGGCGCCGTAAGCCCGCCCGGGGCTGGCGAAGTTGATCTGGTCGCCGTTCGAGCGCGAGCCGTAGAACGCGCCGAGGCTGAAGCGCTGGGTGGCGTGGAATTCTCCGACTCCGCCGTCGAGATAGTCGAAGCCGACCAGCGGCCCGGAGATCAGACGGCCGACCTGATAGGTGAATCGCGCCTCCGGCGGTTCGTAGGAGAGCGTCGCCTCGTAGAGGCGGTCGTTGTCGCGCGATTCCGACCTGCCGGAGGCGATCTGGATCTGCTCGCGGCTGGTGGTGCCGCGCAGGCGGAAGTCGAACTTGCTACCGCCGATATGGCCGGCGTAGATGTTGACCAGCGCCGACTCCTGATTGAAGTCGCGCCCGGCCGGTCCGCCGTCCTTGAAGCCCTGGAAGCGCAGCGCCAGCGACCCGGAATAGTCCGTGTGCTCGGCGGCATTCCAGCCCGGCGGCTTGCCTCCCGGGGACGGCACGGTCGATGTTCCGCCGCCGCCGGCGCCGGTGGCGCCGGGTCCCGTGACCTGCGCTGCCGAGGCCGGTAGCGGTCCCGGGATCACGAGATCGTCGACGGCAATCGTCTCGGTCGCCGAGACGATTTTGCACGAGGCCGAATGGCTGGCGATGAAGGCGATCTCGAGCTCGGCGATCTCGCGGGTAGCTGCGGTCGTGGCGTCGGCACGGACAATCTTGACCCGCTGACCTGCGGCGAGCCCTGCGCTGCGGCCGGCGTCGAGGAAGATCTCTTCGGCGAGCACCTGCCGCACGCGGATCACCTGTGGCATTGCAGGCTCGCCCGGCACGGTGGGTGAGACCGGCGTCGCCTGGATCGTCGGCTCGGGTTCGCCGGCCGGAGGCTGCGCGGCCGCTGGCGCGGGCGGAGCCACCGGAGTCACTGGAGCCACCGGAGCTGCGGCTTCAGCCGGGGCTGGCGCGGCCGCTGCCGGTGGCGGCACGTCGAGCCGGCGGACGCGATCTCCCTGGGTGATCGGGCGCACTTCGCGATCGATCCGGCAGGTCGCCGAATGCTCGCCCATGAGAACGACCTCGAGCTCGCCGATGACCAGGCTGCCGCGCTCGACCACGAGGCGGTCGCCGACCTCCACCGGCTGGGAGTCGACCAGCGAAATGTCGACCGCGCCGCGCCGCACGCGCTGGACGATCATCGCCTGGTTGCTCGGGTGCTCGCCGGCCGCGTCGGCGCGCACTGCCGCGCTGGCCGCAACCGCGGCTTTGCCCGTCGGCGCCGCCAGCACCAGATCGCCGCCGGCGATCGGTGCGGTCATGCGCACGATCCGGCACGAGGCCTGGTGGTCGCTGAGTATCGTCACTTCGAGCTCGGCGATCGTCTGATCGTCACGCTGCACGACGAGGCGGCTGCCGACCGCGGGCCGTCGCGATCCCGGAACGTCGATATCGACGCGCCCGGCGACGACGCGCACCACGGTCATCGGCGCCGGTGTCGCCGGGGCGGCGGCCGCGGCGACCGATGCGAGGCCGACGACCAGCATGACAAGGTGGATCAGGAGGTGCCGGAGTCGGATCGGGCGGCGGACCGCGCTCGCAGAGGCGGCCCAGGCAGACATGGAATCCATCATCGGGTTCAGTGATCTCTTTCTGCGTTCATGCTGCTAGGCCGACCCTCGCGGATGGCACTGGTAGCAGGCGTGGCTCTCGTAGACATAGCCGCCAACGCCCTGATGATGGCTGTTGGTCGAACTCTGACTGTGCTCGTGACAGAGGATGCACTCGAAGTTGTTGAAGTTCCCGGCGCTCACGTGGCAGGAGGAGCAGGGGAACTGATGGCGGCCCGAGGCGATCGGGAACCAGGTGTTGTGATTGAAGGTCGAGGGCGTCCAGCCGTTGGTGCTGTGGCAGGTTTCGCAGGTGGTCGGGAAGCCGGCGCTCTGGTGATTGGGATTGTTGGCGCCGTTGTAGTCGCTCTGGTGACAGGCGAAGCACTGGGTGGGCGTCCCGGCGTAGCCACCGGAATGGCAGTCGAGGCAGGCGGCGCCGGCGTGCGCGCCGGTGAGCGGGAAGCCGGTCGTCGTGTGGTTGAAGCTCGCTGGCTGCCAGGCGTTGTCGGAGTGGCAGTCCTGGCAGGTGTGCGGGAACCCGGTGTGGCTCGGATTGTGAGCGCCGTTGTAGTCGGTCTGGTGGCAGGAGAAACAGGCCGTCGGTGTGCCGGCGTAGCCGCCGCTGTGACAGGCGATGCAGGAAGCCGCCTGGTGGGCGCCGTGAAGCGGGAAGCCGGTGGAGTTGTGGTTGAAGGTCGCCGGCTGCCAGGCGGTCACACCGTGGCAGTCCTGGCAGCTGTGCGGGAACCCGGCGTGGCTCGGGTTGTGGGCGCCGTTGTAGTCGCTCTGGTGACAGGAGAAGCAGTCGGTGGGCGTGCCGGCATAGCCACCGCTGTGGCAGGAGAGGCAGGAGGCCGCCTGGTGAGCGCCGGTGAGCGGGAAGCCGGTCGTATTGTGATTGAAGCTGGCCGGCTGCCAGGCCGTCACCGAGTGGCAGTCCTGGCAGCTGTGCGGGAAACCGGCATGGCTCGGATTGTGGGCGCCGTTGTAGTCGGTCTGATGACAGGAGAAGCAGTCGGTCGGCGTCCCGGCGTAGCCATTGCGGTGGCAGGCGGTGCAGGCGGTCGAGCGATGGGCGCCGTTCAAGGGGAAATTCGTGGCGTTGTGGTTGAAGCTGGCCGGCTGCCAGGCGGTGACGCTGTGGCAGTCCTGGCAGGTGTTCGGGAAGCCGGCGTGGCTCGGATTGCTGGCGCTGTTGTAATCGCTCTGGTGGCAGGAGAAGCAGTCAGTCGGCGTGCCGGCGTAGCCGTTGCGATGACAAGAGGTGCAGGAGGCGGAGCGGTGAGCGCCGTTGAGCTGGAAGCCGGTCGAGTTGTGATCGAAGTTGGCCGGCTGCCAGGCGGAGACGCCGTGGCAGTCCTGGCAGGTATTCGGGAAGCCGGAGTGGCTCGGATTCGTCGCTCCGGTGAAGTCGCTCTGGTGGCAGGAGAAGCAGTCAGTCGGCGTGCCGGCGTAGCCGTTGCGAT
>JBDTQT010000043.1:0-19075 GCA_039932055.1 Thermoanaerobaculia bacterium
CCGGGCTCTTCGAGCGTTTGCTCGACGAGGAGTACGACAAGCTCCTGGCCGCCCGCGACCGCGACGTCCACGACGACTCGAAGACGACGACGCTGCCGATCGCCCGCGCCATCGTCAAGGCCTACGTCGCGTCGGCGACCAAGGCGCCCTGGTACATCGACCTGCTCAACCTGAATCTCGACGACTACGACCTGGGCGTCGCGCGTGAGCGTATCGCCCGGTTTTTCGAGCTTTTCGAAGAAGACGGCACGCGCCTCACCGGTAACCCCGACTTCAGCCCCGGCTCCACAGACTGACAGAGAACAGGAACCCAACATGACCACCATGACGGCCTTCGATCAGCAGGTGGAAGCTCTCCAGAAGTGGTTCGACAGCCCGCGCTTCGCGCGCGTCCTGCGCCTCTACTCTGCGCGGCAGGTCGCTGCGCAACGCGGCGGCATCGCCGTCGACTACACGGTGGCCCGCGAGGCAGCAGCAGCCTTCCACGCCCGACTGCGCGAGCTCTTCGCGGAGCGCAAGAGCGTCACGACGTTCGGCCCCTACTCGCCAGGCCAGGCGGTGACGATGCGCCGGCTGGGGATCGAGGGAATCTATCTCGGCGGCTGGGCGACGTCGGCCAAGGGCTCGGTGACCGAGGACCCGGGCTCCGACCTCGCGAGTTATCCGCTTTCGCAGGTGCCGGACGAGGCGGCGACGCTGGTGCGGGCGCTCCTCACCGCCGACCGCAATCAGCACTTCCTGCGCTCGCGAATGAGCGATGCACAGCGCGCGGCGACGCCGCTCGCCGACTTCCGGCCGTTCATCATTGCCGACGCCGACACCGGCCACGGCGGCGATCCGCACGTGCGAAATCTCGTGCGGCGATTCGTCGAGGCCGGCGTACCCGGCTACCACATCGAGGACCAGCGGCCGGGGACGAAGAAGTGCGGCCATCAGGGGGGCAAGGTCCTGGTGCCCTCCGACGAGCAGATCAAGCGTCTGAATGCGGCGCGCTTCCAGCTCGACGTCATGGGTGTCGAGGGGATCATCGTGGCGCGCACCGACGCCGAGGCGGCGACGCTCCTCGACGGCAGAAGCGACGAGCGTGACCAGCCGTTCATCCTCGGCGCGACCAATCTCCAGGTGCCGGCCTACAAGCTCTGCTTCCTGGCGCTGATGAAGCGCTTCCACGACCAGGGCGTCGAGGAGCTCAACGGTCACCTGCTCTACAAGGTCTCGGACGAGGAGTACGCGGCCGCCGGTCTCTGGCTGGACCGCACCGGCCTGGGCAAGATGGCCGCCGACGGCGCGGCCGCCTACGCCAAGGGCGGCGCGGCGAAGGTGGATGCGATCTTCGACGAGGCCGAATCGCGGCTGGTCGAGCGCTGGGAGGCCGAAGCCGGACTCGAGACCTACGGCGAAGCGGTCGCGGAGATCCTCGAATTCCGGGCGAGCGAAGGGGAGACGCTCGAGATGACCGTCGATCAGTGGCGGAAGTTCGCCCGGCGGGCGTCGTTCTTCACCGCCCGCGAAAGGGCGAAGTCGCTCGGCGTCAGCCTCGTCTGGGACTGCGAGCATGCCAAGACGCCGGAGGGCTACTACCAGGTCCGCGGTGGCGTCGACTATGCGATCGTCAAGTCGCTCGCCGCAGCGCCGTTCGCCGACATCCTCTGGATGGAGACCAAGACAGCCGATCTCGCCGACGCGCGCGAGTTCGCCGAGGCGATCCACGCGGAGTTCCCCGAGATGATGATGGCCTACAACCTCTCACCCTCGTTCAACTGGGACTCGACCGGCATGGGCGACGACGAGATGCGGCGCTTCCCGGAGGAGCTCGGCAAGATGGGCTTCGTCTTCAATTTCATCACCTACGGCGGGCATCAGGTCGATGGCGTCGCGGGAGAGGAGTTCGCCACCGCCCTCAGGCAGGATGGCATGCTGGCGCTGGCGCGTCTGCAGCGCAAGATCCGGCTCGTCGAGTCGCCGTACAAGACGCCGCAGACGCTGGTCGGCGGGCCGCGTTCCGACGCGGCGCTGCTCGCTTCGTCGGGACGCACCGCCACCACCAAGGCGATGGGCAAGGGCTCGACCCAGCATCAGCACCTCATCCAGACCGAGGTGCCGAAGAAGCTCCTCGAGGAGTGGCTCGGGCTGTGGAGCGCGCACTACAAGCTCGACCTCACTCTCGGCGTCGAGCTGAAGCCCCACCGCGCCGGGTCGGAGCTCCTCGAGCTCGCGATCGTCGGCAAGGGGCACGAGAAAGAGGCCAACGTGGTCTTCGCGCCGATCCAGGATCGGCACGGGCGCGTCATCCTCTCGGTACGCGACCAGAACACCTTCGACGAGAAGCTGCGGCAGAAGCGGCTGATGACCCTAATCCATCTTTTCCTGGTGAACCGCTACAAGGCCGACTCGGTGCATTACGTTTCGCCGACCGAGGACAACCAGTACCAGGCGGCGAAGATGAAGTCGCACGGCATCTACTCGGCGGTCAATACCGAGGTCGGCCAGATCATCGTTGCCGACGTCGACCGCGCGCAGGTCGAGACGCTGCTCGCGGCCGACCGCGTCGCGCTCGGCAGGTTGATCCGCAAGGAGGAATGAGCGACGCCGGCGCCGCTCAGCCGCCGGGGTCTTCTACCCGCCTGGCGATGGCGACGAGGCCCAGGCCGTTCCAGGGCAGCAGCCGGTCGACGAGCCGCAGCAACGGCACGGCAAGGTCGAAAAGCTTGAGCTGCAGGCGGCTGAAGGAGCGCCGCTGCAGAACCTTGCCGTTCCACCACCAGCCGGGAACGGCGGCCCGGTTGAAAAACCTTTGCTCGACGAGCTCGAAGCCGGCGGCGGCGAGCTCGCCCGTGAGCATCGCGCGATCGTAGCGGCAGCGGTGCCCGAGCACTTCGTCGAGCGACGAGTAGAGATTGCGGCCGTGGGGGACGTAGAGAACCAGTTTTCCCCCAGGGGCGAGCGCGGAGCGCATGTTGCGCAGCGCCGCGAGCGGATCGGCGACGTGCTCGAGCACGTTCAGGCAGAGCACCGTATCGAATCGTTCGCGCAGGGCGGCGAAGTCTCCGGCCTGCTCGACGTCGACCCGAGCGACCTCGAGGTACGGCTTCGCCGTCGTCAGGTTCCGCAGGTAGTGGAGGTAGTTGGGATTGATGTCGCTCGCTACCCAGGAGTCCCGCGGCAGCAGCCAGACGGTGATGTTGCCGATGCCGGCGCCGATCTCGAGTACCCGGGCGCCGACGTGCGGGCGCACCTCGTCGGCCATCCAGCGGTTGAATCGGCGGGCCTTCTCGAGGCTGGTGAGGATGTGTGAGCCGTACTCGTCGGGAGCATAGGCGTCGTCGATCACCCAGTAGCGCAGCATCGTGGCGAGCGCCTTGAGCCCGTCGCGCCAGCCGATCTTCTTGCCTTCGAGGTGAGTGCGCCCGAGATAGCTCACCGGCACTTCGAAAATCCGGAAGCCGCGCTTGGCGATCTTGGCGGTAATCTCGGGTTCGAGAGCGAAGTCGTTCGAGCGCAGCGGAATCGACTTCAGCAGCTCGGTGCGGAAGACCTTGTAGCAAGTCTCCATATCGGTGAGGTCGAGGTCGGTGAAGAGGTTGCTCGCCCAGGTGAGAAACCGGTTGATCCGCGCATGCCGGTAGCGCAGTACCCGCCGGCGGCTGCCGGCGAGGAAGCGCGAACCGTAGACGACGTCGGCGCCGTCCTCGAGGATCGGCCGGATGAGGCGCGGGTAGTCGCGCGGATCGTACTCGAGGTCGGCGTCCTGGAAGACGGTCAGATCGCCGGTGGCGGCAGCGATGCCGGTGCGGACGGCGGCACCCTTTCCCATGTTGCGCGGGTGTTCGAGATAGTGAAGGCGAGGTTCTCCGGCCGCGAGCTCGCGCAGGATCTCGCGCGTGCCGTCGGTCGAGCCGTCGTCGACCACCACGACCTCGAGCTCGGCGATCGACGGATCCTCGACCGCCAGAACGCGGGCCAGGAGGTCGCGCACCAGGTAGCGTTCGTTGAAGACAGGGACGATGACGCTGAGTCTGACCGACTGCGAGCGCGGCGTGACAGGCGTGTCGTTTGCGGACATCGAGGCGGAAGTCTATCGGCTCCCAGGGAGAGTCGGGACGCCTTGGCGCGGCGCGGGCTTTCTAGGTCGCTTCCTGGGAATGCGCGCCGGCGCCGGCCTCCTCGTACCCGGCTTCGACGCCGTCGAGGCCGAACTCGATGGTGCGCGTGACGAGCTCGTGCAGGTGCGACTGCAGGGGGGCGGCACGCGGATCGGCGGCCAGCACCTCGTAGAAGACTCGCTGGAAGGAGAGCAGCGCGGCGTCGAGCTCGTTGTGTGGGAAGCCCTGGCGGGCGCGGCGCAGCGCCAAGTCGTGGCAGTAGGTGCGGAAGAAGCCGCGATGCCGCGTTCGCACCGATTGCGCCAGATTGCGCAGGAACTGGCGGTGGTTCCAGTCGTGCTCGCTCGAGCCGACGTTGGCGTAGTGGGGGAAGTGCACCGGATCGTTCACCAGGGCGCGGGTTGCCGCCTCGAACAGCTCCTCCTCGTGCTCCTCGAAGAGGCGCAGGATCTGCACCTGCGGCGGCAGCTCGGTGATGTGCAGGGCCGCTTCGTTGCGCGCCGCCCAGGTTCCCTGCTCGCTGTACTGATTCTCGATCAGGAATGGAATTCGCCGCGTGACGTCGAGGCGCGCCCGCGGCGTCCACCCGAGCCGCTCGTAGGTGTGACTCGGATCGACCTCGAGCCGGCGATCGATCATTTTCGCCATCCACGGACGTTCGAACGGCCGGTCTCCAGAGGCCTTGCCGATCATGTCGAGAAGTTGCAGGCCCAGCGTGGCGATCGGCCACGGGGTGAGAATCGGGCGCCGCGGCTTCCCGTGCACGTAGGCGGTCACGGCGCGGAAGAGGTCAGCGTGCGAGGTCACCCGGTCGGTGCTCGCGAGGAGAACCTCCGCCGGTTCGAGCTCTCGCCGCAGCTCGAGCACCCGCGCGAGGAAGGCGCCCGCATCGCGGACGTGGAGATAGGGCACGGCGGAACGCCCGCGGCCGCCGAGAATCCGTGAGTTCCAGCTCTTCGACAGCCAGGCCCGCAGGAGAGAGTAGAGCGGAGCGTACTCGCACCAGTCCGAATAGAGCGCGGCGAAGCGCACGATCGTCGTCGGGAAACGCCGCTCGCCGCGTATCAGCGCTTCGCCGGCGCGCTTGCTCTCGGCGTAGACATGCGAGCCGTCGGGCGGACTCGACTCGACCAGAACTTTCCCGGGACGCGGAAACTCGCAGGCGGCGAGGGAGCTCGCGAAGACGAAGCGCTCGAGGCCAAGTCCGTCGCAGGCTTCGAGCAGGCGCCGCGTGCCGTCGACGTTGGTGCGTTGATAGTCGGGATGGCGCTCGCCGGTGAAATCGTAGTGTGCCGCGAGATGGATGACAGCGGTAGCTCCGCCGCTATCGCGCAGGCCGGAGAACAGGCGCTTTACCGCCGCTTCGTCGGTGAGGTCGACCGCATGCCAGGTGAGGTCGGGCCGATGGGCAAGAGGACCGGCAAGCGGCGGATCGCGATCGACTGCCTCGATGCGCCACTTACCGGCGAGTCGCTCGATCACTCGCTTGCCGAGAAATCCGGCGGCGCCGGTCAACACGAGTCGCGGAACCCGCCCCATCGCCTTGCGAGGTTACGCGGGGTGGCGCGTCCCCGCACCGTCCTCCCGGGTGGGCGAGCCGGGGTCCGGTCCGTCGAGGACCTCGCGGACGAGCCGCGCGAGTCGGGCGCCGGTGAACGGCTTCTCGAGCAGGACGACGCTCTTTTGGAGCACGCCCTGATTCAGCAGGGCGCCGTCCGTGTAGCCCGACATGAAGATGACACGCAGCCCCGGACGCAGCTCGGCCAACTGCCGCGCCAGATCTGCGCCTCCCAGCCGGGGCATGATGACGTCGGTCAACAGCAGGTCGACCGGCGTCGCGCGATCCCGCGCCAGCGCCAGAGCCTCCTCGCCATCGGCGGCGAGCAGCACCGTGTAGCCTCGTTCGCTCAATCGCGCCCGAATCACTTCTCGCAGAGCAGGATTGTCTTCCGCGACCAGGATGGTCTCTCGACCCATGGGCAGCGCGTCGGGAGGACCGGTCGTTGGCTGCTTCTCGGGCAGCTCGTCGATGCGGGGGAGATAGATCTTGAACGTCGTGCCGTGACCCGGTTCGCTGTACACCCAGATGTAGCCGCCACTCTGCTTGACGATCCCGTAAACCGAGGCCAGACCCAGTCCTGTACCTCCGGCGTGCTCCTTGGTCGTGAAGAACGGCTCGAAGACCCGGCGTTGCGTCTCTTCGTCCATGCCGACGCCGGTATCCGAAACCGCCAGCATCACGTAGCGGCCCAGGGCCACCAGCGGATGCTCCGCGGCGTACTCGGCCTGGAGATCCGCGTTGGCGGTCTCCAATGTGAGGGTGCCGCCTTTCGCCATGGCATCGCGCGCGTTCAGGGCGAGGTTGAGGAGGATGCGCTCGATCTGGCCGGGATCCGCTCTCACGGCCCCTAGCCCCACCGCCGGCCGGACAACCACCTGGATGTCCTCGCCGATCAATCGGCCCAGGAGCTTCACCGCGTCGGCGACGAGCAGGTTGATGTCGAGTGGCAGGGGGTACAGGATCTGTTTGCGGCTGAAGGCTTGGAGCTGGCGGGTGAGATCCGCGGCGCGCTGCGCCGCTTTGACCATCTCGCCGATCGGTTCGCGCAGCGGGTCCGCGGCCTTGAGCTCGGACTGCGCCAGCTCGCCGTAACCGAGAATCACGCCGAGGATGTTGTTGAAGTCGTGCGCCACGCCGCCCGCCAGGCGGCCGATCGCCTCGATCCTCTGCGCCTGTTGGAGCTCCGCCTCGAGGAGCTTGCGTGTCGTGATGTCGATCCCCGTGCCGATGCAGCACGGTGCGCCATCCACGACGATGCGAGCTCCCGTGAAGTAGTGAGGAGTCCGCCTCCCGTCCTTCGCGGCCAGCGCCGCCTCCACTTCGGCCGCCCCATTTTCGAACACTTTCTGGATCGCTTTCTCGACGCCTCCTCGGTCCTCTTCGGTGAACAAGTCGAGAGGATGCAGGGCGGCGATCTCGGTCGCCGAGTATCCCGTGACGAGCTCGAGAGCGCGGTTCCAGCGCAGGAACCGTCCCGTCTGATTGAAGAGGTAGAAGACTCCAGGGAGACTGTCAAGCATCGCTTCTGAGAAGGCCTTCTCCGCCCGGACTGCCTCTTGTGCCCGCCTGCGCTCGGAAATATCCTCGAGGAAAATCACGACACCGCCGATGGCGCCCATCGCATCGCGCCATGGATCCACCGACCACCGCAGCCACTGTTCGGTGCCATCGGCCCGGGTCCACACGTCTTCGTCACTGGCCTGGGGCTCCCCCGCCAGACTCCGCCGATGAATCTCCCGCCAGCGCTCGGGCAGATCGGGATTGACTTCGTAGTGGCTGAGCCCAACCGGCGTCGGGCGTCCTCGACCGTTTGCATCGATCCAGCGCTGGCTGGCGGCCAGGCAGACCATGTCGTTGTCGAACATCGCGATGTCGACCGGGGCATGCGCGATGAAGGAGCGCAGCTGGGTCTCGCTCGCGCGCAGCGCCTCCTTTGCCCGCCTGGCCGCGGTGACGTCTCGCGCCATGCCGCGGATCACCGGAGCGCAGACACCCTCGGTGCGCAGGGTATTGTTGAATTCCCAGTAGCGAGTTTCGCCAGCCGCGGTGTGGATCTTCATCAGGCCGCTCGCCCGGCCCTGGGCGAGAAGGGTCTTCAGGTACTCGGCGAAGCGGCCACGTGCCTCCGGTGCGAGCAGATCCGCCACATTCATCCGCAGCAAGGCTTCGCGGGAATACCCGGTGAGCCGGACCGCCGCTTCGTTCACGGAGAGCAGGCTGCCTTCGATGTCCTGGGTGCAGAGCAAGTCCAGGCTGTTTTCCACCAGATCGCGATAGCGATCCTCGCTTTCGCGCAGCGCCGCCTCGGCCCGCTTGCGCTCGCTGATGTCGCGCGTCACGCTGAGAACGGACGCGACACTGCCATCGTCGGCGCGCAACGCCACCGATTGAACCTCCATCCAGCGCTCGGTTCCTTTGAGCCCCACGATACGGAACTCGAGATTCCCCGTTCCGCCGTGAGCGGCTCTTTCGTGCAGCTCGAGGTAACCGGCGCGGTCTTCAGGATGAACCAGCTCGGAGATCTGCCGGCCGAGCACTTCAACTTCATCCTGCGCCTCGAGCATCCGCAGGCCCGCAGGATTCATCTCCAGCAAACGGCCATCCACCGAAACGGTCTTGACGCACTCGGGTTCCCCCTGAAGAATGGCGCGCAGCCGCGCTTCGCTGGCCCGCAGTCTCTCTTCGGGGGTACTCCCCGCGGTCGCGCCCCGCTTCATTGCGGAGGCTTCCTTACTCGGCGACGCCGCAGAGGCAGCGCGCCGCTTTCTCACCCCGAGCTCCAGCGCGCAGCGGATCGGCGATCTCGAGCCATGGTGCCGACGGAGAGTGCCGGCTGTCGAAACGGTGCTCGTGCAGAACAGATCGGAGCGGATCTCATGTACAGGTCATCATCTCGAGTCGGAGAATACGCCCATTCCCACGGGGCGGAAACCGTTGCCTGCAGCATGCAGGAAGGCGGTCCCAAGTCGGAAGGGATCGACTTTCCGTAGCCGGAGCGCGCTCAAGAACGAAGCAGACGAAGAGCCTGGTGCCGAGAGGCGTAACGCGCTGCGGGCGCCGCTCAGGACCGACGTCCGGATCTGCCATCCGGACCTGCGCCGGCTCGCGGATGAGATCTGCCGCGATATCTCGGCCGGCGGCATGTTCATCGATTCTGTGGCGCCGCCCGCGGTCGGCAATGAAATCCGGTTCGATCTCGCCCTCTCGGCCACGAAGCCGCTTGTCGTGCACGGTGAGGGAGTCGTCAGTTAGCGCGCATCAGCGCTGGAGCACCTCTTCCTCGCAAGCGTCCGGCAGGGGTTGTGCCTGGACGATGAAGCGCTGCGGGGCCTTACCGACGTAGTAGAACGGGTAGCAGGTGACGAGGGTGAGCGCCGGCATCGGCGTCGGATCGAGCACCTGGACCTCGGTGGGATCGACGATTCGAATCGTCGTGACGACATACCCTTGGCGCCCCTTGAGCGTCTCGATCTCGAGCCGGTCGCCTACCTCGAGGTCCTTGAGGCCGCGGAAGAAACCGTCGCGATGTCCGGCGATGCCGACGTTGCCCGGCTCGCCCGGGGCAGCGGTGCCCGCGATATTGCCGACCGCCCGATTGAGGGTGAACTCGTCGGTTCCGGCGAGCACCGGTACCTCAAGACCGATACGCGGGATCCTGAGCACCGCGAGCGGGGGCGCGGAGAGTTGACCCAGGCTCTCGCAATATTTTGCGATCCGGCCCGCGGACCACAGACTCTGGTCGACCGCCGGCTCGGCAAGCGCGCCAGGCGGCCCGCTGCAGGCGAGGTCGAACGCGGCGAGCTGAAGTTGTCGCGAATCCTGGCTGTGCAGTCGCGCGCTGACGAAGACGAGCAGCAGAGCGCTTCCGGCGGTGAGACTGGCGAATTCGATTCGCCGTAGCCAACGGCAGAGAACCGGGAATCGAGAGCACGGCTGACTTCGGGTCGCCTCTTTACCGAAGTCAGAGTATGCACGCTCTGTCACGGGTCTGCCTCGCCCAGCTTAAGGATGGGTTCTTCTCCGCCGGCTACGGTTTCTTCGCGTGCGGCGCCAGGACGGCTGCGAGCGTGTCGGCAGTGCCCGGAATCGCTTCGAGATGCGGGTAACGCGGGCCGTCGTGGTAGTCGACGGCAATCACCTTTACCTCCTCACCGAATTGAGCGACGATCTCGATCGGTTCCCGGATCGCCTGAGCTGCGCGCAGCGCCTCGTCGAAATGGTCGCCGGAATAGGTCCGACCGCCGACGCCGACGATCTTCATTCCGGGCACGAGCCCGGCGCGGAAGCCCGGAGCGTCCGGCCGGCCGTCGGTGATCACACCGTCCTTGTCGACATCGAAGCCGACACTGAAGCGATAGCTCCGTCCCTTGCTCTCCTTCTCGTCGTCGGCGAGCGCCGCGTTGGGCTCGGCGGAGAAGACCAGCTTCCAGCCGTGGGCTTCGAGGCCGGCCAGCGGGGCGCGCGGACGAACATCGTAGACGCGCTCTTCGAAGAACCGCCGCCAGTCATGGGCTACCAGGGCGTCGAGGTCGGCGGCCAGAGTCGCCCGGCTGTAGGGAATAACTGCCGGCGGCCCGCTTTTGCCGCCATGGAAGCGGCGGCAGAAGTCGTCGAGGGTCACGCGCCCACGGGATTCCGCCCGCAGGACGCCGTCGACCTCGAGCCAGAGGAGAACCGACTCGTCATAGAAGTCGGTTCCACGGCGTGCCGTGCGCCATTCACCCGGCGTCACGTAAAGAAACTGCGCGGCGACGGCGGTATCGGCGAGCGGCCGCCAATCGCGCCCGGTCTGGGTGTCGACGCCGGCGGCAACGAGCGCCAGGTCCTCGCGCGCAAATTCGGTTGTCCAAAGCGCGCTCCGCGCCGCCAGGATCTTTCCCAGGGTCTGGGTCAGGCCTTCGTAGACCCAAAGGAGCTCGCCCTGCATCGGCTGTTGAAAGTCCGGTGAGAGTAGCCCTTCTGGGCGGCGGTACTTGCCGTTCCAGGAGTGCATGAACTCGTGCGAGAGCAGGCCGCTGAGGGATCGCTGTCCGGCTTCGTCGAGAAGAGTGCGCTCGCCGAGGCGGTTGTCGCTCGACTCGTGGTGTTCGAGGCCGAAGTGCTGGACGTGGTCCGATAGCGACAGCAGCCAGCGGTAGGAGCGAAAGTGTTGCGCGCCGAAGATCGCGAACGCCTCGTCGGCCAGGCGCCCGAGCCCGGCGGCGTAGTCCCCTCCCGGCTGGATCGCCGCCGCGCTGTCGCCAGCGAGGGTGATGCGATGCGCCGCGGTTCCGTGCACGCCGAGCTCGATGGTCGCGAGGTGCCGGCCGATGAGTACCGGCGAGTCGACGAGCGTGGTGAGCGAAACCGGCGCGAAACGCACGCGGTCGCCGCTGCGGGAGACCACCGGCAGGGCGGTGCCGAAATCCCATCCGGCGGGCAGGTCGAGGGTCGCCTCAACCTGGATGTCGTCGGCGGTTGGGCCCTGCGGATAGAGCACCAGCTGGTTCCAGGTGACGAGCGCGAGCTCCTCGCTGGCGCTGGGACCGGAGGAGAACGAACCACCTTCGCCGGCGTAGAGAAAATCCGAGGTGACGACGATCGAGGAGACGTCCGCTGGAATGGCGAGCTCGACCGCGAACATCTCGACCGGATCGCGCCGCCAGGGGAGCGTCTTGCCGCCGCCCTCGATGCGCAATCCGACCAGGTTGGCGATCGGCCCGGATGGCCCGTGCTCCCCAGGGATCCACTTCGGGTAGAGCAGGGTCAGATCACCGGCGTTCGCCGCGGTTTCCAGGCGCAGATGCAGGACCTTGCGTGGCGCCTCCCTGGCGTCGACCTTGAGGTCGAGGGTCGTGGCGCCGAGCGCGGGCGATAGGACCAGCGCGAGAATCGAGGCGAGTGCGGAAAGGCCGGGGCGGTGGGTTGCCATGTAAGGGCTCCTTGGCGGCGCCGCCCGGATCGGCATCTGCGTCATCGGGCGATAGAAATTCGGATCGAATTCGCCCACTACGATACACCGCGAGCTCACTCTACGGGCTGGCCTTCTCCTCGAGGGTCATCAGCCAGATGTCCGACTCGTCGGCGTTGTCGATCCAGGTGAGCGAGCGGCCGTCGCGCGATCCGGAGATATTGGTGACGCGGTGCCCGGGCAGTGCGGAGTAGATGCGCCTGGGCTCGCCGCTGCGGATGTCTCCCATCCAGAGCTCGCCGCCGAAGCCGTAAACGAGGTGGGTGCGGTCGACGAAAGCGAGGCTGTAGTCGAACTGGCCTGCGCGAGTCCAGGGCATCTTGCGGTAGGCGTGATCGGCGACCGACCGGACGTAGATGTCGCCGACCTGACCGGCGGTGACCGCCGTGCCGGCAACCAGGTCGCCGTCGGCAGACCAGGCGATCGGCCAGAAAAACACTCCGGGAGCGATCGGCGGCAACTCCTGCTTGGCCGGCGACCCGAATCCGGATGAAAGGTCGAGAATCATTCCGCCGCCGCTGGTGTTGTAGGTGAGAAGGCTCTTCCCGTCGGGCGACCAGCGCGGGTTGGTGAAGCCTCGACCGACCACGATCGGCTGCCGGCCACCGCCGTCGGGGTGGATCGCAGCCAGGCTCGATATCCCCTGGTTGGTCTGGAAGGCGATCCAGTCGCCCTGCGGCGAAAAGGTGCCTTGCCGGTTGCGCTCGTCGCCGGTGGTGAGCTGGCGGTAGCCGGTGCCGTCGGCGTGGACCAGATGGAGATGCTGCGGCATGTCCTCATTGGTGAAGACGACCCACTGACCGTCGAACGACTGCTGCTGCTCGCGGAGCTCGAACGAGCCGCTGAAGACCGGCATCGGTGCGGCGGCGAGCGCCAGACGCGCGGGGTCGAAGGCGACGCGCGCGATCTCGGTCTGCGCATTCCGGTCGACGAAGACGATCCGGCGGCCGTCGGCGGAGAGGTCGAACGGACCGGCCCAGCTCGACGGCGTGGTGAGCGGCTCGGGCTCGCCGTGCGCCGCGCCGGTAGCCGGATCCAGCCCCAGGCGCCAGAGATTGAAGGTCCCGCCGCGGGTCGAGGCGAAGTAGAGCCAGCGCCCGTCATGTGAATAGACCGGCGCCCAGTCGATGGCCGGATCGTCGACGATCGAAGCCGCGGCAGTCTTCGCGCTCTCAGAGCCGTCCGCGGCCACGCTCCAGAGATCGCGTTGAAAAGTCTCGTCGCGCAGGCCCCAGAAGGCAATGCGCCGGCCGTCGGGCGACCAGGTCGGTGCCATGGCATCGTGGTCGCTCACCCGTCGGCGCGCGCCGGATTCGAGCTTCACCGCCCAGAGCTCGCTCACCGAGTTACGCGAGGTCGGTGCTCCAGTGTCCTCGGTGACCACGGCGAGCTCGCTCGCGTCGGGTGACCAGGCGGGAGCGTAGCCGAAGTCGGTGACACGCCGGCTCGCCTCGCCGGTCGCCCCCATGACGAAGATGCCTCCACCGCCGCACTCGGAGCGGTAGGCGATCGTCCGTCCGTCCGGCGAAAACTCCGGATCGGTGTCGTCCTCTGCGCAGTCGGCGGTGAGCGGGATCGGTTTCGCGCCGTCGATTCGCTGCAGGAAAAGATCGTCGTCGCCGCCGTCGTGCTTGACGAAGACGAAGCTCTCGCCGTCGGGAGAGATGCTGGGGTTCCCTTCGCCGCCCGGCAGCTTGGTCAGCTGCCGGAAGGTGGGACGGAGGACTGCGGAGGCGGCATCGACAGGCCGGCGAACGACGGTCGCCACGAACCCGCCGGCGAGCGCGCCAGCGCCGATCAGCAGCAGAGCGATGAGCCCCTGGCGGCGAGCGCTGTGTCCGACGGCGACGGCGGCCTGCGCCGCGATTTCGCCGCGTTGCGATGCTGAACTGCCCGATGCGAGGGACTTGAGATCGAACGCCAGATCGCGCGCCGACTGGAAACGCTCGTCGGGGCGCTTCTCGAGACAGTGCTGGAGGAGCCGAGCGAGCGCCGGCGAGAACTTCTCGCCGAGCGTATCGATCTCCGGTGGCTCCTCACGCAGGATCGCCGACATCGTCTCGACCGCCGAGCCGTGTGCGAAAGCGCGCCTGCCGGTCAACATCTCGTACAACACGACGCCGAGCGCGAAGAGGTCCGAGCGGTGATCGGCGGGCTCGCCGCGCACCTGCTCTGGCGACATGTAGCCGACAGTGCCGAGCACCGCGCCGGGCTCGGTGCCGGGTCCCTGCGTCGGAGCTGCGAGAAGTTGGCTCTTCGATCCGTGGACCTCCGTCTGGCGGGCCAGGCCGAAGTCGAGGATCTTCAGCTGGCCGTCGCGGGTCAGGAAGAGGTTGTCGGGTTTGAGGTCGCGATGCACGATGCCGCGAGCGTGCGCGGCGGCGAGACCGGCGGCGACTTGCGCGGCGATCTCGAGGGCCTTCCGCACCGGCAGCGCGCCGGCGAGCAGGCGCTCGCGCAGCGTCTCGCCCTCGAGCAGCTCCATCGCCGCGTAGGCGGTCTCGTTGTCGCGGCCAAAGTCGAAGATCGCCAGGATGTTCGGGTGCGATAGCGCCGCCACCGCCTTGGCCTCGCGCTCGAAGCGCGCCAGCGCCTCGGGGTCGGCGGCGAGGTGCGATGGCAGCACCTTGATCGCCACCTCGCGGTCGAGCTTCGTGTCGCGGGCACGGAAGACCTCGCCCATGCCGCCCTCGCCGAGCTTGGCGGTGATCTCGTAGGGGCCCAGTCTGCGTCCGATCATCGGCAGTCGATCTTCATGGAGCGCTCCTGGCTTCGAGCTCGAGGCGGGCGGCGACCGCCGCCAGGCGGCGATCCAGGGTCCACAACCGGGAGCCCGAGAGCGCGGCGGCGGCGAGCAGGTGGACGTCGACCCAACCGATGCCGCTGGCGACGAGGTTTCGGCGGGTGATGAACTCCAGAATCTCTTCATGCGAGACGGGCTCGACCTGCGGCAGGGCCGTCAACAGGCCGAGGATCTCCTCGCGGCGACGCAGGTGGCCGAGAGCGATCTCGCCGAGCACGAACGGATGACCGGCGACTTCCGCCGCGACCAGGTGGGCCGCGAGCCGCGGTTGGCCGTGCCTCAGGTGCTCCACCCAAACCGATGTGTCGACCAGGATCAAGCGTGCGTTCGGGCGCCCTTGCGCGCCGGAGGACGCCGGCGCAGAACGCGCCGCATCCCGGGCTCCGAGCCGCCCAGCGCCGCCAGGCGGCGGGCGCTCTCGCGCGCGATGAGCGCTTCGAGGCCGGCGTGGACCACGGCCGTCTTCTCCTTCAAGCCACAGAGCCGCCCGGCCTTCGCCAGCAGTTCGTCGTCGAGAATCAGGCTGGTTCGCATATGCTCAAGTATGGATGGTGCATATGTAGCTGTCAATCGCCGGGACGCTTTCCTGAGTAGCGCCGATCATGGCTTCAGTGCCCCGGCGCCGAGCGCGATCGAAGCGCCGGACGCCGAGGAGATCGCGAAGCGGTAGAGCGCCGGCCGCGAGCCGGGCTGGCCCGCGCGCACGGCGAGACCCGCGCCGACGAGCGCGAGCGTCGCCGCCGTAGTCCAACCGAGCCAGCCGGGTGCGCCGCGGCCGCGCACGTGGCTCGAGGGAAGCGTGACGGCGGGGGTTTCCTCGATCGTCGCGAGAGGTGACTCGAGCAGCAGCCGCGCCTCGCCGATATCGCGCAGCCGCCGCTTCGGATCGCGCTCGAGGCAGCGCCCGACCAACCGCCGGATCGCAGGCGGCGTCGTCGCCGGCAGCTGGGAAAGCGAGAGATCGCGCGAGAAGATCGCGGCCAGCGTCTCGGGCACGCTCTCGGCCTCGAACAGGCGCTTGCCGCTCAGCATCTCCCAGAGCACGACGCCGAACGCCCAGATGTCGGCGCGCTTGTCGACCGGGCGTCCCTTCGCCTGCTCGGGACTCATGTAGGCCGCGGTGCCGAGAATCACGCCAAGTTGCGTGCCGTGCACCGCAGTCAGAGTGGGCGAGTTCATGATCGTCGGCGAGCGCGCGAGATCGGCCGCCGCCGAGGATGCGCCGGTGGCCTCCATCGCCTTGGCCAACCCGAATTCCAGGACCTTGGCCTTTCCTTCACTGGAAGCTTTTATATTCTGGGGCTTGAGGTCACGGTGGACGATACCCTTCTCGTGGGCCTCCTCGAGCGCCTGCGCGATCTGCAGCGCGAAAGAAAGGCTTTCAGTAAAGGAAAGAGGCGCGGATTCGAGGCGTTCTGCCAGGGTCGGGCCGGGGACGAGCTCCATGACGAGCGCGTGGGTGGCTCCGCTGGTCTCGAGCCCAAAGATCTGGGCGATGTTCGGGTGGTTGAGTTGCGCGAGAAGCTGCGCCTCGCGCTCGAACCTCGCGAGGCGCTCCTTGTCCTCGGTGAAAGCGGCCGGAAGAACCTTGATCGCAACTTCGCGCTTGAGGCGCGAGTCGGTCGCGCGGTAGACCTCGCCCATGCGACCTTCGCCGAGCTTGGCGGTGATCTCGTAGGGGCCCAGTCGGGATCCGATCATCGGGCCGCCTCTCCCGGGACGACGACTTCGAGGTGGTCGAGCGCGAAACGGCGGAAGTCGCCGCCGTTCAAGGTCAGGAGGCGCTCGGCGCCTGCCGCGTGTGCCTCCGCGAGGATTCTCCGGTCGTAGGTCGCGCCGCCGCGCACGTCCTCGCGGACGAGCGCCGAGAGGAATCCCCATGCCGCTCCGGTACGGATGCCGACCACGCGGCCGGTCTCCTGCAAGGCGCTCGCGAGCAGACCGGCGGCGTCGCCCGGGCTCAGGCGATGCGCGGCCGGCAACCGGGTGAGCACCGAGTAGCACTCGATCAGCGCGGAGATCGGCAGCAGGAGCTCGCCGTCTTCCGCCGCGGCCGACAACGCCGCGAACGCCGGCGGGTGCGCTTCGTGCCACGAGAGCAACGCCGCGACGACGACGCTGGTGTCGACAGCGGTCTTCGCCACGCGCCTAGCGCTCCCTTCGCACTACGGATTGGGTTTCCCGCACCGTTCGCGCGGTGAGCGTCGGCCCCTCTTCGAGCGCGACGGCGATCGCGAAGCGCCCCCGGCGGACGGTCTTCACCGCTCGCGGCGCGGGCTCGATCTCGATTCTGCCGTCGTTGACGGAGATCGCGAGCGGCATACCCGCCTCCAGCCCGGCGGCCTCGCGCACCGCCTTCGGCAGGACCAGACGCCCCGACGCGTCCATGGTAATTGCAATGGCAGAGCTCATGGCATGAATCCTACCACGGTGTTCGACTGTCCGGACGCTGCTGGACCCCGAGGCGCTGCCTCACCTCGGCGGAAGGCGCTCGTTGACCCGGCGGCGGCGAAGTAGGTGCGGTTCGAGGTGATTGCCGGCGCTGGCGTGCGCATGCGAAAGAGCGGCCCGGGATTCCCGAACGAGAACGGCGCCAGGCCGAGGATGGGGACGGTGCGCACGTAGACCTGACTCATCCCGCTTTCGTCCGAAGCGTAGGCGATGAAGCGCCCGTCGGGCGAGAACGCCGCGTGCGCCTCATTGGCCGCCGTCTGCAGGAAGGGTATCGGCTGGCGCTTGCCCTCGAGCGGCAAGAGCCAGAGATCCGAACCGCTCTCCGCCTCGAAGCGCTCGAAGACCAGAGTTCTGCCGTCCGGAGTCCAACCGTCGATCCAGCTTCCGGTGCCGGCCTCGAAAAGCCGCTCCTCCTCGCCGCTGCCGTCGGCGGCCTTGCGAAAGAGCGCGAAGCCGTTGGTGCGCGGCGAGGTGTAGGCGATCCAGCGGCCGTCGGGCGACCAACTCGGGGTCTCGCAGCCGGAGGGGTCGAAGGTGAGGCGCCGGCTGCGGTCGAACCGCGCGGCGTCGAAGATCCAGAGATTTCCAGATTCATCGGGCAGGGTAACGCCGATCGCGACCTGCCGACCGTCGGGAGAAATCGCCGGCTCCGAGTAGCTCGCCGGGGCGGAGGGCGCGCCGAGCGGTGTCCCCTTGCGGTCGAGCCATTGAAGATCGGTGCGCTGCCGCGCGCCCTGGCGCAGCGCGATCGTTCCGGAGGCCGAGGCGGTGAACCAGGTTTCGGCGTTGGTCTGGGAGTCGAGGCCGACCTTCTCGGCGAGCGGAAACGGTTCGCCCGAGAGAGCGCCCTTCGCCGGATCGAACGGCTGCGCGGCGAGGATCGAGCCGCGCACCCAGACGAGGTAGCCGCGCTCGTCGAAGGCGGCGCGCGAAACGTCCTTGACCAGGCGATGCGACGCGGCGCCGTCGCGGCCCTGCCAGAAGATCCCCTGGGATTCGCCACTGCCGGTCACGGAGAAGAGGAAGCCGCCACCCGGGAGTGCCCACGGAAAGCGGTGACTTTGCTCGCCCTTCGCTGGCGCGAGTGTGGTGATGGCGCGCGTCGCGCCGGTGGCGAGCGCGATTTCGATGATTGGTGCGGCGGCGTTGACGGCACACAGGACCTTGCCCTCCCGCGTCCATGTGCCGCCGCGCGGATCGGCGACGCGCAGAAGGTTCTGAACGAGCCCGGTCGCGAGATCGAGGCGCTTCAGCTGTCCGCCCGCGAAGTAGCCTAGTTGCTTGCCGTCCGGCGACCAGAACGGCTGGCTGGCGCCCTCGGTCGCGGGGAGACTGCGGCTGGTACCGCTTTCGAACGAGTAGGCCCAGAGCGCGGCGGAGCCGTCGTCCTGGTGCAGCGCGTAAATCAGCGTGCGCCCGTCGGGCGAGAGTGCCGGATAGCCCTCGATCCGGCCCTTCGTTTCAGGCGCCACGCCGAACCGGGTGACCAGTACAGCGGCGGCGCCGCGTCCGCGGCTGCCCGCAGGTCCGAGCCACCCGGCGAGGAGCGCGGCGACGGCGGCGATCGCCAGCAGCGCCAGGCCCCACGCGGCCATCTCGCGACGCGAAGGGCCATGGAGCGGCACCACTGTCGCGCCAGACGCCTCGATTGCGCCGCCGGACTGAATGACCTCTTCGAGCACGATGCGCGCATCCGCGATGTCGTGCAGGCGATTCTTCGGATTCCGTTCGAGACAGCGGCGGAGGAGTTGGCGGATCGCCGGCGGCGTCTCCGCGGGCAGGGCCGAAAAATCGATCTCGCTTTTGAGCACGCCGGCAAGAGTGTCGGAGATGGTCGGCCCGGCGAAGAGGGACTTGCCGGAGAGCATCTCGTGGAGCACGACGCCGAAGGCCCAGATGTCGGCCCGCTTGTCGATCGCACCACCGCGCGCCTGCTCCGGCGCCATGTAGGCGGCGGTGCCAAGGATGACCCCGAGCTGCGTGCCGTGCACCGCGGTCAGGGTGGGCGAGTTCATGATCGTCGGTGATCGCGCGAGGTCGGCAGCCGAAGCCGCCGAGCCCGCGGTCGGATCCATCGCCTTCGCCAGCCCGAAGTCGAGGACCTTTACTTTTCCTTCACCAGAAGCTTTTATGTTTTGTGGCTTGAGGTCCCGGTGGACGATTCCCTTTTCGTGCGCCTCCTCGAGTGCCAGCGCGATCTGCAG
>JBDTQT010000044.1:0-18786 GCA_039932055.1 Thermoanaerobaculia bacterium
GGTTCGAAGACGTTGAAGTGAATGCCACATAGATACCGTCGCTGGAGATCGAGGGAGCGGAGCTATAGCCGTCCCCCTCCACCCCGGTGCTGTCCACCGAGACTCGCGTCGTCGTGCCCGTCTGACGGTCGTGGACGAAGATGTCCGAGTTCAAGTTTGTGTCTCCCGCGACGAGGTTCGACGCATACGAAGCGAACGCCACATAACGGCCGTCGCCGGAGATCGAGGCAGAGGTGCTGCCGCTGCCCCCCTCCACCCCGAAGCTGTCCACCGAGACGCGCGTCGTCGCACCCGTCTGACGGTCGTGGACGAAGATGTCGTCGATACTATTCGTATCCCCCGCGACGAGGTTCGAAGCCGTCGAAGCGAACGCCACATAGCGACCGTCGCCAGAGATCGAAGCCTCGTAGCTGTAAGAGTCTCCCTCCGCCCCGGCACTGTCCACCGAGACCCGCGTCGTCGTGCCCGTCAGACGATCGTGGACGAAGACGTCTTCGCTGCCGTTCGTGTCCCCCGCGACGAGGTTCGAAGCCGCCGAAGAGAAGGCCACATAACGGCTGTCGCCGGAGATCGATGGCGCAGCGCTATCACTGTTTCCCTCCGCCCCGGCACTATCCACCGAGACCCGCGTCGTCACTCCCGTCTGACGGTCGTGGACGAAGATGTCGTCGAGATTGTTCGTGTCTCCGGCGACAAGGTTTGGCGCTGACGACTGGAAGGCGATGTAGCGGCCGTCTGCCGAAGTGGACGGTGCGGAACTTCCGCCTCCGGGCTCCGTCGACGGCGAGATCGCCACCGTCACCACTTCCGTCGCGGCCGCGCTCGCCACCCGGGCGCTCGTGCTTCCCAGCAGACCCAAACCGACCAGGATGGCCGACCACCGCCGCGCTCGCTCCATGACTTGCCCCCCTCTTTCCAGAAGGTGTCGCGGCCAGGAACTCGAGCGCTCCCGGCCGCAGCTGCTTGTCGTTCACTCTGAAGGTGGAATTCCTTCGGACGTTACAGGACTTTGTCAAGCTCGTCCAGAGTCTTCCCATGCCGCGGGAGGAGCTGCGACCCGTGGAAGCTGGGTAGGGAACCGACGCTGGACGGACCGGGGGCCCGCCGTTCAGGTCTGCAACACGCCGGTCCTGAACTCGGGGACTTCCGGATTGTTGGCGCACGCTGCGAGCGCATGGGCGACGACTTCGCGGGTGCGGCGCGGGTCGATGAGGGCGTCGACCCAGAGGCGGGCGGCGGCGTAGCGCGGGTTCATGGCGTCGGCGTAGCGCTTCTGGATGTCGGCGAGACGTTCGGCCTTTTCCTCCTCCGAAACCCCGTCGCCGCGGTTCTTGAGCTGAATCGCCAGCAGCGTGCGCGAAGCCTGCTCGCCGCCCATGACCGCGATCGACGCCGAGGGCCAGGCGAACAGGAAGCGCGCGCCGTAGGCCTTGCCGCACATCGCGTAGTTGCCGGCGCCGTAGCTGTTGCCGACGAAGATGGTGATCTTCGGCGGCTTCACCTTCGCCGAAATCGACGGTGTCGTGCGCCAGCGCTACCGCTGCGTGCACGCACTCGAACGCAACAACCACCCCAATGGGCGGGCTCATCCCACCATAACGGCCTTGCACTCAAGCGAGTCGCCCGACTAGGCTTTGCGAACCATCCACACCTAGAAGGAGATTCAGCCTTGACACTTCGAATGAGATTCCTGCTCCTGATCCCTGCAGTCATCGCTCTCGGCGGCCTCGTCGGCTGCGGCAACAAGCCTCAGGCCGAACCTGGCGCCGCGCCCACCGCACCCGCAGCGGCAGCCGCCCAGACACCGGCAAATGCGGCGGCGACCGAGAAGCAGGCAACGACCATCTGGGTGTCGCGCTGCGTGACCTGTCACGGCGAGAAAGGCCTCGGCGACGGTGCCGCTTCGCTCGGGCTGGTGCCACCGCCGCGCAATTTCAGCGATCCTGCATGGCAGGCGTCGGTCACCGACGAGCACATCGAAAAGATCATCATGTACGGCGGCTCCGCCGTCGGCAAGAGCCCCGGCATGCCGCCCAATCCCGACCTCATGGCCAAGAAGGACGTTGTAGCGGCGCTGCGCGCCCACGTCCGCTCGCTTTCGAAGCCGCAGAACTGACCCGAGGAGACAGAGAGATGAAGATCACCAAGTTCTATATCACCGCGGCGGCCCTCGGCCTGGCTGGCATTCTCGCGACCGTCGCTGCCTGCCGCCCGCAGGCCGCGTCCTCCGGGGCCGGTCCTTCAGCGAGCGTGCAGCAGCTGATGCAGGCGCGCAACCTCAGCGAGGACGACGTCACCGCGGCGCTCAAGACCTACACCCCGACCGGCGTCAAGGACGAGTACATGATTTTCGCCTCCGGCGGCCACAGCGGGCAGATGCTGGTCATCGGCGTGCCCAGCATGCGCATTCTCAAGGTGATCGCGGTCTTCACTCCCGAGCCCTGGCAGGGCTACGGCTACGGCGACGAGAGCGACGCCCTCCTGCGCTCCGGCGACCGCGGCGGCAAGATGCTCAACTGGGCCGACACCCATCACCCGGCCCTGTCCGAGACCGCGGGCGACTACGATGGCCAGTACGTCTTCATCAATGACAAGGCCAATGCGCGCGTCGCGGTCATCGATCTCAAGGACTTTGCAACCAAGCAGATCGTCTACAGCAACCTGATCACCAACGATCATGGCTCGACCTTCGTGACACCCAACACCGAATACATCATCGAGGGCGCGCAGTACCCGGCGCCGTTGGGTGGCACCTATGCGCCGATCGAGAAGTACCAGGAGCTCTACCGCGGCGCGGTCATTTTCTGGAAATTCGACCGCGCCGCCGGTCGCATCGTTCCCGAGAAGTCTTTCGCCATCGAGCTGCCGCCCTACATGCAGGACCTCGCCGACGCCGGCAAGCTCGACAGCGACGGCTGGGTCTTCCTCAACAGCTTCAACACGGAGATGTCCCACGGCGGCAACGCTGAAGGGCTGCCGCCGCTCGAGTCCGGAGCGTCGCAGAACGACATGGACTACATGCACATCATCAACTGGCGGCAAGCCGAGGATGTCGTCGCCGCGGGCAAGACGGAGACGATCGCCGGCATGAAGGTGATCCGCCTGCAGACGGCGATCGATGAGGGCCTGCTCCACTTCGTCGGCGAGCCGAAGAGCCCGCATGGCGTCGACGTGACGCCCGACGGCAAGGAGCTCGTCGTTGCCGGTAAGCTCGACACCCACGCCACCGTCTACAGTTTCGCCAAGATCAAGAGCCTGATCGAGCAGAAGAAGTATGCCGGGAAGGATCCGTACGGAGTGCCCATCCTGCCGTTCGAGGATGCCATCCGCGGCCAGGCGGAGATCGGCCTCGGGCCGCTGCATACGCAGTTCGATGGCGACGGCAACGCCTACACTTCGCTCTTCATCGAGTCGGCGGTCGCCAAGTGGTCCCTCAAGGATCTCAAGGTTATCGAGAAGCTGCCGGTGCACTACAACATCGGCCATCTCTTGGCCGCCGAGGGCGACACGGTAAGTCCTGACGGCCGCTATGTCGTGGCGATGGACAAGTGGTCGCTCGACCGCTTCGCCGGTGTTGGACCGCTGCTGCCGCAGAATTTCCAGCTCGTCGACATCTCCGGCGAGAAGATGCAGCTGCTCTACGACATGCCGATCCCGATCGGTGAGCCGCACTACGCGCAGATGATCAAGGCGGACAAGTTGCATCCGATCACCGCCTACACCCCCGCCGGGATCAACCCGCTCACCGACAAGCCGGATCCGTTCATGGTCGAGGGCGGAAAGGAGGGCATCGAGCGCCGGGCCGACGGTGTCCACGTCAACATGACCGCCGTTCGCAGCCACTTCACGCCAGATACGATTCGCGTCAAGAAAGGCGAGACGGTTCATTTGCACATCACCAACGTCGAGCAGGCCCATGACGCAACTCACGGCTTCGCCATCGCCGACTACAACATCAACCTCAGCCTGGAGCCGGGCGAACACGCCAACGTCACCTTCAAGGCCGATCACGCCGGCGTTTTCCCTCTTTACTGCACCGAGTTCTGTTCCGCGCTTCATCTCGAGATGGCCGGCTACTTGCTCGTGGAGCCTTGAGGCCTGCGCACTCTCGCCCGATCTTGCCCTCCCCGACGCACCCGCGCGCCGGGGAGGCTTGTCGCAATCCCCACTGCCGCCGAATCCAGATCCGCACGCTGAGCCTGGCGGTCCTCGTCGTCTCGTCGTCGCTCCTCGTCGGCTGCGCCGATCCACGAGTCGATCTCGCGGCTGTACCAGTGAACTTCGAGCCGTCTCCGCCCCCGCCGCGCCCGGCCGGCTGCCGTACCGTACCCGCGGGCGAGGGGCTCGCCACGGCTCTCGCCGGTGCGCTGCCTGGAGACAGCCTTTGCCTCGAGCCCGGCAAGCACTCCGGTCCGGGACGAATTGGCCCAGGCGTGACCGTGTGGGGAACCCGGGCAGCCGTCGTTCAAAGTTCCGGAACAGGAGATACGCTCCGTCTGGCGGGAGAAGGCTCGCGCCTGCTCGGTATCACGGTTGATGGCAGCGGTCACCGTTTCGATCTGCAGGAGGCGGCGGTCCACGTCACCGATGCCATCGGCGCGCGGGTCGAGGGAGTCGCCATTCGTAACGCACTTTTTGGCATCATCGTGGAGAAATCGCAGGATGTCGTCGTGAGCGGCAATCTGATCGACGGCGGCGATCGTGCCGAGCTGGGCATGCGCGGCGACGCCATCCGCGTCTGGGAGACGCGCGACTCGCGCATCGAGAGGAACCGCGTGCACGGCAGCCGGGACATGGTCATCTGGTACTCCTCGAACAACCTGATCGCGGACAACGAGATCGAGGGCGGGCGCTACGGTACCCATCTGATGTACAGCCACGGCAACCGGATTTCGCACAATCGCTACATTCGCAACGTGGTCGGAGTCTTCGCCATGTACTCGCGCGACATTCTCCTCGAGAGCAATCTCCTCGCCGCCTCGACTGGCGCGGCGGGCATGGGCATCGGTCTCAAGGAGTCGAGTGGCATGCGCGCTCGCGGCAATGTCTTCGTTCGCGATGCGGTCGGTATCTACCTCGACAACTCGCCCTACGAGCCGGGCACGACGAACGACTTCGACAACAACGCCATCCGGCTCTGTGACATCGGCGTGGCGTTCCACGCCAGCACCGCCGGCAACCGCTTCCGCGACAACTCGCTGCGCGGCAACTCGCTGGCTGTCCGGGTCGACGGCGGCGGCGACGCTTTGGGCAGCCTCTGGCTGCACAACAACTTCGACGACTATGCTGGCTACGATCTCGATGGCGACGGTTTCGGCGATGTCCCCTTCGAGCTGCGCAGCCTTTCGGCGACGCTCGTCTCGCGCCATCCGCAGCTCGATTTCTTCCGCGGCACGCCGGCGATGTACCTCATGGACGCGATCGGCCAGCTGGTTCCGATCCTGCAGCCCAAAGCAATACTGGTCGACGAGAAACCGCGGATGGCCCCCACCTCCGCCACGAGCCGCCGTGCAAATTGAGACCCGCCAGCTGTCGCGCTCGTTCGGCACCGTCCGGGCGCTGCAAGACGTTACCCTGTCGATTCCGAGTGGCCGGCGCGTCGGGCTCGTCGGACCGAACGGCTCGGGAAAGTCGACGCTGATCCGTATCTTCATGGGGCTGCTGCGCTACCAGGGGGCGGTCAGCATTGACAATCTCGATCCGCACACCCAGCGACCCGAGCTTGCCCGAGAGCTCGCCTATGTGCCCCAGGCGCCGCCGAGCTTCGCTGCCACGGTAGACGAGATCATCGCCGCCGTCGGCGCCCTGCGTCAGCTCGAGCTGGGTGATCTGGAGGCGCACGCCGAGGCCCTCGGCCTCGATCGGACGGCAATCGGCTCGACCCCGTTCCGTAACCTCTCCGGCGGCATGAAGCAGAAGCTCCTGATCGCTCTCGCCTTCTCGTCGCGGGCCCACCTGCTGATCCTCGACGAACCCACCGCGAGCCTCGACGCCGAGACGCGTGAGCGCTTCTTCCGCCTCTTCGCGGAGCTGCCGTCCACGGCGACGCTGGTGCTGTGTTCGCACCGGCTCGACGAGATGAGGCACCTTGTCGATCACGTGGTTTGCCTGGAGGACGGTCACATTCGCTTCGACGGGCCTGCCGCCACCTATTTGCGCGCCCGTGCGCTCTCCGTCGTCGAGGCTCAGACGCGCGACCTCTACGAGGACGCCTGGCTGCACGACCTCGGATTCCACCCCGGCCTCGGCCGTTGGTGGCGAAAGACGGTCGATGAGCGGGAGAAGCTCGCCCTGTTGCCACAGCTGGCCAGCAGGCTCGGCGGCGAGCTCGAGAATCTCCATGTCCGCGATCTCGAGACCGTTTCGCTCACCGGCCCGGAGCCGGAAGCATGAGGCGCCTGTCGGGGTGGGCGGCAGCGGCAGCGGTGGTGCTCCTGGGGCTCGCGGCAGCCGTCTTCTGGCTCGAGCGGCCGCCCGTCGGCGTGGTCGAGCCCGCCTGGGATCGCGATGCCTGCGGGTACTGCCGGATGCACGTCAGCGAACCGGCCTTCGCGGCCGAGATTCAGACCGCAGACGGCGAGATCGTGTTCTTCGACGATCCGGGCTGTCTCTTCCTCTGGCAGGAGGAGAACCACGCGGCGGCGCGCGCGACCTTCTTCCACCACTACCGCGAGGACCGCTGGCTCTCCTCGCCCCGGGTCGGCTTCGCGCCGACCGCACCGACGCCAATGGCCTGGGGCCTGGGCGCCGTGGACGCCGACGCACCAGGGGCGATCGGCCTCGACGAGGCGCGTCGGCGCACCGCCGCCCTGGCCGCGGCCAAGCGAACCGCGGGAGCAGCAGCCGATCGAGCCGATGCGCCGCGCTGAGATCGCCGCTCTGGCCCGGCTGGATGCCCGCGAGGTGCTGCGCTCGCGGTGGCCGGTGGTGGTCAGCTCGCTCTACGGCGCGCTGGCGGTCATTTTCGCTTTCGCCGCGACGCGCGAATCGGCCGTCCTGGGCTTTACCGGCGTCGGCCGCGTGCTGCTCTCCCTGGCGCACGCCCTGCTCTTGCTGCTGCCGCTTCTGGCGCTCGCGGCAACCAGCCAGACGCTCAATCGAGCCCGCGAAGACGGCTCCCTGGAGCTCCTCCTCGGACACTCGGCATCCTCATCGGGTTACTACTCCGCGGTCACGCTCGTGCGCCTGACTTTGCTGGCTCTGCCGCTCGTGGCAATCTGGATTGCGCTGCCCTTGCTGGCGCGAATCTTCTTCGCGGATCCCGTCCCCTGGAGCTCCATCGTCCGCACGGTGCTGGTCAGCTGCGCGCTGCTCTGGGCGTTCGTCGGCCTCGGCATGGCGCTCTCGGCACACGTCACCAATACCGCCAAGTCGGCGATTCTCGGCCTCCTCGTCTGGGCGGCGACGGTGTCGCTCCTCGACTTCGCTCTGATTGGCGCCCTGCTGCAGTGGCGCATCCATGCCGCGACGGTGTTCCTGCTCGCCGGAATCAATCCCGTTCAGTGCGCTCGCTTGGCGCTGCTGGCAGGGCACGATCCGGAGCTCTCGTCGTTCGGGCCGGTCGGCTTCTATCTCGCGCAGCATCTGGGCGCAAACGGTTTGTTGGCGCTCGGCATCGGCTGGCCGGTACTGTTCGGCACGGTCGCCTGGCTGGTCGGGCTACGTCGATTCCGCAGCGGAGATCTCGTCTAAGGGAGGGTTCGTCATGAAAACAGCACTCGAGAAGTTTTTCGCTTTCGTCCACCAACCGGTGCGTATTCGCGCCCGTATTCTGCTGGTTCTCCTGGTGGTGCCGCTAGCCCTCACGTTCACCGCGCCGCTGTGGAACATCTCGATGATCGCGCCGCAATATCCGGACGGCCTCTCGCTCGACATCTACGCGCACAAAGTCGAAGGCGGCCGCAACGGTAACGATATCCAGGAGATCAACACGCTCAACCATTACATCGGGATGGCGAAGATCGACCGCGCCGCGCTCGACGATCTCGACTGGCTGCCGTTCGCCATCGGCGGATTGGTCATCCTCACCCTGCGCGTCGCCGCGATCGGCGACGTTGGCGCGCTGATCGACCTGGCCGTCATCACCCTCTACTTCTCGCTCTTCTCGCTCGGTCGTTTCGTCTACAAGCTCTACACCCTGGGCCACAGCCTCGACGAGCGGGCGCCCGTGCACATCGAGGGTTTCATGCCGGCCGTATTCGGCACCAAGCAGATCGCCAACTTCACCGTCACCAGCCTGCCGCGTCTGGCGTCGGTCTACGTCCTGATCTTCGCCGCGGGCGTGGCCGCGCTGACCCTCTGGCACCTGATCGTCGGCCGCCGCGAGGCGGTAGCGGCGGCGCGCGCAAGCGCTTTGGGCACCGAGCAAAGCACGCATCGGAGTTGACCCGCGCAACTCGCCCACTTCCCGCCGCGGTGCCGCAGCTGCCCGCGTCGGCAAGGTTGTCGCCGCGACGGATCCCTGGGGGCGCGCGGCCTGGCGGCCACCGACGCCTGGGCCTGGCGCTTCCGCGACAACGACGACGCCGGCTGCTGGAGCATCAGCCTGTGAAAGCCGGAGGAGGAACCGACGATGGACTGACCGGGCCCGCCGGTCAGGTCTGCAGGACGCCGGCGCGGAACTCGGCGATCTCGGGGTTGTTGGCGCAGGCTTCGAGCGCCTGGGCGACGACCTCGCGCGTCCGCCGCGGGTCGATGATGGCGTCGACCCAGAGGCGGGCGGCGGCGTAGCGCGGGTTCATGGCGTCGGCGTAGCGCTTCTGGATGTCGGCGAGACGTTCGGCCTTTTCCTCCTCCGAAACCCCGTCGCCGCGGTTCTTGAGCTGAATCGCCAGCAGCGTGCGCGAAGCCTGCTCGCCGCCCATGACCGCGATCGACGCCGAGGGCCAGGCGAACAGGAAGCGCGCGCCGTAGGCCTTGCCGCACATCGCGTAGTTGCCGGCGCCGTAGCTGTTGCCGACGAAGATGGTGATCTTCGGCACCACCGAGTTGGCGACCGCGTTCACCATCTTGGCGCCATCCTTGATGATGCCGCCACGCTCCGAGCGCGAGCCCACCATGAAGCCGGTGACGTCCTGCAGGAACAGCAGCGGGATCTTCTTCTGATTGCACAGCTCGACGAAGCGCGCCCCTTTGTCGGCCGAGTCGCTATAGATCACGCCGCCGATCTGGAGCTCCTTGTCACGCGGCTCGAGCCCGGTGCGGCGATCGACCACGGAGCGCTGGTTGGCGACGATGCCGACCGCGTGACCGCCGATCCAGCCGGTGCCGCAGACCAGCGTCCGGCCGTAGGTCTCCTTGAATTCGTCGAACTCCGAGCCGTCGAGGAGCCGCGCCAGGAGCTCGTGGGCGTCGTAGGGGCGGGTGCGTTCCACCGGCATGAGGCCAAGGAGCTCGTCCGGATCGTGCAGCGGCGCTGCCGGCGCGCGGCGCGCGAAAGGTGCGCGCTCGCGCGCTGCGAGTTGCGCGAACTGCGAGCGCAACTTGGCGAAGCAGCTGGCCTCGTCGGGGTGACGGTGGTCAACGACGCCGGAGATGTCGGCCTGCACCACGGCCCCGCCCAGGGCCTCGTTCTCGATGCGCTCGCCGATCGCCGCTGCGACGAGGTGCGAGCCGGCTAGGAAGATCGAGCCGGTGCCTTCGACGATGTGGGTCTCGTCGCTCATGATCGGCAAGTAGGCGCCGCCGGCGACGCACGAGCCGACGATCGCCGCCATCTGGAAGATGCCGGCCGCGGAGAGCCGGGCGTTGTTGTAGAAGATTCGGCCGTAGTGCTCGCGGTCGGGGAATATCTCGTCCTGCATCGGCAGGAAGACACCGGCCGAATCGACGAGGTAGACCACCGGCAGACGGTTCTCGAGCGCGATCTCCTGCGCTCGCAGGACCTTCTTGATGCCGAGCGGAAACTTGGCTCCCGCCTTGACGGTGGCGTCGTCAGCGACGACCATGATGTCGCGACCATGCATGCTGCCGACGCCGGTCACCACCCCCGCCGCCGGCGCACCGCCCCATTCGGCGTACATTCCCTGCGCCGCCCAGAGGCCGAGCTCGAGGAAGGCCGCACCCGGGTCGCACAGGGCCGCCACGCGTTCGCGTGCCGAGAGCTTCCCCTGCTCGCGCTGGCGAGCCTGTGCCTTGGCGCCGCCGCCTTCCCGCAGCTGCCTTTCCTCCGCGGCCAGCCGAGCGATCTCGGCGGTCCAATGCGCATATCGACGCCGGAACTCCTCGTCGATCTTCAGCTTCGATTCCATGGCCGGCAACGAGCTCTCCCCCTGGCAAACCGGTCGATTATACGGGCCGGTCGGGGTTCCAGGCCCGGCAGCGAGAAATGCGGCAGGGATCAGCGCGGTCGGTTCATTCGATCTCGAATGCCAACACGCTGGGCATCTCGTCGCCGTAAGCGCGGTGGTACACGAAAATCCAGTCGCCCGGCACGTCGATCAACACGCCCTGACCCGGCTCCAGGTCGCTCAGGAGGTTGCCGAAACTCGGAGCGCGAAAGCGGTAGACGGTTCCGCCCTCGTCCATTTTGGCGGAGACTTCCCGGCCTCGCACGCGCTGGATGCTGCCGTTCAAGTCGCCGAGCGCCGGCAGTGACAGCGAGTAGTTGCGCTGCAGCTTGGCGCCGTTGAGCTCGCCGGTCTCCGGGCTGTAGAGATCGCCGACCTTGAACAGCTCGCGGCTGTCGGCGCCGAGCCGGAACTGAACCACTTTGGCGGTCTTCGGATTGCGCAGCCAGGCCGTGTCCTTCTCGAGATCGACACGAATGATCTTGCAGCAGGCCTGGTCCTCTTCGGCGGCCTGCGCAGGTGCTGCGGCGAGGCATGCGCCGAAGGCCAAGGCTACGACGACGAGCATCTGAGAACGACCTTGGAAATTCATGGTCCCCCCTTCGCGGGATATCGAGCAGAGCCGGCAGTCTACTCGACGACGCCTTCCCTGCCGCAACTCGGTTCGAATACGCCCGGTCGGCGGGGGGCGAACGCTCCTCGGCGCCCAAAGCCGAAGGCCGACGGGCTGAGCCGGTGCTACGATTCAAGGCGTGCAAGTGCGACTGTTGGCCTTCGCATCGGCAGTTGAGGCGCTCGGCACCCCGTCCCGCGAGTGGCAGCTCCCGGACGAGCTGTCGGTCGGTGACCTGCGCCTCCAACTGGCGAAAGAATTCCCCGCCATGGCGCCTCTGCTCGCCCGCCTGGCGATCGCGGTCGACGGGACGCTCGCGACCACCACGACTCTCGTCCGGGACGGCGCCGAGGTCGCTCTTCTCCCCCCCGTCTCGGGCGGCTGAGGGTGCGCTCCGGTTTGACGACGGTGCCGCTCGACGTCGCCGCCATGTTCGCCGCGATCGCCGCCCCGGGATGCGGCGCCATGGCGGCTTTCGTCGGCGCGGTGCGCGATCACGACGACGGTCGTGAAGTGGTGGCGATCGACTACTCCGCCTACGAGTCGATGGCGGCGAAATCCCTGGAGCAGATCGCGGGCGAGACCGCCGCGGCGGCGCCGCAACTGCGGGTTCTCCTGCGGCACCGGTTGGGAAGGCTCGCGGTCGGCGAGGCGTCGATCGCCATCGTCGCCGCCTCGCCGCGGCGCGACGCGGCACTCGCGGCGATACGCACCGCCCTCGAGCGCGTGAAGTCCGAAGCGCCGATCTGGAAGCGCGAGATCTATGCCGACGGTGGCGAGCGCTGGCGCGAGGACGAGCCGCTCGCACCCGCCTAGCGCGCGAGGTGCCCAGCTGCTCGGGTGGTTACTTCCCTGGGCCCTGCGGGCTACACTGGTTGCGGGATGAATCTCTCCTGGCTCAACCGCGGCCTGCGCGCGCGTCTTCTCCTCGTCGTCGGAGTGCCACTCCTGCTAGCGGTGTGCGCCGGCGCGGCGGTCTACTTCGCTTTGCGATCGGCGATTTCGGCCGCGCGCGACGTCCGCGAGTCCAGTGAGCGCCTGCAGACCAGCGACCTCCTCCTGCGGCTCATCCTCAACGCCGAAACCGGCGAGCGCGGTTTCGCGCTCACCGGTCAGGTGGCCTATCTCGCGCCGTTCAGCGATACCGGGCGCGATTGGCCGACCGCCGTCGAGCGGCTCAAAGTGGAGTTCGCCGACGACGCCGACCAGCTCGCGCGCCTGGCGCGCGCCGACGAGACCTTCACCAGCTGGCTGACTCAGGTGGCGATGCCGGTGATCTCCGGCCGGCGCGAGGTTTCCCAGTCGCACATGGAGGCGATGCGCGACGCCCGGACGGCGCTCTTCGCTCTGCTCGAACAGGACCGGGAGCAGCCCATCCGCCGGACGGCGGCCGGCAAGGACCACCGACGGGAGCTCCTGGCGAGGATCCATGTGGCGGTCGATACGGCATGCACGTCGCTCCGTCAGCCGCGCCTCGTTCAAGCCTGGACCGAGGCCCTGCGCCGGCTGCAGGAGCTCGAGAAGTCGGAGGCGGCGGGTTCCCCTCGGCCCGTCGCGGAAGCGGCGACCGGCGCCCTGCTGCGCCAGATCAACCTCGCCGCCGACGGCTCGATCGCTGCCGAACGTGCCGCGCTCGCGCCGATCCTTTCCGGCGCCGGCAAGGAGCTGGTCGACGCCATTCGCAATCTCCAGGCGGAAATCTCCGCGCACGAACGCCAGCGCCTCGATGCGGACCTGGCCGCGAGCAGCCGGCGGGGCCGGATCGCGACCTGGGTGGCGCTCGGCAGCCTCGCGCTCGCCCTGGCACTCGGCCTCGCTTCGGCGCTGGGTCTGGCACGACGGCTGGCGGTCTCGCTGAGCTCGGTCGGCAGGGCCACCGAGAGGCTCGCCGCGGGTGATCTTCGCCAGCGGTTGCTCGAGGTCGAAGGGAACGACATCGGCAGGCTCGCGCGTTCGTTCAACCAGCTGGCGGACCGCATCACGACGCGCGAGCGGGAGGTCGTTCTCCTGCACGACCTGGGACAGCTCCTGCAGTCCGCCAGCGACGAAGAGGAGGCCTACCGCGTCGTAGCGCGACTCGTGCCGGCCCTCGTCCCCGGCACTTCGGGGGCGCTCTACACGCTGAACAACAGCCGCAACGAGCTCCTGCGGCGGGCGACGTTTGGTCTGGCGGACCGCGAGGGTCCGGAACACTGCGCCCCCGCCAGTTGCTGGGGCTTGCGCACCGGCCGGACCTACCTGGTGCTCGATCCAGCCACTCAGGTGCTCTGCGAGCATCTCGCCGCTCCACCCTGGCCCTACATCTGCCTGCCCCTCTCGGCGCACGGCCAGACTTTGGGATTGCTCCACCTGCAGGAGGAGACCCGCGCGGGCGAGGAGCACCTGAGCGCGGCTCTCGCAATCCTGCCGGCGGTCGCCTCGGCGGTGGCGCTGGCGCTCGGCAACCTCGCCCTGCGCGCCGAGCTCCGGGCGCAATCGGTGCGCGATCCGCTCACCGGTCTGTTCAATCGCCGCTACCTCGAGGAGACGCTGGCCCGCGAGATCGACCGCGCGCGACGCAAGAACCTCCCGCTTACAATTGCGATGACCGACCTCGACCATTTCAAGAACCTCAACGACAATTGGGGACACGACGCCGGCGACCAGGTGCTGAAACGCTTCGGTGAGCTACTGCGGGGAAACTTTCGCACCGAGGACGTGCTCTGCCGCTACGGTGGCGAGGAGTTCGCGCTCGTCTTTCCCGACTGCACCATCGACCAGGCACGGGTCCGGGCCGAGGCGCTCCTCGCGGCCCTGCGGGCGAGCGAGATTCCCTACGGCCAGGGCACGATCCGCGACATCACGGCGTCGATCGGTATCGCCGGCTTCCCGCAACTCGGCAACACCCCTGACGCGCTTCTGCGGCGGGCCGATCATGCGCTTTACGAAGCCAAACGCGCCGGACGCGATCGTGTCGTCGTGGCGACCGCGGTCGCGCCGGGTACCTTCGGCGCAGACACCGGCTCCTACTGAGCACCGGGAGGGCGCGGCGGGCCGGCGAGGAGCAGCATGACGAGCTCGACCTGGCGGGTGGTGCCGACCTGCTGATAGATCCCACCGAGGCAGGAGGAGATGACCGCCGTGGGCACGCCGAGTTCGGTCGCGACCTCGGGAATGCTGCGGCCGCGCAGCAGATGCCCGACCACCTGAGCCTGCTCGAACGACAGGTCGTAGCGCGCCGCGAGCGCCACCGCCGGATCTTCGGCGTCGGCGCGCGGATCGAAGAGCAGGACCACGGCGACCGCCGTCGGCAGGGCGTCGGCGAAGCGGGGAGAGGCAATCACGAGAACCTCGAGCGCGCCATCGCCGCCGCGCGAGATCCGCATCAACTCCGTGGCGACGCGGCGCTCGTCGAACTGGCTGTCGGCTGCGAACAGCGCGGCGAGCGAGCGATCGAGCGCCAGGCTCGCTCCACGCAGCCGCCCCTCTTCGATCCGCAGCTCACCCTGCGAGGCGAGCTTCGCACGCGCCGCCGGATTGGTCTGCAGCACGACGCCGCCGCGGCCGAGAACGAGGATGCCAGTGGCGATCGGCTCGAGGACGCGCGCGCTCCAGGACTGCCGGCGTTCGGAAGCCGCCATCGCGTCCGTGAGGCGCCAGGCGCGCGCGACTAGTGGCGCCATCCGCTCGACCAGCAGGCGCGTCTCGGCGTCGAGCTCGGCCCGGTCGAGCAGCAGCGACAGCCGACCTTCTCCCGGCAGCGCGAATTCACGGTACTCGGGGGGACAGACCGGCCAGGTGGCGTCGAGGTCGCTCCGGCGCCCGGCCAACCGGCGAATCGCCCCCGGATCGAGACTGTTCGTCGCCAGCACCGCCCGGCGCGGACCGTCACCACGCAGCAGCATCACCTGTTGGCAGCCGAGGCAGCCGGCGAGGCGCGACAGCGCCGCCGGCCAGAGACCTGGCTCCTGGACGGCGATCAGCAGCTCGCCGCCGACATCGAGAAGCTGGTCGAAGGAGGGAGGGGAGAGTCGCGGAATCACCAGCGACGTCTCTCTGCACCTTCTGGGCCAGTTGGCCGATCCTCCGGGGATCCCGGAGCCGAAACCGCCGCGCGGTTCGCCTGGGCGACCGTGGGGGCGGCCAAGGCGACTGCGGGATTTCGTCCTGCGACGTCTTCCGCCACCGCTTCTTGACAAAAAATGTCAGCTTGCCGACGCCGGCCGCCCTGCGCGGTGCGCACCCGGTTGCAGCTGGGGGAGACGGGCGAGCTCGGCGCGTGTCCAGAGCACGAGATCCCGGCCGAGCTCGTCCCACGACCGGTCGAGCCGCCGGCGAAGCTCCTCGGCCGCGGGCGAAGCGCCCGCGGCAACCTCGGCGAGCCAGCCGAGGAAACGATCGCGCCTCGCCGGCGCGGCCAGCAGCATGCGGATGAACGCCGCTGCGGCAGCGTAGTGAAGTTCGGCACTCTCCTCGGCGACGAACTCCTCCCAGTCGAGGGCCAGCACCTCGCCCAGGTCGAGCCGCCCAGGCACATTCCCATCGGGGCCAAAGATGTCAGCGAGGTCGCGCAGCGCAGCTTCGCCGCCGGAGATCCGGATCTCCGGCCCGCGGACGGTGAGCGTCCGCGACCAGCTCCCCGGCAGGAGGTTGCCCTGACGGTCGATCCGGCTCGCACCCAGGTCGTCGGCGATGCCCTCGTCGAGCCACGAAGGCAACGACGGGCCGAGCGCGCGGCGATTGAGCAGGTGACCGAGCTCGTGGGCGAGGGTGCCCAGCAGCTCGTCGTCCGATCGCGCGCCGCGGAAGGTCGCGACGACGCCCTTGCCGGCGAGTCCGGTCGAGCTCGTGAGACCGGCGAGTCGCGGATCGACCGCCTGGTACCGCCGATACCCCTCCTCCGTCGCAAAGAGCACGATCGCCTCGCGCGGTCTGCCCACCGGGACCCGGCCGTAGCGCTCGACGTAGATCGCTTCGAGGCCACCGACGAGCGCCGCGACGCGAGCCGAGAGCGCTGGATCGGCGATATCGGTGAGCAGGCGGTAGCCGCAGATCGCGCTCTCATCCAGTGGGGGGACGAGCAACGCGCGGGCTTTGGCCAGGCGGCCCGGATCAGGCGGCAGCGCGGGCAACGGCAGCGGCGGCACGACCGCCCGCCCGAGCGGCGGCTCACCCTGCTCCGGCGGCGGCTGGAGTGCTGCGTGAGCCGGAGCGGTGCCCGCGATCAGCGCGAGCGCCAGCAGTGCGGATCGCACCGCCCTCCCGCTCACCCCGCGGGCTGCGAGATCGGCCTCGAGATCAGGCAGCTCGGACATCGGCCGCAGCCGTTACTGCGGCAGTGGCACCAGGGTCAGCGGATCGCGCAGCGGCAGGTGCTTCACCTGGCCGCCGAAGAGCTCCGCCATCTTCGCCCGCCCACCGGCGTCGCCGGGCTCGATCTCGCTCCACTTGCCGACCACGAGCATGGCGAGCTTGCCGGTATCGAGGTACTTCGCCGCCGCGGCGCGCACGTTCTCGGCGGAGACCGCCTCGATGCGGTTGCGGTAATCGGTCCAGTAGCTGTGCGGCCGGCCGATCAATTCGTCGTTGGCAAACGTCCGGGCCGTCGCCGCCGGCGACTCGAAGGTACGCGGGAAAGTGTCGATGAAGGAGCGCTTCGAGACCCGCAGCTCCTCCTCGGAAACCAGACCGGTGCGGATCTTCTCGACCTCTTCGAGGACGATCTTGGTGGCCAGCGCCACGGTCGGGTTCTTCGACGCGAAGCCGACCTCGAAAAGACCCGGCCAGAAGGTGCCGACGCCGAACTGCGAATAGGCGCCGTAAGCGAGACCCTCGTCCGAGCGCACCCGCTTCATCAGGCGGGCGGTGAAGCCGCCGCCGCCGAGGATGTCGTTCATCACGGTGAGCGCGTAGGGCTCGGGATCGGCATAGTTCTTCCACTGGATGCCGAGCGCGCCCAGCGTCACCTTGCCCTGCGGGATGTCCTTTTCGACGTGGAACAGTCCGGGCGGCGGCGTGTGCTCCGGGCCACTGGGCGGCCACGGCGCATTGGGCTCGCCGGCCTTCCAGCCGGCGAGGCGCTTGCCCAGGTCGGCCAGCATCGTCTTGCTGTCGACATCGCCGGAGACCGCGACGACGAGGTGCTCCGGGCCCCAGGTCCGGCGATGGAAAGCGACCAGCTTGTCGCGGGTGATCGCTTCGAGATCGGCCTGCGTCATGCGCCGCGCGGCGTAGTGCTTCTCGCCACGGGAGAGGAAATCCCACTCACGGTCGGCGATGTCGCCGGCGTCGTCGTTCCTCTGCTTCATCTCCTCGAGCGCGGTACTCTTCTGGACCGCGAGGCGCGCTTCGTCGAAGCGCGGATTGCGCACCATGTCGAAGAGCAGATCGAGGCCGGAGCCGAGCGCCGGCGTGATGACGTCGAGCGATGCCGAGGCGGCGGTCGCTCCGGCCGAGCTCCCGACGATCGCGGCGAGGAAGTCGGCCTTCTGGTCGAACTCCTCGGGGGACAGCTTCGTCGTGCCACCCTGACGCATCATGGCGGCGGTCATCGCCGCCAGACCGGTCTCGTGTGCGCCCTCGCGGAAGGCGCCGGTGCGGAAGGTAGCCTGGAGCTTCACCAGCGGCAGGCTGTGATCCTCGACGATATAGACCACCACGCCCCCCGGCAGGGCGTGCCGGTACTGGTCCCCTTCCGGGGCGGCGAAGTCGAACGGCTTGTAGGTGAGCTGCTCGGGTCGTACCGGAACCTGGACGGACTGAGGGGCCTGCGCGGCTAGCGCCGGCAGGGACGTCAGACCGAGGGTGCATACGGCGGCTCCCGCGAACACCCGGGCGTTGTGCGCGAATCTCATCGTCCACCTCCTGCGTTGCCGCGACTCTTCAGTATCTCGAGTTGCTCTCGCGCCGCCTTCTCGATGGCGTCGGCCATCGGCTTCATCTCCGGCGGAATCTGCGCCCGCTGCTGCTCGATGCCGACGAGCATCTGCTCGAGCATCGCCGGGTCGTCGATGGTCCGGATCTGGCGGATCTGCGCCAAGACCTGCTGCTGCGCCTGGGCCGGCATGCCGGCGAGCTCCACCGGGATCTCCTCGGCCACCGTGCCGGCCTTGCGGTTGTAGGAGGCCACGGTACGGTTCTCCGCCGTGAAGTACTGCTGCGAAACGCGCTGCACGTCCTCGGGGGTCACGGCGAGCGTCTTCGCCGACCACTCGTTGAGGTACTTCCAGTCGCCCCAGCCATCGTAGAAGAGGAGCTGCAGCAGGAGATAGAACGGATTCTCGAGGTTGCGGTACGACTCGGCGACGATCTGGTTCTTGACCTTGGTGAGCTCGTCCGCCGGCACCGGCTCCTTCCGGAGTCTCTCGACTTCCGCCCAGAGCGCCGCTTCGAGCCTCTGCGGCGTCGCCTCCCCCTTCGTTTCCGCGTTGAGGTAGAAGTAGCCGTTCCAGCGCAGCGAGTCCTGTCCGGCGGCCGCCGACGAGGCGATCTGCCGATCGAGGACCAGGCTCTTCCTGAGCCGGCCGGTCTGGCCATTGAGCAGGCTCTGCACGACATCGAGCGCGTACTGGTCCTTGTGCTCGAAGGGCACCGTGTGGAACTGGACCGAGACCTGCGGCTGACAGTCGCACTCGGCGTTCATCCGCTTCTCGGCGAGCTGCTTCTCCTCGAGCGTGACGATGTCGGGCACCGGCTTGCCGGAGGGCGGGATGCGGCCGAAGTACTTCTCGGCCAGCGCCTTGGCCTCGGGGAGCGTGATATTGCCGACCAGCGCCGCGGTGAGGTTGCCGGGAGCGTAGTAGGTCGAGAAGAAGTCCTGGGCGTCGGCCATCGACAACGTCTTGAGATCCGACATCCAGCCGATCGCATCCCACTTGTAGGGGTGCGAGGTCCAGAACATGGCGT
>JBDTQT010000045.1:0-18742 GCA_039932055.1 Thermoanaerobaculia bacterium
CCGATCACCGGCGGCATGGTGCATCCGTTCTTCGAGCGCCGGCGGGGGCGCGAGCCGGTGACCTACTTCGACCCCTGCCTCGAGCCGATCCTCAAACGCACGCTCGGCATTCCGCTCTTCCAGGAGCAGCTCCTGCGCATCGCCATGACCGCCGCCGGTTTCTCCGGCGGCGAGGCCGAGGAGCTCAGGCGGGCGATGGGCTTCAAGCGCTCGGTCGAGCGCATGGAGGCGATCGAAGCGCGGCTGCGCTCCGGCATGGCGGCGCGCGGCATTACCGGCGCCAACCAGGACCAGATCGTCCAGTCGATCACCTCGTTCGCGCTCTACGGCTTCCCCGAGTCGCACGCCGCCTCGTTCGCGCTCATCGCCTACGCCTCGGCCTGGCTCAAGTGCTACCACCCGACCGCCTTCCTCATCGCCCTGCTCAACGCCTGGCCGATGGGCTTCTACCACCCGGCCTCGCTGGTCAAGGACGCGCAGCGCCATGGCGTGGCTGTTCTACCCATCGATGTGAACTCTTCAGGGTGGCGGTGCTCGTGGGAGGAACTGAAGAGCAAAAGCGCACACGAGGACACTGCGCCACCGTCGCTGCGTGCGGCGGGCGCCTGCCGCATCGGCCTGCGCTACGTGACAGGGCTCAGACAGCAGACCGGCGAACGTATCGCGGAAGTGCGGCGACTGGGTCCGTTCACCGATGTCGAAGACCTCAAACAGCGCTCGGCGTTGCGCAGCGAGGAGATGGCGCGGCTCTCCGAAGTCGGCGCGCTCGCCTCCCTGGGGCTGAGCCGCCGCGCAGCGCTCTGGCAGGCAGCGCTCGCGGTCCGGCCCCGAGGACCGCTGTTCGAGCGTGGCAACGGAGACCGCAGCGCAGCCGGCGACGAGAATCCGGGGAGCCCCCTGCCGGAGATGTCGGCCTACGAGGAGACGGTGGCCGACTTCACCGGCACCGGTCTCACCGTCGGCGCCCACCCGCTCGCCTACGCGCGGCCGGGGCTCGCGCGCCAGGGCGTGGTGACGGCGGCGGAGGTCCCGAACCTTCCGGCGGGAGCGCGGACACGGATCGCCGGCGCGGTGATCGTCCGCCAGCGCCCGGGCACGGCCAACGGCACCCTCTTCATCACCCTCGAGGACGAGACCGGGATGGTGCAGGCGATCGTCAAACGGGCATTGCTCGTCGCCCACCGCGCGACGATCGTCGGCAATCCCGGCCTGGTGATCGAGGGGATCGTCCAGCAGCGCGACGGCAGCGTCTCGCTCCAGGCCGAGAAGTTCTGGCCGCTCGCCGAGCTGGTGGAGACGCCGAGCCACGACTTCCATTGAGGGAATAGACTCGCGGCGGTGATGAAATGAATGCCCAGGAGCGCGGCTTCACGCTGATCGAGGTGCTGGTCGCCCTGGCGATCGCCGGCGTGCTGATGCTCACGGCCGCCGGGCTTTACTGGCAGCAGAAGGAGATCGGTCGGCGTCTGGTCGCGCAACGCGCCGCCGACGAAGCGCTCGAGAACACCTACGAGATCCTGCGGACAGACGTCCCGGAGCTCGGTTCGATCTCGATACCCGACGCGACCGGCTCCGGCGTGGCGCTCACGGTCGCCGTCACCGCCGGACCGGTCCCGCGCACACGGGCGCTCGACATCGTCGCCACCTACCGCGTCCACGAGAAGCCATTCCGCCGTTCGCTGCAGGCGCTGGTTCACGTCGCGGAGCCGCCGTGAGCCGGCAGCGCTCCGACGCCGGCTTCACCCTCGTCGAGCTCCTGGTCTCGATGCTCGTCCTGGTGCTCGTCCTGATGGTCACCAACGGCCTGCTCGTCGAGTCGCTGCGCATCTTCTCGAACAGCGGCCGCGAGCTGCGCCAGCCGGGAGCCGAGCTCGCCCTGCGACTGCTGCGCGAGGATCTGCACGCCGGTCGGCCCCTCCCTGCCGGCATCGCCGAGACCCACACCGGCCTCACCTGCGAGCGACCCGACCGCATCGAGGTCTGGGAGATGGATGACAATCGACTGGTCCGCCGCACCTACGACCCGGCATGGACCCCGCTCGGTACGCGCCCGATGCTCGACGGCATGATCGAGTTCTTCTGGGAGACCACCGCCGAAGGCGCGGTGCACGTGCGGCTGCAGCGGCGCAAACCCGCTGGCGCAAGCGCCCTGCGCGTCGCGACCGCCGCCTGGAAGAGCGTCGGCGACGAGCTCGAGCAGGCGGATGTCGTCGCCGGCAGCCGGATCTCGGGGACGTCTCTGCCATGACCGACCGCGGCGATAGAGAAAGAGGACAACAAGAGGAACGGGGGGCTGCCCTCCTGATGGTCCTCTTCATGCTCGTGCTGGCGACGACCGCCGGGCTCCTGCTCTCGGTGGCGCTCTCCGTCGATCTGCGCGTGCAGAAAGAGGACGCCCGCCGGATGCGGCTCGCGGCGCTGGTCGATTCGGCGCTCGAAGAGGCGCTGGCGGCGCTGTCGACGAACCCCGATGCCGGCGGCTACGCCGCACACGAGTTCGCTGGCGGCACGCTCGAGAGCCGGATCGTGACCCTGCCCGACGGTCGCAAGGAGGCCACGGCGCGAGCCACCTATGCCGGCCTCGCGCGCGACGTGGTCGCCGAGATCGTCTTCGAATCGGGCAAGCCCCGCGTTCTCACCTGGGTGCCGGGCAGAACCCGGATCGCCGGCGGCACGTAAGAAGCTCTGATGCTTACACTGGGACCGCAGAAGAGCCCATCCGCTGGCGCCGCGGTCTTCCTCGCCCTCGCCTGGATAGCGGCAGCCGGCCATTCTCCGGCCGCTGCCACCACTCCTGCGGGCGCCCCGGCGCTGCCGACGTACCTCGGGGCACTGGCGCCTGGAACCCTGACCTCGGCCATTCCGACGATCTCCGATCCGACGCAGACCTGGGAGCTCTACCTGCCGCAGGGCTTCCAGCCCGCGCGCAAGTGGCCGGTGCTGATCCTCTTCGACCCGCGCTCGCGCGGCAAGGTCGCGGCGGAGCTCTTCCGCCAGGCCGCCGACGAGTTCGGCTGGGTGCTCGCGAGCTCCAACAACACGATGAGCGACGGTCCGGGCGACCCCAACGCGCGCGCCATCAACGCGACGATTCCGGATGTCATGAAGCGCCTGCCGATCGACGAAAAGCGCATCTACGCCGGTGGCTTCTCCGGCGGCGCCGTCCTTGCCTGGACGGTAGGTCTCAAGGGAAACTACCTTGCCGGAGTGATCTCGATCGGCGGCCGGCCGGCGCCCGAGCATCTGGCACTCGCGCCGAGGTTCGCACTCTTCTCGGCAGCCGGAGTTGGGGACTTCAACTATCAACCGACGCGCGAGCTCGACAGCATCGCCGCGAAGGCGGGCGTGCCGCATCGCCTCGAGTACTTTCCCGGTCCGCACGCCTGGTGCCCGCCGGAAACGGCGCGCCAGGCGATCCTCTGGCTGGAGATCCTGGCGATGCGCGACGGGCGGACAGCGCGCGATGCGGCGCTCATCGAGCGCACTCTGGCGGAGGAGTTGGCCGTCGCCGAAGCGCTGGCCGATGGCGGGGATGCGCTCGCCGCCGGGCGGAAGCTCTCCGAGATCAGCGAGACCTTCGCGGGTATCGCCGCCACGGAGGCCCTCGACCAGGCGGCCTCTCGCGCCAGGGAACTGCTCTCGTCCAGCGCCGCGAAAGGCTCGGCAAAGGAAGAAAAGGCCGCCGAAAAGTACGAGGGTCAGGCCTTCCGTCGCATCGGCGAAGCGACGGCGATGCTGCGCACGGCGGAGCGGCCGATTGCGGTCGGCGAGCTCCGCCATCTACTGGGCGTCGACGAAGCGCTGCAGCGCCGCGCATCCGGCGGAAAGGCCGGCGCGGCCGCGGAGCGCGCGCTGGCGGCGCTCCAGGTCCATATCGGCTACTACCTCACCCAGGACCTGTTCGCGGCGAGCGACTACCGCCGGGCCGTGCCCGGCCTTTCCCTGGTGACCGAAATCTTCCCGGACAACTCCTTCATGCTCTACAACCTCGCCTGTGCCCAGGCGCGCTCGGGGCTGGCGGAGGCGGCGCTCGCGAGCCTCGGCCAGGCGCTCGACCGCGGGCTGGGCCAGCCTTTGCAGATAGCGACCGATGCCGATCTCGCCGCGCTGCGCGAGCGGCCTGAGTTCGCTCGCCTGCTCGAGCGGGCCCGTGCGCTCGACTCGGGAAAGGCGGCGAAGCCGGCCGTGGAGTGAGCGGCTGGCTTCGACGTCACTGCGTGTCACGCGGCGGCCTCCGAGCATGAGGATGGTCCTGCCGCCGGAAAGGCGTTTCGGCTAGACTGGACACAATGAGTCGGATGCACCGAGGCGCCATCAGCGCGGCTTTGCTTTGCGGTTTGGCCGCCGGTGTCGGGATCTACACCTTCGCCTATGCGCGCGGCGCCTCCTACATGACCGACGATCCGCGCGCCTGCGCCAACTGTCACGTCATGGAGGAGCAGTACGCTGCCTGGAGCCGCTCGAGTCACCGCTCCGTGGCGGTCTGCAACGACTGCCACACTCCGCCCGGATTCCTCGCCAAGTACGCGACCAAGGCGATCAACGGTTTTCACCACTCCCTAGCTTTCACCACCGGTCGTTTTCTCGACCCGATCGTCATCAAGCAGCGCAACCGCGACATCACGCAGCGCTCGTGCAGCAAGTGCCACGCGGCGATCGTCGATGCCATCGATGCGGTCAGCTCGCACAACGGCGGCGAGCGCCTCGACTGCCTGACCTGTCATCGCGACGTCGGGCACCTGCACTAGAAGTGCTTTCGCCATGATGAGCATCCCGAACATTCCGCGCCTCCAGAGAGCAAGGAGAACCGCATGAACGACCGCCAGCCAACCGAACCCACGGTCACCGTCCGCCGCGGGAGATTCCTCCTGTTGACCGTCGTCGCCGCCGTCGCCGGCGCCGTCCTCACCGGACTTCTGGTGAACATCTTCGAGCACAAGCAGGAGGCGAAGGATCCGTTCTTCCGCGTCGTCGAGATCACCGACGAGACCGAGGACCCGGCGGTCTGGGGCAAGAACTTCCCCTTGCAGTACGACAGCTACCTGCGGACGGTGGATCAGGTGCGCACCCGTTTCGGCGGCAGCGAGGCAGTGCCGCGAACGCCCACAGCCGCCGACCCGCGCTCCGTCGTCGCGCAGTCACGGCTCGAGGACGATCCGCGCCTCAAGACGATCTGGGACGGCTACGCCTTCGCGGTCGACTTCCGCGAAGAGCGCGGCCATGCCTACATGCTCGACGACCAGACGTTCACCGAGCGTCAGCACGTCGTCAAGCAGCCCGGCACCTGTATGCACTGCCACGGCTCGGTCTATCTGCCGTACAAGAAACTCGGCGGCGGCGATCTCATCAAGGGCTTCGAGCTGATGAACCAGATGTCCTACACGGAAGCCCGCAAGCTCATCTCGCACCCGGTCGCCTGCATCGACTGCCACGATCCGGCGACGATGCAACTGCGCGTCACGCGACCCGGTTTCCTCGAGGGCATCCGCGCCCTCAAGGCCTCGCAGGGGATCGCGGCCTACGATCCCAACACCATGGCGACGCGTCAGGAGATGCGCAGCTACGTCTGCGGCCAGTGCCACGTCGAGTACTACTTCAAGGGCCCCGAGAAGCGCCTGGTCTACCCGTGGGCGAACGGCATCAAGGTCGAGCAGATCCAGGCCTACTACGACGAAGTCGGACAGAAGGACTGGACGCACAAGATCTCCGGCGCGCCCCTGCTCAAGGCACAGCATCCCGAGTTCGAAATGTGGAGCCAGGGCATTCACGCGCGTTCCGGCGTCGCCTGCGCCGACTGCCACATGCCCTACGAGCGCGTCGGTTCCCAGAAGGTCTCCGATCACCACGTGCGCAGCCCCCTGCTGAACATCAACAAGGCCTGCCAGACCTGTCATCGCTGGCCGGAGGAGGAGCTCAAGGCGCGCGTCGAAGCGATCCAGGAGCGCACCCACCAGCTGCGCGACCAGGCGATGGACGCCGTCGTCGCGCTGATCGGTGACCTCGGGGCGGCGGCGGCGGCCGGCAAGACCGACGACGAGCTGGCGCTCGCCAGGAAGCTGCAGCGCCAGGCGCAATTCCGGCTGGATTTCGTCGAGGCCGAGAATTCGACCGGATTCCATGCACCCGGCGAAGCGGCGCGGATTCTGGCCGAGTCGATCAACCTGGCGCGCGAGGGCCAGCTGGCGGTGCGCGACCCCGCGTACCAGCCGAGCTTCGTCAACGCCTCGACGCGCTGATCCCGAAGCGAATCGGTGGAGCCGATGGCAATGCCGCCACTCGATTCAGCTTCCGCCACTCGATGGCGGGACGTCTTCTGCCTGGCCCTCTTCTTCGGCCTGCTCTATTTTTTTCAGCTCGGCGACGCGCATCTGGCCAACCCCGACGAGGGCCGTTACGCGGAGATTCCGCGCGAGATGATCGCGAACGGCGACTATGTGTTGCCGCGGCTCAACGGCGTCTTCTACTTCGAGAAACCGCCGCTCGTCTACTGGCTGGTCGCCGGGTTCGAGCGCCTGCTCGGCCCGAATGAGCTCGCAGTGCGCGCCACCCCGGCCCTGTTCGCCCTCACCGGAGTGCTGCTCATCTACGGGACTGCCCGCCGACTGTACGGCCGCCTGAGCGGGCTCTGCGCCGCCGGCGTGCTCGGCACCTCGCTGCTCTATTTCGGCCTGGCCCGCCTCCTCCTTCTCGACATGGTTGTTTCGGTGCTGATGAGCGCCACTCTCTTCTGCTTCATCCTCGGTGTGCGCGAGCCGCCCGGCGGGCGCCGCCGCGCGCTCTTCTGCGGCCTCTATGTCAGCGCTGCTCTCGCCACGCTGACGAAAGGACTCATCGGCTTTCTCGTCCCCGGCGCCGTGATGCTGCTCTGGCTGCTCCTCTTCGATCAATGGCGGCGACTGCGGCCCTTTTACCTGCCGACCGGCGCCCTGCTCTTTCTGGGGGTGGCGGCCCCTTGGCATCTGCTCGCCGCCCAGCGCAACGCGGACTGGGCACGTTTTTACTTCGTCCACGAGCACTGGGAGCGCTTCACCACCACCAGCCACGGCCGCTTCGAACCGTGGTGGTTCTTCATTCCCATCGTGCTCGGCGGCCTCTTCCCCTGGACTGGATTCCTCTTCCAGTCGCTGCGCGAAGCCCTCGCCGGTGGCTGGGCGCGGCGCAAGGAGAACTCCGAAGCCTGGTTCTTCGCACTCTGGGCGGCCTTTGTCTTCCTCTTCTTCAGCAAGTCGCAGTCCAAGCTGATCCCCTACATCCTGCCGGTCTTTCCGCCGCTCGCGCTGGTATCCGGCAAGTGGCTCGCCCGGGTGATCGACGAGGACGCACGCGCGCGTCTGCGCGCGGGCGTCTGGGTGTTTTCCGTTCTTGCCGCGACCTTCGGCCTCGCCAGCGCCTACGTCGTGCTCCGGCCGGAGACCCTGCGCCACATCATCTTGACCGAATCCTTGCGGGCCGACGGCCTGTGCCTGGCTCTCGCGCTCGTCACGGGCGCTACCGTGGCGCCCTGGATCCGGCGCCGCAGGAGCGCCCTCGCCACGGTAGCATCCGTGGCGGCCTCGCTCGTCGTGGCGCTGCTGGTACTCGCGCACGCCCAGGACGGCCTCGCCCGCTCCGGCACCCGCAACCTCGCCGCCACCTTCAACGCCAAAGCGCAACCCGGCGACCGCGTCTTCCACTACTCGGAGTACTTCCACGACTTCAGCTTCTACACCCGGCGCGAGGTCGGGCTGGTCGGCAGAACGGGCGAGTTGGAGCTGGCGATCGACCCGGCGGCTCGTGCGAGCGGGCGGTTCATCGACGAGGCTGAATTCCGCCGCCTCTGGACCGGGCCGGAACGGGTCTGGCTGGTCACCCGCGAGGGGCGCGCGAAAAGGCTCTTCTCGGATTCGTCGCTCCGCTATGATCTGGTGGATGAAGACAGGTCGCTATCCCTCTACCGAAATCGGCCCTGAGATGCCTGCCCGCGCTACCCACGCCAACTCCGCGGCACCTCCGCTGGCCAGCGAGCCGTCCTTCCTGCCCTTCACTCGTCCGACCATCGACGACGCGACCATCGCCGGCGTGGCCGAGGTGTTGCGCTCCGGCTGGATCACCTCCGGACCTCAGGTAAAAGCCTTCGAGGCCAGGCTCTCCGACCATTTCGGCGGCCGGCCGGTGCGCGCCTTCAACTCCGGCACCTGCACGATGGAGATCGCGCTCCGCATCGCCGGCGTCGGCGCCGGCGACGAGGTCATCACGACGCCGCTGACCTGGGTCGCCACCAGCAACGTCGTGCTCGAGGTCGGGGCTCGGCCGCGGTTCGTCGACATCGATCCGGTAACCCGGAACATCGATCTCGCCCGAGTCGAAGCAGCCATCACGCCTGCGAGCCGGGCGATCATTCCCGTGGATCTCGCCGGTCTACCGGTGGATCGAGATCGCCTTTACGCGCTCGCCCAGCAGCACCGCCTGCGCGTCATCGAGGACGCCGCGCAAGCCTTCGGCAGCTCCTGGAAAGGCCGGCCTATCGGGGCGTTCGGGGACTTCGTGTCGTTCAGCTTTCACGCCAACAAGAACATCACCACCATCGAGGGCGGCTGTCTCGTGCTCAACGACGAGCGCGAAGCCAGGCTCGCGGAGCAGTATCGCCTCCAGGGCGTGGTGCGCTCCGGCGTCGACGGCATGGAAGTCGAGCTGGCCGGGGGCAAATTCAACCTCAGCGATGTCGCGGCGCGTGTCGGCCTCGGGCAGCTGCCGCACCTGGCCGACTTCACCGCCAGGCGCCGGGAGCTCGCGCGAGCCTACTTCGGCGAATTCTCCGCCCTCGCGGCCGGCGAGATCGGGCTGCAGCTTCCGGTCGCCGACTTCACCCAGAGCAACTGGCACATGTTCCAGGTAATCCTGCCCGAGGAACGGCTGACGCTTACCCGCGCCGAAGTCATGACGGCGCTGCAGTCCGCCGGTATCGGCACCGGCGTGCACTATCCCGCCGTACATCTCTTCAATCTCTATCGTCGCATGGGATGGAAAGACGGCGATTTCCCGCACGCGGAATATGCCGGGCGCAACATCCTTACCCTGCCGCTGTTTCCGACCATGACCCTCGAGGACGTGCAGCGCGTTGCCCGCAACCTGATGGAAATCCTCCAGGCCCACTCGAGACCATGAGCGCCGCCGGCGTCCAGCTCTCGGTGGTGATTCCCGTCTACAACGAGGAATCCAACCTGCCGGCGCTCTTCGCGCGGCTCTATCCGGTGCTCGACCAGCTGGGATGCAGCTATGAGGTGTTGTTCACCAACGACGGCAGCTCCGACCGTTCCGGCGAGCTGCTGGCCGCCCAGCATGCGGCGCGCCCGCGGGTGACCCGGGTCATCGAGTTCAACGCCAACTACGGCCAGCACATGGCGGTCATGGCGGCCTTCGAGAGGGTCCGCGGCGAGATCGTCGTCTCACTCGATGCCGACCTGCAGAATCCGCCCGAGGAGATTCCGAAGCTGCTGGAGAAGATCGCCGCCGGCCACGACTACGTCGGCGGGTACCGGCTCGAGCGGCGCGATTCCCTTTTTCGCGTCTACGCCTCGAGATTCATCAACTTCCTGCGCAGGAAGATGACCCACATCGAGATGACCGACCAGGGCTGCATGCTCCGCGCCTACTCCCGCACGGTCGTCGACGCCATCGTCCGCAGCGGCGCGATCAACACCTTCATCCCCGCCCTCGCCTACACCTGCGCGCGCAACCCCGCCGAGGTCGGCGTCCGCCACGAAGAACGCCAAGCCGGCGTCTCCCACTACTCGCTCTACAAGCTGATCCGGTTGAACTTCGACCTGATCACCAGCTTCTCCCTCGCGCCGCTGCAGCTGTTCACCATGTTCGCCCTCTCCTGCGCCGGTGGCAGCTTCCTGCTCGTGCTCGTGCTGCTCTGGCGCCGGCTGATCCTCGGCCCCGAAGAGGGTGGCCTGTTCACCCTCTTCGGCATCGTGTTCTTCCTCCTCAGCGTCTGCATGGTCGGCATCGGCCTCATCGGCGAATATGTCGGGCGCGCCTACCAGGTGATCCGAACCCACCAGCGCTACCTCGTCAGCCACATCCTGGAGACCGTGGAGTGACCCGACCGAGCATCCTCTTCTTCGGCTATAGCGAAGTAGGCCATGACTGCCTCGAGCTGCTGCTCGAGCGTCGCGACCGCGTCATCGGTCTCATCACGCACGAGGACAACCCGAACGAGAAGATCTGGTTCAAGACTCCCGCTGTCGCGGCGCGCGAGCATGCCGTCCCGATCTTCACTCCGCCATCGGTCAACACTCCTGAGTGGATCGAGCGCATCGGGCAGCTGGCGCCGGATCTGATCCTCTCGGTCTACTACCGCAACATGATCAGCGAAAGGATCCTGCGGGTCGCCCCGCTCGGCGCGTTCAATCTGCACGGCTCCCTGCTCCCGAAGTATCGCGGCCGCGCCCCGATCAATTGGGCGGTGCTGCATGGCGAACCGCGCATCGGGATGACTCTCCACCGCATGGTGAAGCGGGCCGACGCTGGCGCGATCGTCGACCAGGAGGGCGTCGACATCGAGGCGACCGACACCGCCGAACAGGCCTTTCGCAAGGCGCTTCCCTGTGCCCGCCGCGTGCTCGCCCGGCAGATCGACGCCCTGCTCGCCGGCACTGCCCCCGAGTCACCGCAGGACGAAACTGAGGCGACCTACTTCGGCGGACGCACACCCGAGGACGGCCGCGTCGACTGGACGCAGAGCTCGCGGCAGATCTTCGACCTGGTCCGTGCCGTGACCGACCCATATCCCGGAGCCTTCGCCGATGTCGCCGGCGCGCGGCTCATGCTGTGGTGGGCCGAACCCGACTCACCCGCGTCGCGCGGCCGGCACGGCCGGCCCGGGGAGGTCCTCGCGCTCTCCCCACTCGTCGTCGCCACCGGCGACGGCGCCCTGAAATTTACCCGCACGGAGTGGCGCGGCACCCCCGCGCCCGTCCTGCAGATCGGACAGACACTTTGACCGCCCATCGCCATCCGGCGTTCGACCGCCTCGAGCCTTCGCGCCCCATCGCCGCCGCAGCGGCCCTTGCCGACATCGAGGCCTGATCGATGCCACTCAAGGTCCTCATCCTCGGCGCCAACGGATTCATCGGCAGCTCACTCATCCATGCGATTCTGAAGAAGAAGGACTGGTTGGTCTACGGCATGGATGTCGAGGACCAGAAGCTCGGCGACAGCCTGGGCAATCCGCGCTTCAAGTTCGTCGAGGGAGACGTGATGATCTCCCACGAGTGGATCGAGTACCACATCAAGAAGTGCGACGTCGTAGTGCCCCTGGTCGCGATAGCCAACCCGGCGCAGTACGTCAAGGACCCGCTGCGCGTCTTCGAGCTCGACTTCGAGTCCAATCTCGCCGTCGTCCGTCAGTGCGCGAAGTACAGGAAGCGCATCGTCTTCCCGTCGACCTCCGAGGTCTATGGCATGTCGCCCGACCGCGAGCTCACGGAAGACTCGAGCCCTCTCGTCTACGGCCCGATCGACAAGCAGCGCTGGATCTATGCGAGCTCGAAGCAGCTCCTCGACCGGGTCATCTTCGCCTACGGCGTGCGCGACGGCATCGACTACACCCTCTTCCGCCCATTCAACTGGATCGGCCCGAAGCTCGACAACGTCTCAGAGGCCAAAGAGGGCAGCTCGCGGCTGTTCACGCAGTTCATCGCCAACGTGATCTTCAGGAAGCCGATCCAGCTCGTCGATGGCGGCAGGCAGAGCCGTTCGTTCACTTTCATCGATGACGGAGTCGACGCGTTGCTGCGCATCATCGAGAACAAGAACGGCCGAGCTTCGCGCCAGATCTTCAACATCGGCAATCCCAAGAACAACGTCAGCGTCGCCCAGCTCGCGAAATACATCATCGCCGCCTTCAAGCACTACCCCGAATACCGCGGGCATGCGGCGGAGGCCAAGGTCGTCGCCGTCTCCTCCGAGAAGTACTTCGGCAAGTACTACCAGGACATCCAGAGGCGCGTGCCGTCCATCGCGCGCGCGAAAAAGCAGCTCGGCTGGGAGCCCAAGGTCGACCTCAAGTCCGCCATCCGGCTCACCCTCGACTACCACCTCGCGCACAAGGACTATTCGCTCGAGTAGGCCGGCCGCCGCGCCATGGCTCTGCGTCTCGCTCTCAAGATCGACGTCGACACCGACCGCGGCACGCGGATCGGCGTGCCGAACCTGGTCGCCGACCTGCGTGCCGCCGGCGTACCGGCCACTTTCCTCTTCTCTCTCGGACCCGACCAGACTGGCCGGGCGATCACTCGGGTGTTCCGGTCCGGATTCCTCAGAAAAGTCGGCCGTACCGGTGTCGTTCGGCTCTACGGTCTCCGCACGCTGCTCAACGGGACACTGCTGCCCGCCCCGCACATCGGCCGGCGCAACGAAGCCGTGATCCGCGCGGTGCGCGCCGCCGGCTTCGAGGTCGGCATCCACTGCCACAATCACTACCGCTGGCAGGACCATGTCCACTCCATGGACCTCGCGCAGGTGCGCGCGGAGTTCAACGCCGCGCGGGCGGAGTTTCGGCGCATCCTTGGCACCGAGGCCCCCGCTGCCGGCGCGCCCGGCTGGCAGGCCAACGCCCGGAGCCGTCAGGTCTACGACGAGTCCGGCCTGCTCTACGCCAGCGACACGCGCGGCACGGCACCCTACTTCCCCCGAGTGGCCGGCAGCACCTTCCACACGCTCGAGATTCCGACCACACTGCCGACGCTCGATGAGCTCATGGGTCGGGCCGAGTACCCGGAGGAGCGGATCGTGCCTTACCTGTTGTCACGCCTGCAGCAGGACGCGCTGAATGTCAGCACGCTGCACGCCGAGCTCGAGGGCATGGGGAAGCGGGCTCTTTTTGGCCAGTTTCTCGCCGTGGCGAGGCGCGCCGGAGTCGAGGTCGTGTCGCTGGAGGAGGAGGCGCGCGCCCGGCTCGCTGCGCCCGGCACGGTTCCGGTCTGCGAGATTGATCAGGCCATGATCGACGGTCGGTCCGGAGTGCTCGCCGTCCAGGGCCGGCAGGTCGGTTCACCGAAAGCGGACACCGGGCCTTCCGAGCGCCTCCGCGCGCCGACGATTGCCGGCTAGCCGTCGAGCCAGCCGTTGAGCGCCCGCATCGCCTCGGCGAAGCGCTCCGGCTCGCCCTTCTCCACCCAGCCCACCCAGTCGGCGGCGGCGCGCTCGAGCTCGCGATAGACGCGCTGCGAGAAGCGGTTCGAGCGCTGGATCTCGTAGTAGAGCTGCGGATTCTCGCGCACGACGCTTTCGGTCGTCGCGAACTGGGAGTGGAAGGTTGTCGAGCCGACAGCGTTGAGCTCGGAGAAGGCGATCCCGCTCTTCGCGAGCACGCTGGCGAAAAGCAGATTGAGGAAGTGCGACAGGCCCAGGACGTAGGAGGCGATCTCGTCGTGGCGCTCCAGGGAGAGCGGGACGAGCGTCACCGCCGTCTCGCGGAAGAGCGCGGCGACGCGTTCGGTCGCCGCCGGCACGCCGCAGTCGCAGAGGCAGATGACCTTGTCGGAGAGCGTCCGCGCGCCGGCGCCGAACATCGGATGGATGCTGGTGATCAGAACGCCGCGCTCGCGCGCCGCATCGAGCGCCGTCCGCAGATGCTGCTTGACGCTCGCCACGTCGCAGAGCACGCCGGAGAAGCCCGCTTCAGCGATCTCCTCGACGGCGGCCGCGACCCGGTCGAGGGGAACCGCGACGAAGACCATCGAGGCGGCGGCAAGTCCTTCGCCGAGCGTCGCGACCGTCTCCACGTCCGCGGGGCGAGAGGCCGGATCGAAGACCATCACGCGGTGCCCCTGGGTCTCGAAGAAGCGCACCAGCCAGTGGCCCATCTTGCCGGCGCCGCCGACGACGAGGATCGTCTCGGCTTCGCCGGAGTAGGTCGAGAAATGATCGATCTCCTGCACCCGACAGGCCTCTTCGACGAGCTGCCGCATGACCCCGCGCGCCAGCTCCGGCGCGAGTCCCAGAGCCGAGGCGCTCGCGGCCGCGCGCTCCAGCACCCGCTTCTCGACCTCGAAGTCGCGCAACGGGATTCCGGCGTCGCTCTTCGCTTTGCCGACTTCGCGCGCCAGCTCCATGCGCTCGGCCATCAGGCCGAGCATCGCGGCATCGAGATTGCGGATCCTCCGCCGCAGCCGATCCAGCCGTTCCTCGCTCATCGCTCCTCCAGCGGCGTAGCGTAGCAAGGAGAAGCCAAGGTTCTCTTTTCGGTTTCCCGGCCGAGCCTGGAGAGGGCACGCTCCAGTGTCACCTGGCCCGGCCGCAATCGTTCGCGCGCGCCCATCATTGGGGATCCTGGCCAATGCCGATAGAATCGAGGCTCATCACGACCTTCCGGAGCTCCCGATGTCCGACATTCTCGCAACCTCCGCCGCCCTGACCTCCCAGGAGCTGATCGCCCTCGAAGACCTTCACGGCGCCCACAACTACCACCCGCTCGAGATCGTCATCACCCGCGGCGAGGGCGTCTGGGTCTGGGACGTCGAAGGTAACCGCTATCTCGACTTCCTCGCCGCCTACTCGGCGGTGAACCAGGGACATTGCCATCCCCGCCTGGTCAAGGCGTTGACGGAACAGGCGAGGCGCCTCACCCTCTGCTCGCGCGCCTTCCGCAACGACCAACTGGGCAGGCTCTGCCAGGAGATCAGCGTTCTCACGGGCTACGACAGCTTCCTGCCGATGAACAGCGGCGCCGAGGCCGTCGAGACCGCCATCAAGCTGGCGCGCAAATGGGGGCAGACGGTGAAGGGCGTGCCGGCGGATCAAGCCGAAATCCTGGTCTTCGACAACAACTTCCACGGCCGCACGACGACAATCGTCGGCTTCTCCTCGAGCACGCAGTATCGCAACGGTTTCGGACCCTTCGCCGGCGGCTATCGACTGCTGCCGTTCGGCGATGGCGACGCCGTCGCAGCGGCGATGACCGAACGCACCGTCGCCGTCCTCGTCGAGCCGATCCAGGGAGAGGCCGGCATCGTCGTCCCGCCGGAGGGCTATCTCGCTCGGCTGCGCGAGATCACCACGCGGCACCGCGCGCTCCTTCTCGCGGACGAAATCCAGTCCGGTCTCGGGCGCACCGGCGCCCTCTTCGCCTTTCAACACGACGGCATCCGCCCCGATCTGGTCACTGTCGGCAAGGCCCTCTCCGGCGGTTTCTACCCAGTCTCGGGCATCCTCGCCGACGGCGCGCTGATGAACGTCTTCCAGCCGGGCGACCACGGCTCGACATTCGGCGGCAATCCGCTCGGCGCCGCGGTAGCGCGCGAAGCGCTCAAGGTGCTGGTCGAGGAGCGCATGATCGAGAACTCGGCGAAGCTCGGTGCCTACGCCCTCGACCGCCTGCGGGCGATCCGCTCTCCCCACATCCGGGAGATACGCGGTCGCGGCCTCTGGATCGGCATCGAACTCGAGCCCGAGGCAGGGGGAGCGCGCCGCTTCTGCGAGCAACTTGCCGCCGAAGGCATCCTCTGCAAGGAGACGCACACCCACGTGATTCGCGTCTCCCCGCCGCTCGTCATCTCGCGGCAGGAGCTCGACTGGGCCCTGGAGCGTTTCGAAAAGGTACTGATGCGTCCATGAGGCTCTCGAAGGCCTGAACTTCGAGCGGGCGGCTGAAGAGGAATCCCTGCATCTTGTCGCAATAGAGCATCTCGAGAATGACCATCTGCTCTTCCTCTTCGACGCCCTCGGCGACGACTTCCATCCCCAGACCGTGGGCGAGTTGGATCACCGCGCCGACGATCTTGGAATCCTCCCGTCGCCTGCCCAGCTCGCGGATGAACGACGAATCGAGCTTCACCGTGTCGATCGGCAACTCGCGCAGGTAGGAGAGCGAGGAGTAGCCGATCCCGAAATCGTCCACCGCCACCCGCGCGCCGCGGCGCCGCAGATCAGCGAGCGTTGAAACGGGCCCGCCGGCGTGCAGCAGGGCCATCGTCTCGGTAATTTCGAGCTCGAGCGCCGCGGCGGGCAGCCCGGTCTCGAGCAGGATCTCCTCGATCTTTGCCGAGATCTCGGGACTTTCGAAAGCTCTGGCGGTAAGGTTGACCGACACCAGCAGGTCCTGCTGGTAGCGCTCCCGCCAAGCCTTGACCTGCGCGCAGGCCTTGCGCAACACCCAGTGACTGAGCTGCTCCGAGAGCGCCGTGCTCTCGATCAACGGCAGGAACTTGCCCGGCAGAATGAGACCGCGCTCGGGATGAAGCCAGCGTACCAGAGCCTCCACTCCGACGATCTCTCCTGAACCCGCCCGGACGATCGGCTGATAGTAGAGAACGAGGTGTTCCTCCTCGAGGCCGGCGCGCAGAGCGGTCTCGAGAACGAAGCGCTCGCGGCTCACGTCCGACATCTCGTCATCGTAGACAGCGACCCCGCCGCGGCCGGCCTCCTTGGCGCGATACATCGCGGTATCGGCCTTTCGCAGCAACGTCGTCGGGTCCTCGCCGTGGCCGGGGAAGAGGGTGACGCCGATCGATGCTCCGGCGAAGAGCGAAAGCTCCCCCACCTCGAGCGGCTGCGCCAGCCTGTCGATGAGCTTGGTAGCGATGGCGACGGCATCCTCGGCGGTGCGGATGCCGGGCAGAAGAAGAGTGAACTCGTCACCACCCTGCCTGCCGACTGTGTCGCCTTCGCGCACGCTGTAGCGCAGGCGTTCGGCGACCGCACCGAGGAGCAGGTCTCCGGTCTCGTGGCCGTAGGTATCGTTGATGCGCTTGAAGTTGTCGAGATCGAGAAAGAACAGCGCGGCGTGGAAATCAGTCCCTCCGCGGCGCGCGATCCACTGCTTCAGGCGGTCGAGGAACAGTTTGCGGTTCGGCAGGCCGGTCAAGCCGTCGTAGTAGGCGAGTTTCTCGATCTGCAAGGAGGCTTCGACCAGCCGGAAGTGCTCGTCCTCGAGCAGCCAGACGACGGTCGCTATCCCCAGCACGGCGACCATCAGGAGGTCGAACGGCACGATGCCGAAGCGCAGGCCGCTGACGCCGGAACCAGCGGTCGTCCAGAACAGCACCAACTGCTCGACGCCATAGAGGAAGAAAGCGATACAGACCAGATGGGGTCCGGTCGCCGTGCTCTTCCTGTAGGCGCGAACCAGCAGTCCGGCCGCCAGCAGGAAAGCCGCCGCGACCACCAGCGCGCGCACGCTGACACGCAAGAAGTTGCGGCTCGCGCCGGCCTCGGGGGTGAAGGCGTAGGCCAGCGTGCTGACCAGCGCGAGCCCCGCGAGGGCGCTGAAGATGGCGCGCGTCGAGCGGCGCGAGGGCGAGCTGCCGCTCGCCAGCTCCGTGGATCCCAGGATCAGCCACCCGGCCTGAAAGTAAGCACCGAGCTGCGCGACGAACGTCGCGATGAGCCGCGCCGGCGTCGACGCCGGCGTCGACGCCGCCAGATGGAAAGCGACCATCGCCCCGAGCTGTCCGGCGCAGAGCGCGAACCAGGACAGCGCCCAGTGGCGGAGAAAGGCATGCTTGCGGCTGCTGTGAAAGCGCAGCAGCAGGATGGCGAGAAGCGCCGCGAGCAGCGCCTGAGCCAGAAAGCTGGAGACCGTGACGACAGCGATGTCAGTCATCGAGGGTTGAGCTCAACCTGGATTCTACTCGAAGCCACCTGGGGCACAGTGCCCCGCCTCTGCGGTCGGCCGCCGGGGCTCGACGACGGTGTTCGCTCGACTCCCGCGGTTCAGTGACGGTGAAGCGGTGTGACAAAATCCCGGCCATGACGAGCCATGATTCGACGTCATCCGAGAACTCCCGCAACGCCAAAATCTTCGTCCTCGACACCTCGGTCATTCTCTACGACGCGAACGCGATCTTCAATTTCAAGGAGCATGACGTCGCGATCCCGATCACCGTTCTGGAGGAGCTCGACCACTTCAAAAAGGGCGACACGGTCATCAACCTTCAGGCGCGGGAGTTCATCCGCCAGCTCGACAAGCTCACCAGCCACGACATGCTGAATAACTGGGTGCCGCTCGACGGTCCCGATCTCGGCCGGATCCGCGTGGTTGCAGCGGAAGACTCGTCCACCGACGCGCGCCTCATCTTCGGCGCGGTGAAAAACGACCACCGGATCCTCAACACCGCACTCGCGCTCAAGGAGCGTGAGGCCGGGCGCGACGTGATCCTGGTGTCGAAGGACATCAACCTGCGCGTCAAGGCGAGAGCGCTGCGCCTGCGCGCCGAGGAGTACGAAACTGTCCGCATCAAGGATGTCGACCATCTCTACAAGGGCAAGAGCGAGATCGAGGTCGACGACGCGGCGCCGATCCAGAAGTTCTACGAATCTGGAGGCGTCTCGCCGGCAGATGTCGGCATCGATGTGCCGCTGCCGAACCACTACTTCATCTTGCGCAGCCCCTCCCACTCAGCGCTCGCCTGGTACAACCCCGCGTCGGGCCTCCTCGAACGCGTCCAGAAGTTGCCGGCCTACGGCATCACGCCGCGCAACGCCGAGCAGACCTTCGCCCTGCACGCCATCATGAACCCGGCGGTGCCGCTGGTGTCGATCACCGGCAAGGCGGGCACCGGCAAGACGCTCCTGGCGTTGGCCGGCGCCCTCGAGCAGCGCAAGGCGTTCCGCCAGGTCTACCTCGCCCGGCCGTTGGTGCCACTCTCGAACAAGGACATCGGCTACCTCCCCGGCGACATCAAGTCGAAGGTCAACCCCTACATGCAGCCGCTGTGGGACAACCTCAACATCATCAAGCACCAGTTCGACGAGC
>JBDTQT010000046.1:0-18669 GCA_039932055.1 Thermoanaerobaculia bacterium
CGGAGCAGGAGCGACGTCGCCAGACGGTGTCCCAACACGGCCGTGATTTGGGCAGTGTCGGCCTGGGTGAGCGTGCTCTCGGCGTCGAGGAGGTCGTTGATGGTGCCGGCTCCGGCCTCGTAGCGAGCGCGGGTGTAGCCGAGGCTCTGCTCTGCTTCGGTGCGCAGCTCCTCGGCCTGTCGCAGCGCTTCTTCCGCGGTCGCGAGGCTGGTGCTGGCGACCCACACCTCCTGTCGGATCCGGTTGACCAGCGCCTCGGCTTCGGCCTCTCGGATTCTCACCTCGATCGAGGCTCGTGCCACCCGGTGGGTCTTGGCAAAACCGCTGAAGATCGGCAGCTGCAAAGAGACGCCCACCGACCAGTCGCGGTCCTCGGGAAGGAGCTCCGAGTCGCGCACGCCGAGCGCCAGATCGGCCCGGACGCGCGGTCCGTAGATGCCTTCGATCGCCGCCGCTTGATGCTGGGCGGCGGTGATCCGCTCCTGCGCGGCTTTGAGCTCCGGCCGTTGGCTGAGCGCCCGATCGAGGGCGGCCTCGTCAGCGTGACCCGCAGGATCCTCTTTCGCTGGCGTCGGGGCGAGGGCCGCGATGGGCAGGGCCGCCGGCAGGCCCATCGCGGTGTTGAGGTCACCGTAGGCGGACTTCACGTCCCCTTTCGCTTGCACCAGGGCGAGCCGGGCTCCGGCACTTTCGGCCCGGGCGCGCAGGACATCTGCTTGGGGAACCGAGCCGGCGTCCTTGAGCGTTTGTGCGAGCTCCTGGTGGTCGCGCGCCCGCGCCGCACGCGCCTCGGCTGCGCCGCGGGCGGCCTCCGTCGCGAGCACTCGGTAGTACGCCTGGTGGACGGCGAAGAGCACGTCCTGCCGAACCCGCCCGAAGTCGTGCCCCGACGCCTCTCGAGCGGCGATCGCGGCGTCCCGTTCGGCGCGCCGCACGCCACTGTCGAACAGCGAGTACCCGACTCGCAGCCCCGTGCTCCAGTCGTCCGTGGCGCCGAGGGTAGTGTCCTGCACGGGCAGTCCCGAGGGCAGGAAGACGTGGCTGTCGAATCGGCGGTAGCGTGCGTCGAGACCCACCTCCGGGTAGAAGGCGGCCCGTGCGACACCCACGGACTCGGCCGCCGCGGCGACGCCCTCCTGGGCGGCCCGCAGAAGAGGGTTCTCGGCGATCGCGATTCGAACACAGGCGTCGAGATCGAGCGATTGCCCACTGACCGTGGTCGGCCCGGTGGCGGATAGGGGGGCTGTCGCTACGACGAGCGCGACGCAGAACGAAGCTGGAATGCGACGTATCGGATTCGAATGCGGTCGGGTAAGCATGGTTCTTCTCCTCAGGCCAGGGTCTTGTGGAATTTCCGGGAGGCGAGAAAGAGGCTGGCGCCTCCCAGCACGGCCAAGGCGGCCATCTGGGTCCACAGGACCTCGGGTCCGACCCCTTTCAGGAAGATGCCGCGGATGATGACCAGGTAGTAGCGCAGTGGGTTGCCATAGGTGAGCCACTGCACCACCACGGGCATGTTGGCGATTGGGAACATGAAGCCGGACAGCAGCACGGCGGGGAAGTAGTAGAAGAAGGCGCTCATCATCGCCTGCTGCTGGGTGCGGCTGACGGTGGAGATGAGCAAACCGACGCCGATCGTGCTCATCAGGAAGAGAGTGGTAGCGACGAAGAGCAGCGGCAACGAGCCGCGGATCGGCACCTCGAACCAGAAGGCGGCAATGACCGAGATCAGCGCCACGTCCAGATAGGCGATGAGCGCAAAGGGCACGGTCTTGCCGAGGATGAACTCCGCCTGGCCGATGGGAGTCACCATGATCTGTTCGATGGTGCCGATTTCTTTCTCCCGCACCACCGCCATCGACGAGAGCATCAGTGTGATCAGAGTGACGATCAGGGCGATCACGCCCGGGACGTAGAAGTTGCGGCTATCGAGATTGGCGTTGAACCAGGCTCGAGTCGCGATCGCAGCACCCGACGGGGCCGCGGTCTGTCCGCTCTGCCGGGCGAGGCGCGCGACCAGCACGTCGTCGTTGTAGCGACCGGCGATACCGCCGGCGTAATTGAGCACGATGCCGGCGGTGTTCGAGTCGGTGCCATCCAGGATCAGCTGGAGCTTGGCCGTACGCCCGGCGCGGAGAGTGCTTCCGAAGCCCCGGTCGACTCGCAGCACGACGCGGGCGGAGCCGTCGTCGACGAGCCGCTGGACCTGGGCATCGCTCGTCGCGCGAGCGACCTCCCGGAAGTAGCCCGAGCCGGTGAAGCGAGCGATGAGCTCGCGGCTCTCGACACTGTTGTCGAGGTCGAAGATCGCGGTGCGTACGTTGCGAACATCGGTGGTGACTGCATAGCCGAATACCAGCGCCTGAACGATAGGCATGAGAATGATCACGCCCTTCATGCGCGGGTCGCGCAGGATCTGGATGAACTCCTTGACGAGCATGTGCCAGAGGCGTTCGAACATGGTGTTTACTCCAGGTTCTTTCTGAATTTCCGCGTGGCGATGAACAACATGACGGCGCTGAACACGGCCAGTAGAAGCGCTTCTGGAGCAAGGATCTCGAGGCCGACGCCCTTCAAGTAGATCCCCTTGAGCAAGGTCACGAAGTAGCGCGCCGGCACGAGGTGCGTGATGACCTGGATCGGGCGCGGCATGTTGCCGATGTCGTACATGAACCCGGAGAGCAGGAACGCGGGGAGGAAAGTGAGCACCATGGCGAGCTGGCTGGCGAGGAGCTGCCCCTTGGTCACGATGCTGATGACCAGTCCGAGCGCGAGTGCGCCGGTGAGGAAGACCGCCGCCATGGCGAACAGCAAGAGAATGCTCCCGCGCAGGGGGACGTCGAAGACGAAGGCACCCATGAGCACGGCGAGGAGCACGTCGAGCAGTCCGATACCGAAGTAGGGGAGGAACTTGCCGAGGACAAGCTCCGTCCCCTTGAGCGGGGTGGAGATGACCTGCTCCATGGTGCCGGTCTCCCACTCCCGGGCAACGGTGAGCGAGGTCAGGAGCGCGGCGATGACCATCATGATCACCGCGATGAGCCCGGGAATGATGTAGTTCTTCGACTCCATGTCGGCGTTGAACCAGACGCGGGGTCGCATCTCGAGCGGCAGCGCCAGAGTCTGGCCGCCTCTGCGGCCGAGTCGTTCGAGGGCAATCTCCTGACTCCACCGCCGCACCACGCTCTCGCCATAGCCGATGGCGAGAGCGGCCGTGTTGGAGTCACTGCCGTCGACGAGGATCTGCACCGTGGGCGCGGGGTCACCGGCGGTGGCTCTGCCCAGCTCGGCGGGGACGACGACCGCCATCAGAGCCTCGCCGTGGTCGATCGCGCGCTCGATCTCGTCGTAGCCGTGGACGTAGGCGCGCAGCGAGAAGTAGCGCGAGCCCTGAAAGCCGCTCAACAGTTCGCGACTGGCCGGCGTCTCGCTCTGGTCCCAGACCACCAGCGGAACGTCGTCGACGTCGAGGGTGAGGGCGTAGCCGAAGAGGACGAGTAGCAGCATGGGAATCGCGACTCCCATGGCGAGGCTGCGCGGATCGCGCAGGATGTGCAGGAGCTCCTTGTGCGCCACGGCCCACAGGCGTGAGAACTTCATCCCGCCACCTCCGCCAGCGGTTGCACCCGCTGGTCGCTGGCTTCGATGAGTGCCACGAACACATCCTCGAGCGAGGGCGTGATGCGCTCGACGCGCTCGACCGAGAAGCCGGCAGCGGAGAGGGCCTCGGTGACGCGAGCGGTGAGGTCGACATGCTCGTCAGTGACGACGTGGATGGTGGTGCCGAACATCGCCGCCTCACGGACACCCGGGAGGGCGTCGAGCGTCGGAATCGCATCCTGGGCTCGGTCGCAGACGACCTCGAGGACGACGCCCTGGACCGAGGTGGCCTTGAGCTCACTCGGGGAGCCGAGGGCGACCAGTTCGCCGCGATAGATGAGGCCCAGCCGGTCGCAATACTCCGCCTCCTCCATGTAGTGGGTGGTCACGAAGATCGTTACGCCGTGCTCCGAGAGGTCGTAGATCAGATCCCAGAAGGTGCGGCGGCTCAGCGGATCGACGCCCGAGGTCGGCTCGTCGAGGAAGACGATCGGCGGCTCGTGGAGGATCGCGCAGCCGAGAGCAAGGCGTTGTTTCCAACCGCCCGACAGGTGTGCGGTGCGGGTCCTGCGGTGCTGCTCGAGACCCGCCATCCGCAGCACCCACTCCTTGCGCTCCCGCTTCTTGGCCGCGGAGAGGCGGTAGATGCCGCTGTAGAAGTTGATGTTCTCCTCCACGGTGAGGTCTTCGTAGAGCGAGAATTTCTGGCTCATATAGCCGATGCGCGTCTTGATCTGCTCCGCCTGGGTCACCACGTCGAAGCCCGCCACCGTGCCTGAGCCGGCGGTCGGAGCGAGCAGGCCGGTGAGCATCCGGATGGTGGTCGACTTCCCCGCGCCATTGGGACCCAGGAAGCCGAAGATCTCACCGCGGGCGACGTCGAGCGAGATGCGGTTGACGGCGACGAAGTCACCGAAGCGCTTCTCCAGCCCGTGCAGCGTGACGGCGCTCTCTTCAGGCGAGTCGGGCATGGGTACTCCCCTCCTGGGCACCGATCACGGCGATGAACACGTCCTCGAGCGACGGCTCTGCCGCTCTGAGGCTCGTCAGCCGGAGCCCTTGCTCGATGAGCGTGGTGGCGATCGTCTCGCGGGTCTCGTCGGGCTGGCGCGAGACCACGTGCACGCGCTCACCAAAGAGGCTGACGGCGTGCGTCGGGAGAGCTCGCCGGAGTGCCGCGGCGGCCAATCGCGGCCGCTCGGCGCGGACTTCGAGCAGCGTTCCTTCGAGCGACCGCTTGAGATTCTTCGGCGTGTCGGCGGTGAGGAGCCGGCCCTGGTGTAGCAGACCCACGCGCGTCGCCCGCTCGGCCTCGTCGAGATAGGCGGTCGAGACCACGATGGTCACGCCGTCCCGGAGCAGCTGGTAGAGGATGCGCCAGAAGTCGCGGCGTGAGACCGGGTCGACGCCGTTGGTTGGCTCGTCGAGGAAAAGCACGCGCGGTGTGTGAATGAGCGCGCAGGCCAGACCGAGCTTCTGCTTCATGCCGCCGGAGAGATTCCCGGCGAGCCGCTTTTTGAACGGCTGCATGTTCGAGAAAGCGAGCAACTGGTCGATCTTGTCCTCTCGCCCGCGTCGGGGTACGCCGTAGATGTCGGCATAGAAGTGGAGGTTCTCTTCCACGCGCAGGTCGGGGTAGAGGCCGAAGCGCTGGCTCATGTAGCCGATCTGCTCCTTGATGGCCTCGGCGTCGCGCACAATGTCGAGACCGAGAACGCTCGCGCGGCCCGACGTCGGCGTCAGGATCCCCGTGAGCATCCGCAGGGTGGTGGTCTTGCCGGCGCCGTCCGGGCCGACGAGGGCGAAGATCTCACCCTCGGCAATGTCCAGGGAGAGTCGGTCGACCGCGAGGGTTTCGCCGAAGCGCCGGGTCAGCCCCTCGAGCGCGACGGCGTTCACGGCGCGGTGCTCCCGCCTGCAACCAGGAGGACGATCTCGGCGTCCGCGGGCATGCCCGGCTTGAGCTCGCCGGAGGGGTTGTCGATGTCGATCTTGATGCGATAGACGAGCTTCACCCGCTCCTTGGCGGTCTGCACCGACTTGGGGGTGAATTCGGCCTCGGAGGCGATGAAGGAGACCGTTCCCGGGTAGACCCGATCGGGAGCGGTGTCGGTCGTTACGCGCACGCTTTGACCCACCGTGACGCGGCCGAGATCGGTCTCGTCGACGTAGCCGCGCAGCCAGACGCTCGTGAGGTCGCCGATGGTGACCACTGGGGTGCCGGCGGCCACCTGCTCGCCCGACTCGACGTGCTCGGCGAGCACGAGACCGTCAAGGGGGGAGGTGAGAGTGGCGTACGAGAGTCGCGTCTCGGCGAGTCCGAGGGCCTCGGCCGCCTGCTGGACGCGCTCGCGCGCCTGATCGATCTGTTCCGGACGCGGGCCGCGCTCGAGGAGGGCGAGCTGGTTCTCAGCGACGTCGACCTGGGCCAAGGCGATGCGATCCGCGGCCTGCGACGCCTCGAGCTCGCGGGTGGAGATGACGTCACGCGCGAAGAGGCTTTCCTGCCGGGTGCGCTCGCTGCCCGCGCGGGCAGCGTCGGCGCGGGCTCGTGTGAGGCCCGCGCGCGCCTGGTTGATCTCTTCGCGGCGGAAGCCGGCCGTGAGCTCGGCGAGCGCGGCGCGGGTCGCTCCGAGCTCGGCCCGGCGGATCTCGACTTCGCGGAGAAGCTCCGCGTCGTCGAGGCGTGCCAGGATCTCGCCGGCCTTCACCCGCTCGCCCTCCGAGACGGTGCGCTCGAGCACCCGGCCCGGCATCCTGAAGGAGGCCGCGACGTCCGAGATCTCGATGTTCCCGGAGATCGCGAGGACGTTCGACTCCCGGGCGGGTCGGCGGACGAAGTAGAGGGTGGTCGCGACCCCGACGACGATCAGCGCGACGATGACGATGCCCTTCTTCTTCATGACCGTTCCTCCCTCGAGCTCGGCAACAATAGTGAGTGAATGATTACTCTTGTTCTGGATACGGGTCTCTGGGCAAGGCTCATAGCGCGACTCCTATTCCGCCACGAGGCCGATGAACTGTGCCGCGACCGGTCCGATCAGGCGTTCTGCGAGGGCCTCGTCGGGCAGCAACCGCTGAGTCAAAGCGACCGCCGCGGGGAGGCCCAGGAGGAGCACTGCGAGCTCCCGGGGTGCGAAGCCCTTGGTGGTCCCCGTCTCGCGCGCGATGGACTCGAGGATTCCGAGGTAGGAGGAGAGGAGTCGCCGCATGCGGACGCGCAACTCCTCATGCTCGGAAAACGACGCCTCGCTGAGCAGCAAGATGGGTAGGCTGCGCGTCTCGATGACCGTGAGCAAGTGGTGGCGCAAGATCTCCTCGAGCTTCTGCTTCGGTGAGAGGTCGGAGTTGGCGGCGATCTGGCGGATCGGCGCCAGAAGCCGCCCTTCCATCCGGTCGACCAGCGCCAGGAGGATGGCTTCCTTGCTCGGAAAATGCCGGTAGAGCGCCCCCTCGGTGACGCCGACCTTGTCGGCGATCTGACGCATCCGCAGGCCCGCGAAGCCGCGCTCGCGGACGAGCTCGAACGTGCGGTCGATGATCTCCTCCTTGCGGGGAGGGGCGAGAGGCGGGCGGTTTCGTGAGGTATTCATGGTGGGTATCTTGGGCTCACTAAAGTAAGTGAGTGACCACATACTACCCCGTTCACCGCGAATGTCAAGCCCGGTGCCGGGAGGAGATTCGCCTGTCCTGCTCTTCGGCCGACCCGGCGGCCGAGACGGTCCAAACATCGCACTGCGATAGGAACAGGATCTTCATGTGCCGCCGCCGGTGAGTAACCACGAGCTTCATCTCTTGGCGCGATCCCGTTCGGCGCTGCGCCGGTTCCTCTGCTTCAGCGAGGCGGCGGCGCGTGCCACGGGGCTGACGCCGCAGCAGCATCAGGCGCTGCTCGCGCTGCTCGCGCTGCGCGGCTGCACGGCAGGAGCGATGCGGTGGGCGAGCTCGCGCTCGAGCTCGCGGTGCGTCCGCACAGCGCGGTCGGCCTCGTCGACCGACTGGTAGCAGCGGGTTTTGTCGAGCGCTCGCGCTCCGCCGCGGATCGCCGGCGGGTTCTGGTGCACCTCACGCCGCGCGGGCGTTCAAGCAGTCGATCGCGGCCGTCGACGCCATCCTCTTCGTAACGCCGGAGTACAACCGGTCGATTCCTGGCGCACTGAAGAACGCCATCGACTGGGGCAGTCGACCCTGGGGCGAGAATTCGTTCGTGCGCAAGCCGTGCGCGATCATCGGTACCTCGCCCGGAAAGATCGGCACGGCGATCGCGCAGTCTCACCTGCGGAGCATCCTCGCGTTCTGCAACGCACCCCTGATGAACTCGGTGGAAGCGTACATCCAGTTCGAGAAGGGGCTCATCGACGACGATGGTGCGGTTGCCGTGGAGTCGACGGAGGCTTTCCTGCGCGCCTTCATGCGCGAGTTCTACAGCTTCGTCGAGCGCGTGTACACGGCGTTCCCGCGGCCGGCCTAGGCGGTCGAGGCTGGGCGGTCCCGAGTCGAGCTCGCGTCCGCGGCAGCGAAGCCGTCCGCTGGAATCCGGATGGACGAGGAGTTGACGATCGCGGACGAGGGCCATTCCTCCGGCGTGGAGGACTCAGTCGAAAGAGTAGGCCAACCGGAAGCGGTGCTCGAGGTCGGGCCACGAAGAGGCGAGCGCGGAGGGGAGCTCCCCAGCGAGATCTTCACCGCAGGCGGCAAGATCGGACAACCAGAGGCGAAAGGCCGGTGCGAGGGCCGGGTCGAGGAGCAGGAAGCGGACGAAGAGGGCCGCCTGCTCGTAGTCGTAGGCCGCCGGCGCGCGATCGAAGGTGTCGCGGTCGAGCGCCACCAGCGTCGTGAGCGCGGCGACGCGACCGGAGCGATAGCCGTCCGCCAGACGTCGGCGGAGCGCTGCCATCGGCGCCTCGTCGGAGAGGGGCAGAAAGCCGCGCGACGTAGCGCTTTCGCCCATCGCGTCGGCGAGGCCTTCGTCGAGCCAGGGTGGAAGCTCGCGCCCGAAGGCTCGGCGACGGGCGAGATGCGCCAACTCGTGCGCGAGCGTGCGGGCGATTTCGTCCTCCGCGACGTCACCCGCTGGCAGGGCCACGATGCCGGCCCATGGCATGGCGAAGCCGGCATATCCTGCCGCGAGATCCTCTTCGGCAGCGACGTACTCGCGATAGCGGTGCCGGTCGCTGAACAGCAAGAGAGTGCCGCTTGCGGGTATCGAAAGCGGCAGGCCAATGCGTTCTGGATAGACGTTCTCGAGGTCGCCGGCGATCCTGTCGCAAAGGATGCGGAGTCGCTCGAGCCGCACCCCCGCGAGGTCGCTGATGAGGCGATAGCTTTTGCACCTGCCATCGAAGCGCAGGGGACCGAGATGTCGCAGCGCCGCCGCGACTCGTGACGGAGCTCCAGCGACCGGAGTCAGTCCGGTCGGCACGGCCCCACAAGGCGAAGGTCGGCGAGCGCTGGCCGCGGGCTGGGCGGCGGCGGGCGCCGCGCGGGGCCGTGGGGGAACCGCCTGCGGCGGTTCCGAGCAGGCGGTGCACAAGACCAGCAGGACGGGAAAGGAGAAGCAAATCCGCCAGTCGCGGCACGCACTGCCACGCACTCGAACCTTCAGGCGCCGGAGCACTCGAGTCACCACTTCACGAGAGTGTAGGTCATAGCGGCGGGGAGCCGTTCGCCGAAGATCGGCAGGTTCGGCTTCGCAAGTGCGCGGCGTCCTGCCCGGGCCTACGCGCGGATCTTCGCCGCGGCGCGCGCAGCAGGACGCTCGAGCCGGGCCCGCCAAGCGGATCTGTTCATTGCGGCGACTGCCGCCGCGAACGGTCTACCGCTCTACACGCGCAATCCCGGCGACTTTGTAGGGCTCGACGCCATCGTGGAAGTCGCGGCGATCGGAAAGCCGAGCTCGCCCGGCCCTGCCGAGCGGTCGAACGGTTCCGGCAAGTCGGGAACAGACGTCGATCGCGGGATCACGCTGCGGGCGGTGGCCGTGCCGATCAACGATTCGGCGCTCGGCCGGGAATTCGAGCGCCTGCTGAAGGCTGACGGCGCAAGGGCGATCCAACCGGACCCCGCCGTCGTCCCCCCCCGGGTCCGCCAGGCCTTCGCGAGGGCGGCTGGCGCCGCGATGTCCAGTTTCGCCGCGTGGCGACGCCACCCTGATCAAGGGAGAACTTCATGGGAATCAGGCAAAAGTTTCCGCTGCTCACGCTGCTCTGCATGCTGGCCGCCGCGCCGCTCGTCGCGGCGACGATCACGGTGACCACGGTGGCTGACGTTGATCTCGACGATGGCGCCTGTTCGCTGCGCGAGGCCATCGTCGCCGCGAATGACGACGTGGTCTGGCACGGTTGTTCCGCCGGCTCCGGCGCCGATCGGATCCTGTTCGAGCTCGGCGGAGCGTCGCCGATCGCGCTCGCGGCGGCGCTGCCGCCGATCGAAGAGTCGCTTCTTCTGCGCGGACCGGATTCGGGCTCGCTCGAGATCAGTGGTGGCCAGCTCTGGCCGATCCTCGATGCCTCGACCAACACTCCCGGAGTCTGGCTCGGGGTCGAGGACCTGCGGCTGGTCGACGGTGCGGGGGACGGCGGCGGCGCGCTCGTCGTCTCCTCGGGGACGACCGCCGAGCTCCGGCGCGTCCGGATCATGAACAGCGTGGCGACCGTTGGAGGTGGCGCTCTCTGGGTGTCGGGCACACCGACTTCGCCGGGCTCGGCGACGCTGGTGGACTGCGAGATCTGGGGCAACAGCAGCCTCGGGCCTTCGGGGGGCGGCGCGATCCGGATCATCGGCCCGGGCGCACAGGTCGTCATTCGCCGGTCAGTGCTGGCCATGAACGAGACCGCGGGGTTCAACGGTGGCGCCATCGCCGTCCAGAACGGCAATCTCGTTGTCGAGTCGAGCACGCTCTCGGGGAACGCTGCAGATGGATTTGGTGGCGCCATTCACGCGAACTTCTCCGCCATCGACGGTGAGCTCCGGATCGTCGATACGACGATCAGCGACAACGCCGCGAACGCCGACAGCGACGGTTCGGGGGATGGCGGCGGGCTGAGCGTCGTGACCCAGAGCGGGTTCGCGGCCACGATCGGAATCCGCAATTCGATCGTCGCCGGGAACTCCGACGCCGGCGGTGTGGTCGATCCCGATCTCTATTTCAGCGCCGGATCCACCGTCGACTGGGCGAGCGAAGGCTTCAACCTCATCGGCTCGAACGCCGGCGCGACCTCCGTCGTGGCGGCGGGCACGCCGAATGGCGAGGGCGACCAGGTCGGCAGCGCCGCGGTGCCGATCGATCCGCTCCTCGAGCCGCTCAACAACTGGGGAATCGGGGCGCTCGCGACGCACCGCCCGCAGTTTTCTCCGCCGTCACCGGCGCTTGACGCCGGTGGGTGCCCCGCCGCTCGCGGCGACCAGCGTGGCTACGGGGACCCGGCCCTGGGGCGGCGAATCGTCGACCTAGCGGCGATTCCCGACGCGCCGGGGAGCGATGGCTGCGACATCGGAGCGCACGAGCGCAACGCCCTTCCCGGCGGCGAGCTCTTCGGCAACGGCTTCGAGGAGGGGAATACGCTCCTCTGGTCGACCGAAGTCCTGTAGCTCACGCTCCCAGCGGCAGCGTCAGCAGAAACCTCGGTCGCTGGCCTACGGCCCTTCTGCTCGACGTCGAGGTGCTCTGAGATCGGACATGGTGGACCAAATCGCTCCGAGTTCGAACTCCCAGGTTTCCTGGCTGCGGGAGGTCGCCGCAATGACGCAGGCCGCGTCCCTCTCTCGTCCAGCCAGATTCGATCCCACTCATGTGCTCGACGGCTTGGCTTGAACTGCCGCGATCTCATCGGCAACCGGACTTTGGCGCAGCAGGTGCGGGCGGCTTCCCGTCCAGCGCTTGAACGCGCGCGAGAACGCCGCCGGGTCGGAGAAGCCCACCAGATAGGCGGTCTCGTTCACCGAGACCTTCTGTCCCTGGAGGTAGTGCAGCGCCAGGGTGTGGCGCAGCTCATCGAGCACCCTCTCGAAGGTCACGCCCTCCGCCTTCAATCTGCGGAACAGCGTCTGCCGGCTGAGCCCCAGCTTGCCGGCGATCCGCTCGATGCTGGCGTCGCCGGTGTGCAGGATCGGCATCAGCAGGCTCTCGACCCGACCCCGGAAAGTCTTCGCAGCATCGAGGCTCTCGAGCAGCGCCTCGGCGTGCGCGCTCAGGATGCCGAAGACGTAACTGGGTGCGAGGGCGATTCGCTGTTGCAACCACGCCGCATCCATCAAGAGCGCGTTCCTGTGGCTCGCGAAGACCAGGGGCACGCGAAAGACCCGATCGTATTCGGCGCGATACGCCGGTTCCGCGTGAGTGAAATGAGCCGCCTGGAGGAACGGCGTCTCGCCCTGTTGGTGCGACGCCCACGCGACTCGTGAAAAGAAGGCCTCGGTGAGCTCCGGAACCTCGTTCGGACACTTCCGTGTGTCGATCAGCCAGACGCTTCCCTGTGTCCGTTCGAGCAGGTACCGCTCGGGACGATCGCACTCGACGTCGGCCATGAGCCGTCCATAGCGATTCCGCTGTGCCAGCGCGTCGGCCACGGTTTCGCATGCGTAGCTGATCATCGAGGCGACGGAATAGTCTGCGCAGTCGATCGTCTCGCCGAAGCGCAGCGCGAGCGCGGGATCGCCGCACAGTTCTTTGGCGGCGCGGATCAACGTCACCAGGCTCGCCAGGGGAATGCGCTGGTCCTGATCTTCGAGCGCGTGCGCATCCAGTCGGGATCGTTCCAGCAACGCACTCCGGCGGACTCCCCTGGCCGCGGCCAGATCCACCCAGGCGCGTACCGTTCCGGCAGCCACGGTAGGCCCGGAAGTGGCGGTCATCGGCCTGCAACGTGGAGTCATGCGATTGATGCCTGCGGTCATGGTCATGGGCGAGGGCATGGCTAGACTAGCCCAAGCCGTTCTTTGCCCAGGGGAAGCAGGACCCTGACGGGTGGAAATGCTCCCGCGTCGAGCGCAGAAGGACGGAGTGCGGCCGAGAGTGAGGAGCAAAAGGAGGAACGAGATGAGCTCGATTCAGGCAACAGCGCGGCGGGCAGGGGCCCTGTACTTCCTGTTCATGATCGTGGGACTTGTCGACATGCTCGGCTTTGCCGGCTTCCTGGTTGTCGGGGACGCCACAGCCACGGCCCGCAACATACAGGCTCGCGAGCTTGTCTATCGCATCGGAATTCTGACCGACCTGGTCGCTCTCCTCCTCTTCATCGTCCTGGTGGTGAGCCTCTACCACCTGCTCAAAGGTACCGACAAGTGGCACGCCGTGCTGATGGTGATCCTGGTCTCGGTCGGCGTCGCCGTCGGGCTTGCCAACCTGCTCACCAAGATCGCGCCGCTGATCCTCCTCCGTGGCGCCGACTACCTGTCGGTCTTCAGCAAACCTCAACTGGACGCTCTGGTGCTGGGCCTTCTCAGCCTGAACAGTGAGGGCAATACCGTCGACGCTGTTTTCTGGGGCCTCTGGCTCTTTCCCTTCGGTATCCTGGTCGTGAGGTCGGGCCTCTTTCCGCGTGTCCTGGGTATCTTGCTGCTGGTTGCCGGCTCCGCCTATCTGACGAGCAGTGTCACGTCCATCGTCTTGCCTGCGTACGGCGATGTGGTTTCGCGGGCCGCGACGCCGCTCCTGCTAGGAGAGTTCCCGATCATCTTCTGGTTGCTCATCAAGGGAGCCAAGGTGCCGCAACCAGAGGTGCGATCTGTGTGACATCAGGCCGCTCTTTGCGGAGCGAACCCCGGCGGCGGCGAGGCTGTGCCCCAAGCCTTATTTGGGGTTGGCTTTCTGACCCGGGCGCTGGTTCAGGCGACCCTCCCGCACAGCGACCCGAAGGCCAACGAGTTAGTCCGACGGTGGAAGGCGTAGGTGTGGACGGGGACCGTCCAGAGGCGTGCGGCGCGCGCGAGCACGCCCAGCGTGACCTCGTTGAGGGCCGTTGAGGGCCGGCTGGCACCTGACCGGAAGCTTGCACTCGGCCCGACCGTCCAAAGCTTCGGCGGTCGCAAGCGAACACCCACTGTCCGGCCGCGCAGAAGTTCAGGCGCCGAGCAGGGCTCGCCGGAAGGTCGCGCGGTCCTTTTCGTCGGAGATGTTCACCTCGAGGAGGGCCACCAGGTCTTCAAGGCTGCGGGCGTGCCGGTTCCGCCGCACCAGCACGCGCGCCAGGGGTCCGATTCGGCGCGCGAGCTCGCCTTCGACCCGCGCGAGCACGTCGTCCTGGAGGGGCCCCTGCGCATTCGTCCCACCCCCGCTCGGGGTGCTCGGCGCCGGCTGAAAGGCCGTCGAGACGGCGCCGCCAGCGGCCATACATTGGGCGCGAAAGTTCTCGCGGCCAGGTCCGGGCGAAACCTGCTTCGCGAGCTCGTCGCAGAGGGCGGTGAGCGTCGGCGAGGCCGATGCCATGCGCCGCACGAGAACTTTCGCCATCGGACCGATCTGCACCGAAAGGTGCTCCTCGATGCGCCGGAGAATTTTCGGGTCGAAGGTCGCCGGGGTGATCGAGGTCCTCTCCCCTTCGGCGGCCGTGCCTGGACGCGACGCCTGCCCCCCCCCGCTGCCCGGCAGCTGGAACTCGCTCGAGACCAGTGTCGCTGCCGGCTCCTGCGCCTCCGGGGCGGCACCTGTCTGAAGGCGGTAGAGGTCGGCGTCGAGGCTCGTGACATCCGTGTAGCGCTCGTCGCGGTCGCGCGCCATCATCTTGCGCAGCACGAGGCAGAAGCCTTCCGAGATCGACGGTTCGAAGTTGCGCGGATCAGGGAACGGCTCCACGAGATGCATCGACATCACGTGCGGGCCGGACGATCCCTGGAAAGGAACGCGTCCCGTCACCAGGTGGTACAGCGTGGCGCCCAGCGAATAGATGTCGGCGCGTCCATCGATATCGCGCTGGCCCAGGATCTGCTCCGGTGCGATGTAGTTCGGCGTCCCGATCGCCGTCCCGGTCTGGGTCAGCGAATGCTCTTCGCCCATCTGCTTGGCGATTCCGAGATCGACGAGTTTCACTTCCCCGGCGTGGGTCAGGATGACGTTGTCGGGCTTGATGTCGCGGTGCACCAGGCCCTGGGCGTGCGCAACGGCAAGTGCGCGACAGATATAGCGCACGATCGTGATCGCCTCGTACTCGCTCCAGCGCCCATTGGCCTTCAGGTAGTGCCCGAGGGAGGAGCCGTCGAGCAGTTCCATCGCCAGGTAGTAGACCTCCTGGACGGCGCCGAAGGCGAAGACCTGAACGATATTTGGATGATTGAGGCGAGCTACGGCGCGTGCCTCCTTGAGGAAGCGTTCGACGAAGCTAGGTTCGTTCCCGAGCTCCGGCGAGAGCGTCTTGAGGGCGACCACTCTGTCCAGCATCTTCTCTCTCGCCCGGTAGACGTTGCCCATCCCTCCCACTCCGAGGAGGTCGAGAATCTGGTAGTCGCCGAACCAGCTTCCCGGTGCGAGCGGGTCGTGCGGGCTTGCGCTCACCGAATCAGGCTTCCTCGAGCATGCTCAGAGCTTTGGCGAGGCTGATGCGCATCCGCTGGAACGAGCTCGCGAGCACCGCCACCTCATCGCGTCCGGCGATCGCCACTTCCGGAGTGTCGAAGTCGCCGGTGCTCACCCTGTCGGCCATGGCCGACAGGCGACGGAGAGGCCGGATGACGACCGCCCAGAGGAGAAGGTTGAGGATCAGCATGATCAACAGGAAGCTCCCGATCAGCGAAATGAGCAGGGTGCGAAATGCCATCCGGGCCGTCGCCATCGGGACCGAGGTCGGCACCGAGACGATCTGCGCGCCGATCACCTCGTTGAGCTTCCAGCCGAAGCCGGCGTTGGGGCCGTACATCCGAATGAGAGAGGCGGGAGAGCTTTCGGGATTGGTATGGCAGGAGAGGCAGGCCGGGTCGGTGATTCGGATCGGGCGTCCAAGGTAGAGCGAGCGCCCGAGAGCGCCGTCGCGCTGGCCGACGATCTCCTTCAGTCCTGCGTCGTCGCGAAAGGCCTGGATCACGTCAGCCTCCCAATCGACCGCGCGGTCGCGCGGGTTGGTGGGGTTGAGCGTCGCCTCCTTGTAGGAGTATTCGGGATGGCTCTCGCGAACGTAGTTGAAGATCTCCGTCGCCGAGTAGGCCGGGACGGACTGCGGGATGAACTTTTCTTCCAGCATCGGCTTGAGCAGCGGACTGATCTGCTTGCTCGTGTAGGTCCGGCTCGCCAGAGCGGTCTGCATCATGATCCCGGCGTTCTCCAGGACCTGTTGCTGAGCGTTTCTCTCCATCGCGCTGCGGGCGAAAAACGCGGCCGGAACAAGGGCCGCCGTGAAAACTGCGAGCAAGATGAGATTGAATTTCGCGAACAGAGACATCGCACGGCCCCCGGTTGTTAATGGCCCGTCATTCTAGTCGCGAACGGCCGGGGCCCCAAGCCGCCCCCGAGCGGCAGGCGAGCGAAGCGCAGCTAAACCTACTGTCGTCACGGTCCGGAGGTATGGCCGGTACCTCATGCGGCAGAAGCTCGCACTCCAGAGATCGCATGAACCCCTTCGTACGCAGGGTGCGCTCTGCCGGCTCGGGGCGACCTCGTCGGCGCGTGGCAGACGCTCGGTGCGGGCGGCACGGCTTGGGGCGCGCGCGCCTCCTCGGCGTGGATTCCGGCCAGGATCTCCGTCGCCGGCTATCGCAGGTAGCCGAGGGCGCGCAGCTCGGCGTCGAGCTCGGCGTCGATCGCGACCTCGCCAGCGGCCTCGTGGCGGGCGAGACGGGCGCGCGTTTCTTTCACGCGCAGTGCGAGCACTCGGCGGCGGGTGGGCTCGGTCTCGAGGAGGTTCTGCCGTTCTCCGGGGTCGGCCTCGAGGTCGTAGAGCGCCTCCGCCGGCTCGCCGGTCGCGGCGCGCAGCACGCCTTCGTGCCGCAGCCACTTCCAGTTGCCGTCGCGGATCGCCGCGGCGTCGAACGCCGGGTGGCGGAGCCAGGCGAGCGACTCGCGCGGCGGCGGGGCGCCGCCGGCGATCACCGGCAGAAGGCTCGCCCCCGGCAACTCCGGCGGCGCCGCGATGCCGGCGAGATCCAGGAGCGTCGGGGCGATGTCGATCTGGTCGGCCGGGTCCGCTACGGTCGTATTCGCCGGCCGGCCGCCCGGCAGCCTCACGACCAGCGGCACCCGCAGCACCTCCTCGAACAGCGACTCGGCGTGCCGCCAGCCGCCGTGCTCGTGGAACTCCTCACCGTGGTCGGAAGTGAAGACCACCGCCGTGTGGTGGAGAAGTCCCCGGGCGTGGAGGTCGTCCACCAGCCGGCCGAAGCTCGCGTCGTTCTGGGCGATCTCGCCGTCGTAGAGCGCCATCGAATCACGCCGCCGGATCGCCGCCCTTTCCGCCGAAAGCGCCTCGAGCCGTTCGCCGCGGAAGCAACAGGCCGAGGCGGCGTCGACGCCGGGGGCGAAGCGGCTGCGGTATGGCTCCCGTGGCTTGTACGGGTCGTGCGGATCGAGGGTGTGGACGACGAGGAAGAACGGGCGTTCCGGCGCAGGGCGCCCGTCGATCCAGGCGACCGCCGCCCGATGCATCGCCGCGGAATCGACGCTGCGCCTCTTCCGCCCCTGGAGCTGGTGCACGTACTCGAAGTGGTCGAAACCGCGGGCGAAGCCGAACCTCTCGACCACTGTCGGGTTGGTCGTGAACATCGCGGTTTCATAGCCCGCCTCCGAGAGGCGCTCGGCGAGCGTCCGCGCCTCGGGCGCGATCCCCAGGGCGCGCCGCTCCGCGCCGTGCGTGATCGGATAGAGGCCGGTGAGGATCGTCGCCATCGCCGGCTTGGTCCACGAGCTCTGCGCCCGCGCCTCGGCGAAGCGAACGCCCTGGCGTGCGAACTCGTCGAGCCGTGGCGAGGTCGGCCGAACGTAGCCGTAGCATCCGAGGTGGTCGGCGCGCAGCGTGTCGACGACATAGAGGACGAGGTTCGGCCGCTCCACCCGCGCGGTGGCCGCCCCTCCCTCGGGCGGTGTCGCCGCTCCAGGCGAGGGCTCGGACTTCCTCGGGCCGCAGGCCACTGCGAGCAGGGAAAGAGCCATGGCGCCGCGCAGCGCGCGGGCGATTCCAATCTCCGCCAGGCGCCCAACGAGGCGCGCGAGCGGCGAGAGCTCCGACTCGGCGTGGCGGCGGTTCCGGCGCATCGACTCAGCGACCTCCGGGAACATAGCCGAAGTATACCCACGCGGTCGCCCTCGCCCGTGCGCCCTGGAAGTGGGCTGGGGCTATGACCGGCGATGTTCCGCCGGAGTCTCCGTGATCAGGTGTACAGGTGCCATCCGATTTCCTGTACAGGTGCTGTATAGGTGCCATCCGATTTCCCTCCGCGTTACCTTCGCCGCCGCCGCTTCTCTTTCCTGACAAGGTTTGAATGAGCCCGCACGTCGAATTCCTGCGTTTCGGCGAGGATGCGGGAGGACGCTCGGACCCGAAGTCGACGGCGAGGTCACCCGTCCGAGCTCGCAATGCATCCTGAAGCGCGCGCCTCCGCAACCCGGAGAGCGAATGTCAGTGGGTGAGTCCGTGATCGCGCCGTGCTGTTGCAACTGAAGCGCCTCGTCGGGTTGTCAGCCGCTCCTGGCAGCGATTCGGAGGAAGCGCGGAGGGAGGAAGGCGCCCTCGGGGAACTCGATATCGGTCACGCCCTCGCGGAGGCGACGAGCGGCATACCTGTAGGCATCCATGAAGCTGAAATAGGCCCGGCGCAGAGCGCGGCGCACCGCCGGGGCAACGGCGTGCACCAGCGGGGCGGGGCCTCGCTTCATCCGCTTGGGCTCGAAATGTGGATGCTGCTGGCAGACTGCATCGCGGCCGAGCGGCGGCTTGCCAGTCTCCTCCTCTCGCAGTTTTGCCGCGACCTCGATCTCCTCGATCAGCTGGCGGATTCGAGCGCGGTGCTCCGCCGGCTTCAGCGCTTGCCAACAGGGCAACGGAGTGAGGGTGAGCTTCTCGCGCTCGACGAAGGCCGCCGGATCGAGCAGGACGCCTTTTCTCCGCGCCTTGGACTCGAGAGTTCGCGACCGCCAGAGCCCTTCCACCG
>JBDTQT010000047.1:0-18668 GCA_039932055.1 Thermoanaerobaculia bacterium
ACATTCCGATCATCGGCCGGCTGTTCGGCAAGACGTCGAGCAACATCAAGCGCAGCGACGTCATGCTGACGCTGACGCCGCACATCATCCGTACGCCCGAGATCACCGAGGGCGACCTGATGCCGATCTGGGTCGGCACCGAGTCGAACATCTCGTTCCGCGGCGGTACGCCGCGGGTCGAGTCCGAGGCGGAAGGGCCGTTCGACGACGGCCAGTCGTCCGCCGATGCCGAGGAGAAGATCCGCGAGCAGGTCCAGCGCCTGCCGCGCGGCCTGCGCTCGGAGGGCGTGACGGGGGCGGGTCCGGCGGCGGCGGAGCCGCTTGGCGGGGTGAATCTCGCGCCGGGCGGGGCGCCTTCGAACCCGTTCGCGACGCCGGAAAAGAAGCCGGAGCCGGTCGACGACGAGAGGCCGGACAACGGCTCGGCGCGCCTCGGGAGTCCCGCCGAATCCGGGACGCCGCTCGATCTCATCGCCACCTCGGCGGCGGGCTCGACCGGATTCGCCAGCGCCCGCCTGCGCCTGCTGCCCAAGTCGGTCGAGATCGCGCCGGGAGGGAGCTTCGAGATGGAGGTCGAGATCGCGACGACGGCGGCGGTGGCTCACGTTCCGATGACGCTCACCTGGGATCCCGCGCTTCTCGCCCTCGACAGAGTCGTCGCCGGCGACTTTCTCGGCACCACCAAGAACGCCGGGTTTACCAGCGACGCCTCCACCCCCGGTACGCTCGTGCTCCAGGCCGATCGCGTCACCGGAGCCTCGGGTGTCGCCGGGAACGGCGCTCTGGCGCACGTCAGCTTCCGCGCCCTGGGCAGTGGAATCGCCACCGTCACGGTTGCCTCGTCGCATGTCGCGGACGCCGAGCTCTACGAGCTCGCCGCCGTCGTCGCCGCACCGAGCGAGGTCGTGATCCGCACCCCCGATGATTCCGGTCTGACGGTGCTCGAGACCGTCGAAACGGTCGATCCGGTGGCGCCATTCGCCGAACCGGACGGGGGTTCATGAAATCGAGCCGCGGCTTCACCCTGACCGAGCTGCTGGTCGTCTGCGCCGTGCTGTCGATCCTCGCCGGCGTGACCTTTCCGGTCGCCAAGTACACGCGGAAGCGGATGAAGGAGATCGAATTGCACGCGCAATTGCGCGAAATGCGGGCGGCGATCGACGAGTTCAAGCGCTACAGCGACGCCGGATTCCTGCCGATCGAGTTCGGCACCGACGGCTATCCCAAGGACCTCGAGACGCTCGTCGAAGGCGTCGATGTCGTCGGTCAGATCGACAAGAAGGCGCGCTTCCTGCGCCGGATCGGGGTCGACCCGATGCTCGGCGAGGACAAGTGGGGCCTGCGCAGCTATCAGGACGACCCCGACTCGACGAGCTGGGGCGGAGAGAATGTCTACGACGTCTATTCGCTCTCCAACGGCGCTGGACTGAACGGGATTCCATACTCGAAATGGTGACCGAGAAGAGGCAACGCGGCTTCACGCTGCTCGAGCTGATCATCGTCATCGCGATCATCGGCATCCTGGCGTCGATCGCCATGCCGGCGCTGAAGGACATGCCGCGGCGGGCGAACGAATCGGTGCTGAAGACCAATCTGCGAACGATTCGCGACCTCATCGACCAGTACTACGGCGACCAGGGCCACTATCCGGAGAGCCTCGACGTGCTAGTCGAGAAGGGCTACGTACGGCTGGTTCCCTACGATCCGCTGACCAAGAGCTCCACCACCTGGAAGCTGGTCTACGAGGAGCCCGATCCGCTGCTCGAGCCCGCGGAGAGCGACATCCCCGAAGGGGGCGAGCCGGGAATCATCGACGTGCATTCCGGCTCGCCGGCGATCGCGCTCGACGGTACTCCCTATGTCGACTGGTAACCCCCTGGCGGTCCGGGTCGCCGGGTCGTCGGCGAGCGGCTACAGCCTGGTCATGGTCGTGATGCTCATCACCGTGATGAACATCGTCGTCGCGATCGCCCTGCCCTTGTGGAGCGGCATGGTCCGACGCGACAAGGAGGAGGAACTGATCTCGCGCGGCCTGCAGTACGCCGAGGCGATCCGCGTCTTCCAGCGCCGTTTCGGGCGCCTGCCCGTGCAGCTCGACGAGCTCGTGAAGGTGGAACCGCGCTCGATCCGTCGCCTCTGGGAGGATCCGATGACCGGCAAGGCCGACTGGATCCTGATTCTCGAAGGCGCCCCGCCGGGGAGGCCCGGTGGGGCGCCGGCCATCGATCCGACGACCGGCGAGCCGCTGCCGCAGCCCGGAATACCCGATCCCCAGAGCCCGCCGGGCACCGGCGATGGCGAGCCGCCGCCGCAGCCGGTCGGTCCCATTCGCGGTGTGCGCAGCCGGGCGACCGGCGAAGCCTTCCACGTCTTTCTCGACCAGTCGGACTACGGCGCCTGGGAGTTCCGCTCCGACATCTTCAACCGCTTCCGCGTGGCGCCGTCGGAGAACGGCATCCCGCGCAACTCGGCGCTCTGGCTGGGCCGCCCGTTCCGCTACACGAACCCCGGCGGTCCGCAGAACCCCTCTGGACTGCCGGGGCCGATGACGCCGCCTGGCGGACCCGGCGCGCCGCCGATTCCCAAGCCCAAGCTGCGATCGCAGGCCGACAACCCTGCTCCCGGAGAAAAGAACTGACCCCGGATTCCCCGCCCGTCGTCCGCGTCCGGCGTTGGCCCCACGCCGGCGACCTGCCGCTACCGGAGCCGGCCACCGCCGGCAGCGCCGGCGCCGATCTGCGGGCGGCGGTCGCCGCGGAGGTGGTTCTCGCGCCGGGAGAGCGCGCCCTCGTGCCGACCGGGTTCAGCGTCGAGATCCCCGCCGGCTGGGAGGGTCAGGTGCGGCCGCGCAGCGGACTCGCCGCCAGGTTCGGGCTGACGCTGCTCAACTCCCCCGGCACCATCGACTGCGACTATCGCGGCGAAGTGTGCGTGCTGCTGGTCAATCTCGGCGCCGAGCCCTTCGTGGTTCGCCGGGGAGAGCGCATCGCGCAGCTCGTGGTCGCGCCGGTGCCGCGGGTCCGATTCGTCGAGGTCGACGATCTTCCTCCGAGCGCTCGCGGCGCTGGCGGATTCGGCTCCACCGGCCGCAGCTGAGCGGCTTCCGCCGAGGCGCGGTCAGCCCGCCGGCGGCTCGGGATCGGGTCTGGCGACCAAGCCCAGCAGCAGGTCCTGGACGAGCGTCCGCAGCTCCAGTGTGTACTCGGTGAGGTCGCGCAGCCGGTCCTCGATCTGCTCGAGGCTGGCGCGCCCGGGGCCCGAACTGCGCGCACGCAGCCGGTAGGAGAGCCGGTCGTCGAGGGACTCCAGGCGATCGTGCACATCTTTGAGACGCTTCGGGTCCATACCCTTACCTCGCTCTCAAGGCGCTTCGAGTTCGAGCACGTAGTCGACGAGGAGATCGACGTCGCCGCGCTCGAGTTTGTGGGCGAATCCCGGCATCGAGCCGTACCCCTGGGTGATGCGCAGGAAGATCGGGCCGCGCGCCCGCCGGCGGACGAGCCGCGAGCGTGTGAGATCGGAGTTGGGGGAGAGCGAAAGCGCTCGCGGGTCGCCTCTTCCGTCGGCGCCGTGGCAGCGCGTGCAGTGCTCGCCGTAGAGCTCGGCGGCGGACTTGCCGGAGGTCGGCGCGCCGCAGCCGGCGACGGTCAGCGCGACCGCCAGAGCTGCGATCCCGGCCGCGGGGCGAGACCCGGAGTCGCCGCGCGGCTGCGGGCGCGGGGCGCGCCCGCGGGTCACTCGCTGGCCTCCCCGCGGAGCTTGCGCAGGTAGCCGAGCAGCGCGCGCATCTCCTCGCGGGTGAGCTCGGGGTGGGCCGGCATCTCACCGAAGACCCCTTCGCGAATGGTCGTCTCGATCGAGCCATCGTCGCCGTAGGTCTTCCAGCTGCCGTCGGTCAGGTCGGCCCAGTCGTTGCTCATGTAGCGCACCGTGTTGCCGCGCCCGTCGAGGCCGTGGCAGGTGGAACAGAGGCGACGGTAGACGCGCTCCCCCGGATCCTTGGGCTCGAACAGGTCGCAGCCCGAATTCATGAGTCCGAAAAGCGCGAGGAGCGGGAAGGCGGCGCAGCGGACGGCTCGATGGACCCTCATCGGCTCACTCCTTGGGGCGGCGGTGCACCAGCATCGCCGTCGCCTGGTCGCGCGGCCGGATGACGATCTCGTCGATGTCGACATGGGAAGGGAGAGTCGCCACCCAGCGCACCGCCTCGGCGATGTCCTCCGCGCGGAGCGGCGTCATCCCCTCGTAGACCTTCCTGGCACGTTCCCGATCCCCTTCGAAACGCACCAGCGCGAACTCGGTCTCGGCGAGTCCCGGAAGGATCTCGGTGACCCGCACCGGCTGGCCCAGGAGCTCGAGCCGGAGCGTCCGGGTGAGGGCGTGCGCAGCGTGCTTCGAGGCGGTGTAGCCGCCGCCGCCGGGATAGGTCTCGACACCGGCGATCGAGCCCAGGTTGACGATCAGGCCGTCGCCGGAGGCGACGAGCCTGGGCAGCAAGGCGCGCGTCATGCGTAGCACGCCGAGGACGTTGAGCTCGAACATCGCGCGCCACTTGTCGTCGACCGACGCCGCGAGACTCTCGGCACCGAAGGCGTTGCCGGCGTTGTTGACCAGCACATCGACCCGGTCGAGCGTGGCGCAGAAAGCGGCGACGCTCGCATCATCGGTGACGTCGAGCGCCGCGTAGCGCGCGCCGATCGGCTCCGCCACCGCCGCCAGCCGGTCGACCCGCCGCGCCCCGAGAACGACCGCAAAGCCCGCACCCGCGAGCGCCCGCGCCGTCGCCGCCCCGAACCCGGAAGAGGCTCCGGTCACCACCGCCACCCGCTGTCTAGTCGCGCTCGCCATTTCGTTCCGAGTCTACCCGAACGGTTCCCGCGCCGAAGCGGCAAAACTCACGCCGCTCCAGCCCCGCCGCGCGAAAAGCAGCGGCTAAGGGAAAGGAGCGCTCGCGGCGTACAATTCATGCATCATGACTGCGACCGCCAAGCAGGAAGCGCAGCGCATCCTCGACGCGCTGCCCGACGACGCTTCGCTCGAGCAGATTCAGTACCACCTTTACGTCGTCCAGAAGATCGAAACCGGATTGCTCGACGCCGAAGAAGGCCGCCTGGTGAGCCAGGAGGAGGTCGAGCGTCGGATCGGCAAGTGGCCCGAGCGGTAGATTGGACGCACCAGGCTTGGTCGGACCTCGATCAGGCCGCCGCCTTCATCGCTCGAGACTCCCCGAACTATGCCGCCACTTTGCTCGCGCAGGCGCGCGACACCGCGCGCTCCCTCGACCGTTTCGCCGAGCGTGGCCGAGTCGTCCCGGAGCTACGCGATCCCACGATCCGCGAGGTCTTTGTCGGCAGCTACCGTCTCGTCTATCGCATCCTCGCCCATCGCGTCGAGGTTCTCGCTCTCATCCACGGCGCGCGAGATCTCGCCGCGCTTTGGCAGCACGAACGACCCGACGAGCCCTGACCCTCGCCCGCCCGACGATCGCTGTGCCCCGGCTTTTTTGGAGGTGGCGTCGCAAGCGGTCCCGCGGTTCTTCGGGACGTCCTGGAGCGGCTCGTCGGGAGGCCAGTGGCGCCGACTACCGCTCACGCAGGGCCGAAACTCTGCCCGCGCCCCACTCGGTCGAATCCAGAGCCTCCAGCACGACGACGTCGGAGTCGTCGAGGTCGCCCGGAAGGTCGGCGCATCCACCTTCGCGCTCAGGCATACTTTCGGACACTCCGACCTCGATCTCCTGGCTCTCCTCTCGCCACCAGAGAAGCCGAACCGGGCTCATGTTTCTTGGGTAGGCGAAACAGAGCTCGATGTTGCTTCCCTCGGCCGCTGCGGGCGAACGAACCCGGAGGAGTTGCCCGGCGAGCGGAACGGATTGCTCGACAACGCTCAACAGGCGCGCGATGCCGATCTCCCGGGGAGTCCGGGAGGCCACCCAGGGCAACGCCGGGACGGCTCGGCCATCCCCCCCGATCCACACGACCTCGAGCTGGCGCAGCTTCTCGCCACCCGGGCTGGGATCTCTCACGATGAGCCGCCGCCGGTTCCGCAGGCGTTCTGCCAGCTGGGCAACTCGCATCGGATCTCCGGCCAGGGAGCCGGTGGTGGCGCGCGCCAACGCTGCCACGGGCGCGAGGCGAATCTCTGTCGCGAGCTCCAGGGTTCGCGCGAGGTTCAACCGCTGCGCCGCGCGCTTTTCGCGGGCACGCTTGCCAAAGAGCCTGGAGATCAGGATCGGGATCGACTGGACGGGGCGATCCGCTGTGGGCGACGGGCTTTTTTCGGTGAATCCGTCGGGCCGAACCCCCTCGTCCGGAACGCGCAGGTCCTCCGGTCCATCCAGACTTCGCGTCGCCACAGGGAAGACCACCCAGCCCTCGCTGGCCAGAATTCGTGATGTCCGCTGGAGCGTTCCGAGCGCCGATCGCTCAGGAGCTTCATGAACATCGGTGCGCAGGATCTCCTCCATCTCGATGGGCGCCAGGGGCCACGGTTCTGAAATGAGCCACAGGGCGCCGATGTCTTGCGTGCTTTGCCGCGACATTCCGATCGCCAATCGATTCAGCGCCGCGATCCGTTGCTCGGTCGTCGGTGGCGGTTCCTGGCCCATTCCGGTTCTCGATGCCAGACGCCTGAGCCAGAGCGACAGCTCCGTCCGCGAGAGATTCTCCAGCTTTCTCGCGGACTCGCGACCCATCTCGACCATCGAGATCTGTTCCGACGCTGGAAAGTAGGGCAGCGCGTTGGCCAGGAGATTCGCGGCGCCAGCGATATACAGCGGCGAAGCCAGATCGGAATCCAACCAGATCATGTGGGTGACCGTCGGAAGCTCGTTCGGCCGAGGGTCTTCCGTGGTGTCCTCGTCGGGATCCACCCTGGGAGCTCTCGGCAGCTCCCCACCTGGATCGGCGAGCTCGACGGCAACCCCGTCGATCTTGACCAGGAAGTCCGCGGGCGACTTGCGCAGCACCGAGCCCATCGTCGGCAAGGCCGCAGTATCGATAAAGACGCTTCTCTCCACGACGGTCAGATTCTCGGAGAACCTGTCCTCGGGTTCGTCCTGGGTGAACGACGGCCGAGATGCCAGAAAAAAGAGCAGGCTCAGGATCCACAAAACTTGCGGTAGCCGAACCGCAGCTCTGCTCCGGCCTTGCTGCCTGCGGAGTTCAGTGATTCTCTGGCCGAAGAGATTGAAGGGGGCCTTGTCGTCGCCGCTGATTCTCGCGGTCCATGTCTCCTGGTCCCGCATACCCTGGCCTCGCGTCCTCGAAGCAGAATCGATTCTACGCCGAAGCAAAGTCCACTGCTCTTGAGGTCCGCGAGCGAGGCGGAAGGGTGCACGGTAGTGCAGCCGGAATCGTGAGCCGCTGGACGGAGCGTGATGACTTGCTGTGGCGGGGGGCTCGACCGCGGGTCGGGGATCGGACCGAAGTTAACGCAGACCGGCGAGCAGGGCGTCCCGCGAGACGCCTTTGTGGCGCGCCACGCCGGTCAGGATTGCGGCGAGGGTACCGACGCGAAGACTTCCGTGGCCCGGAATCACGATCCGGTGGCGCGACGGCTCATCGGTCTCGAGAGTCACGTGACTGCCCACTTGATGGATTCTGCGGTAGCTCCAACGACTCATGAGGTGCCCGATGAGCCGGGCTCCCGAGAGGTCGCGCGGCAGCTTCATCCGACGGCGAAGTATTCGTCGCGCACGAGGTGCAGGCGAATTCCGTCGGGCAGCTCACGGTCGTAGCAATAGGCCGCGACGGCCTCCCTGACGTTGTCACGGAGCTCGTTCCAGGTGTCCGCCTGGCTATAGATGCCTTCGGTCAGGCATTCCGCGACATAACCCCCGTCGGCTTCCTGCCGGACCTCGAAGACCAGTTCGCTCACGTCGAAAAGAGTAACCTCTCCGTTGCAATCCGGCAAGGTTCGTCGGCGCTGCGCCCGCCCTCAGATGTGCGCCGAGGGACAGATCTCGGCGAGGAAGCAGCTCGCGCAGAGGGGCTTCCGGGCGTTGCAGATCTTTCTGCCGTGGTCAATGAGGAAGTGGGAGAGGAGGGTCCAGTCGGCCTGGGGGAAGAGCGGCATGAGGTCGTGCTCGATCTTCACCGGGTCGGTGGCGCGGCTGAGTCCGAGGCGGCCGGCGAGTCTGCCGACGTGGGTGTCGACGACGACGCCTTCGTTCATTCCGAAGGCGTTGCCGAGGACGACGTTGGCGGTCTTCCGGCCGACGCCAGGGAGTTGCACCAGCTCCTCCATGGTCCGCGGTACCTCGCCGCCGTGGCGCTCGACGAGCGCGCGTCCGAGGCCCTGCAACGACTTCGCCTTGTTGCGGAAGAAGCCGGTCGACTGGATGAGCCCTTCGAGCTCGCCGGTGGGGATTTCGGCATAGTGCGCCGGCGTCGGGCAGGCGGCGAACAGCGCCGGGGTGACGAGATTGACCCGCACGTCGGTGCATTGCGCCGAGAGAATCGTCGCCACCAACAACTCGAGCGCGTTCTGGTGGTCGAGGGCGCAGTGGCTGCTGGGGTAAGCCGCCTTGAGTCGCGACAGAATCTCCGTGGCGCGCATCGCGCGCGCCGCCACCGATTCTCGTCCGCGGCTCCGCCTCCCGCCGGGGCCGGACGCGCCTTTCGCTGCCCGGGAAAGAGTCACTCCCGGTCGAAAAGCGCGCGCAGCAGCATGTTGAAGACCGCCAGAAAGAGTCCGCCCGCCATCGCCCAGAGGAAGCTGTCGACACGGAAGCCGGCGAGAAGGAAGTCGACCAGCCAGACCATCAGGCCGTTGATGACGATGAAGAAGAGGCCGAGCGTCAGGACGACGAACGGTAGCGAGAGGATCGTCACGATCGGCTTCACCAGGAGATTCACCGCTCCGAGGACGAAGCCGGCGAGCAGGAGATAGAGCAGCCCGCCGTCGTAGTGAATCCCCGGCAGAAGCTTCGCCGCCGCCCAGAGTCCGAGGCCGTTCAGCGCGATACGAACCAGCATTCTCATTTTCCTTCTCCAGAAGGGGAATTGCCGCCCTGCCGTTCGCGCACGAGGCTCCAGGCCTGTTCGGCGACCCGGCGGTCGTTGGCATGCGAGAGCTTGGCGATCGCCTCTGGCCAGGAGAACCAGCGCGCGGCGACCACCTCGCGCGGTTCGAAGTTGGCTTCGCTGCCGCTCTCGTAGGCCAGCAGGAAGTAGTCGACGTGCTTCTTGATCCGCTGTCTGCCGCGCTCGAGAAATGTGTAGTCGACGCCGGAGAGCGGCGCCACGATCGAGCCGGTGACGCCGGTCTCCTCGCGCACTTCGCGCACCGCTGCCTGCGCCGGGAGTTCGCCCGCTTCGAGGTGGCCCTTGGGCAGCTGCCAACGGCGTCCGCCGGCGGTGGCGATCAGCAGAACTTCATCACCGCGCACCACCAGCCCGCCGGCGGAGTGTTGCTCGGAAACGGTCGTCGAGGCCGCGGACGGTCTCACGGACTCAACCGATCGCAGCGCCAGGTTCCGCCGTCGAGCTCGAAACGGCGGCGCTCGTGCAGGCGGCTCTTCTTGCCCTGCCAGAACTCGATGGCGTGCGGTCGCAGGAGATAGCCGCCCCAGTGTGGCGGCCGCGGAATGTCCCGTCCGAAGTAGCGGGCCTCGGTCGCGAGCACCCGGCGCAGCAGCGCGAAGCGCGAGTCGAGCGGCTGGCTCTGGAACGAGGCCCAGGCGCCGAGCTGCGAGCCCCGCGGGCGGGTGGCAAAGTAGGCGTCGGACTCGGCGGCGGAGAGGCGTTCGATCTCGCCCTCGGCGCGCACCTGCAGCTCGAGCCATGCCCAGTACCAGCAGAGCGCCGCACGCGGATTCTCGCTGAGATCGTGGCCCTTGCGGCTGTCGTAGTTGGTGAAGAACATGAAACCCCGCGAGTCGACCCCCTTGAGCAGCACCATGCGAGCGCTCGGCGCGCCGGAGGCGTCAGCGGTGGCGAGCGCCACGGCGGTCGGGTCGGTGGGCGCGTCTTGGGAGATCCGGGTGAAAAGGGCCTGAAACTCGGCGATCGGATCGAGCGACTCGGCCATCAGTTCGCCGGGCCTTCGGGTTCGTTCGCCGTCCAGGTGGGAAGCGTCGTCGGATCGACGCCGACGGACGAGACCGCCGCCTCCCAGACCGACTCGGTCGCGCCGCCGAACACCAGATCGACGTCTACCGGGGCGATCAGCCAGTCGTTGCGCAGGATCTCGCTGACCAGCTGACCCTCGCCCCAACCGGCGTAGCCGAGGAAGAGGCGGAAGCGGTGCGGCGGCCGGCCGGCGAGGGTCGCGAGCTCGCCGATGTGCTGCGTGAGATGGATGCCGGGAAAAACCTCGGTGGCCGCCTCGAGCGGCGGCAGCTCATCGCCGGCTCCGGAGTAGAGGACGGTGCCGACCTGGGGTTGGACCGGCCCGCCGAACTGCGCCAGTTCCTCCTCGTCGCCGGCCCACGGGAGCTTGAGGTCGGTGAGGATCTCCGCCACTTTGAGCTCGGTGCGGCGATTGACGATGAAGCCGAAGCTGCCCTCGTCCTCGTGGGCGAGCAGCAGGACGACGCTCTTGCGGAAATAAGGATCGGCCACCTGGGGCATGGCGAGGAGGAGCAACGGCGGGGCGAGCGCGGACGGCGAAGACACCCGGAGATTCTATCCGCTCCCGAGAGGGAAGCCCGGTCGCCGGCCGTCAGCGCCGGCGGCTCACCACGTCCAGCACGCTATCGACCAGCTCGCCGAGAAGGTCGAACCAGCGCACCTCCTCGGGTTCCTGGGCGAGGACCGGCCGGAGCTCCTTCTTGGCGATCGCCTCGCGGCGGGCGGTCTCCTTGCGCTCCTCGGCGAGACGTTCCTCGACACGCGAAAGGCCGCCGCCGCGGATCCACGCCAGGGTGGACTCGAGCTCGGCGGCATCGAACCAGAGCCCGTGCTTGCCGCAGACGTCGAGAACCACGCCGGAGCTGCCGGCGAAGGCACGCCGGATCATGAGCTTGCGGCAGACCGGGCAGGGGCGGTAGGTCACCTTCGCCGGTGTCCCGGGGTGGATCGACTCCGGCCGGCCGGCGGTCGCCAGCGGCTCGGGGACGACGTCGCGGCGGGCGCGCTCCTGCAGGGCATCGAAGGTCGGGTGGCCGAGCCAAATACCGGCGCAGCTGCCGCACTCGAGCATGGCGAGCGCGGTCGTCGAGTCCGGGATCCGCCGGCTGGAGAGCCGGCGCTCCGGCCTGCAGGAAGGACAGGCGAACTCGGTGCGTCCGCCGGCGACCGCCTCCGGCGCGATGCGGGTGCCGCAGCTGTGGCAGAAGTGCTGCTGGTCGCCGATGCGCGCGGCGCAGACCGGGCAGAGTGTGTTGCGCTCGCTCTCGCCGAGGACGAACGGCGCCGAGCAGAAGGTGCAGTCGACGGCGCCGGCGGCACGCGGCGCGCCGCAGGAGGCGCAGCGCACGACCGGCGCCTCCTGCGCGGCGCTCGCGGGGACCTGGAGCACCGCCCCGCAAAGGCAGCGGAAGTGCTCGCCGGGAGCGAGCTCGCCGGCGTCGAACTGCTTGAAACAGCTCTCGCAGCGCACCAGACGGCGGAAGTGCGCGGGACCGGTGTCGGATCTGCGAGGCCAGCGAGGCCGGCCGGGCAGGCCAGGATGGGATTCGGTGGGATCGGCCATGAGCGCCCTCGGGGAGAGTCTATCCGCGGCCGTGCGATATCGTTCGGGGGCAGTCTTCGAATCCTTCGTCCCGGGAAGGGAGCCCGCCCCATGAAAGATAGCTTCGCCAGTCACGGTACCCTCGCGGTCGCGGGGGAGAGCCTCAAGATCGCCCGTCTCGGAGCGCTCGAGAAGCGCGGCTACGACCCCTCCCGCCTGCCGTATGCGCTCAAGATCCTGCTCGAGAACCTCCTGCGGCGCGAGGACGGCAAGGTCGTCTCCGCCGAGGAGATCGACTTTCTCTGCCGCTGGGATCCGGCGGCGGCGCCGTCGCGCGAGATCGCCTTCATGCCGGCGCGGGTGCTGCTGCAGGACTTCACCGGCGTGCCGGCGGTGGTCGATCTCGCGGCGATGCGCGACGCCATGGCGGCGATGGGCGGCGACCCCAACCGGATCAATCCGCTGCAGCCGGTCGAGCTGGTCATCGACCACTCGGTGCAGGTCGACGAGTACGGCTCGGAGGCGGCGCTGCTGCTCAACAGTCGGAAGGAGTTCGAGCGCAACCACGAGCGCTATCTCTTTCTGCGCTGGGGCCAGAAGGCGTTCCGCAACTTTCGCGTCGTGCCGCCGGCGACCGGCATCGTCCATCAGGTGAATCTCGAGTACCTGGCGCGCGTCGTCATGCAGGAGGACGGCTGGGCCTATCCCGACACCCTCGTCGGCACCGACTCGCACACCACCATGATCAACGGCCTGGGTGTCCTCGGTTGGGGCGTCGGCGGCATCGAAGCCGAGGCCGCGATGCTCGGCCAGCCGGTGTCGATGCTCATTCCCCAAGTGGTCGGTTTCCGCCTGACGGGCAAGCTTCCGGAGGGGGCGACGGCGACCGACCTGGTCCTCACCGTCACCCAGATGCTGCGCCAGAAGGGGGTGGTCGGCAAGTTCGTCGAGTTCTTCGGCCCCGGCCTCGAGAATCTCCGCCTCGCCGACCGTGCGACGATCGCCAACATGGCGCCGGAGTACGGCGCGACCTGCGGCCTCTTCCCGGTCGACGCGGTGGCGCTCGATTACCTGCGCTTCACCGGGCGTTCGCAGCAGAGCGTTGCGCTCGCCGAGGCCTACATGAAGGAGCAGGGCCTCTTCCATACCGCGGCAACGCCGGAGGCGGTCTACTCGGACACCCTGGCGCTCGACCTCGCGACGGTCGAGCCGTCGCTCGCCGGACCGCGGCGGCCGCAGGACCGCGTCGCCCTCGGCGCGGTGAAGGCGAGCTTCCTCAAGGAGCTGCCGTCGCTGCTCTCGGGCAAGGCCGCGGCGAAGACGCCGAAGGCGGAGGCCGTCGGCCGTTGGGAGGGTGAGGGCGGCGGTACGGCCGTGGCCGCTCCTGCCGCGACCGAGATCGAGACGACCTGGAACGGCGAGCTCTGCCGCCTCTCCCACGGCTCGGTGGTGATCGCCGCGATCACCTCGTGCACCAACACGTCCAATCCTTCGGTGATGCTCGCCGCCGGCCTGGTGGCGAAGAAGGCGGTCGAGAAGGGGCTGCGCTCCAAGCCGTGGGTCAAGACCAGCCTCGCACCGGGATCGAAGGTGGTCACCGACTACCTGCGCGAAGCCGGCCTCGACGTCTATCTCGATCAGCTCAAGTTCAACACCGTCGGCTACGGCTGCACGACCTGCATCGGCAACAGCGGTCCGCTGCCGCCGCCGATCGTCGAGGTGATCCAGGAGCACGATCTCGTCGCCGTCGCGGTGCTCTCCGGCAACCGCAACTTCGAGGGCCGGATCAGCCCCGACGTGCGCGCCAACTACCTCGCCTCGCCGCCGCTGGTGGTCGCCTACGCGCTCGCCGGCCGGATCGACCTCGATCTCGCGACCGAACCGCTCGGCATCGGCAAGGACGGCGCGCCGGTCTTCCTCAGGGACATCTGGCCGACCCAGGCGGAGATCGAGCGCGCCGTCGCGACGGCGGTGAAGCCGGAGATGTTCCGCAAGGAGTACGCCGATGTCTTCGCCGGCGACGAGGCCTGGAGCTCGCTCGCCGTGCCGGAGGGCGAGACCTTCGCCTGGCAGGGCGACTCGACCTACGTCCGCAAGCCCCCCTACTTCGACGGCATGACGCTCACCCCCAAGCCGCTCACCGACATCGCCGGCGCGCGTTGTCTCGCGGTGCTCGGCGACTCGATCACCACCGACCACATCTCGCCCGCCGGCTCGATCAAGCAGGGGAGCCCGGCCGGCATATACCTCGAGACGCGCGGCTGCGGCCCGGCCGACTTCAACTCCTACGGCTCGCGGCGCGGCAACCACGAGGTCATGGTGCGCGGCACCTTCGCCAACGTCCGCATCCGCAACCGGATGACCCCCGACATCGAAGGTGGCGCGACGGTGCATCTGCCGGAGAAGACGCCGATGTCGATTTACGACGCCGCCGAGGCCTATGCGAAGGAGGGCGTGCCGCTCGTCGTCCTCGCCGGCAAGGAGTACGGTTCGGGCTCGTCGCGCGATTGGGCGGCCAAGGGCCCGGCTCTCCAGGGCGTGCGCGCGGTGGTCGCCGAGTCGTACGAACGCATCCATCGCTCGAATCTCATCGGCATGGGCATCGTGCCGCTCGAGTTCCCGGCCGGCCAGAACGCCGCGTCGCTCGGTCTCACCGGCTTCGAGACCTTCGCCATCCGCGGCCTCGCGGCGGCGCTCACCGGCGGCTTCACCGCCGGCCTCGAAGTCGAAGTCGAGGCTGTAGGAGTCGATCAGCGGGCGGTGCACTTCGCCGCCAAGGTTCGCCTCGACACGCCGCAGGAGGTCGAGTACTACCGCCACGGTGGCATCCTGCAGTACGTCCTCCGCCAGCTCCTCGCGAGCTGACGGGGCGGAGCCCGGCGCGGTGAGAAGGACGGTATGCGCCTCTTCCTGACCGGCGCCACCGGCTACATCGGCAAGGCGCTCTGCCTGCGGCTACGCGCCGAAGGGCACGAGGTCCGCGCGCTGGTGCGGGCGACGAGCCCGGAGAGTGCCGTCCAGCTCCTGCGCGAGATCGGTATCGCCACCTTCGTCGGCGACCTCGGTGACCGCTACTCGATGCGCGAAGGGATGTCGGGGGCGGACTGGGTGATCCACGCCGCCGCCGAACTCGACCTCGCGGCTACCGACGAGGCCATGGCGGCGGCGATCGTCGCGGGCTCGGAGAACGTCGCCTCGCTGGCCTCGAAGCTCGGCGTCGGACGATTCCTCTCGATCTCGTCGATGGCGGCCTGGGGCGGCAGCCCCGGTGACGGGACGGCGGCGAACGAGACGTCGCCGCCGCAGTTGCCACTGCCGACGCGGTACTGCGCCACCAAGGCGGCGGGCGAGGCGCGCGTGCAGCAGTGGGCGCAGAAGGGCCTCAAGGTCAACACCGTCTTCCCCAGCCTGGTCTACGGGCCGCCGGGCAAGAAGCAGGGGGCGAATACGCTGCTGCGGGCGTTGATGCTCGGCCGATTCCCGGCGCTCATCGCGCCGGAGAAGAAGACCAGCTGGGTCTTTCTCGACGATCTCGTCGACGGCATCGTGCGGGTGATCGCACAGGCGTCGCCCGGCCGCGGCTACCTCATGGCCGGCGAAGCCTGGACGGTGCGTGAGCTCGCCCACCGCGTCGCCGCTCTCGGGGGAACGAAGCCGCCCAAGCGCGAATTCTCCGTCGGCACCGCCCGCCTCCTTTTCCGCCTCGCCGGCCCCTTCCTCAAGCTCGCCGGCCGGCCGCTGCCGATCCCGCGCGAGCAGCTCGAATCGCTCGACCGCCACTGGAACTTCGACGACTCCCGCGCCCGCACCGAGCTCGGCTGGAAACCCCGTGGCCTCGAAGAGGGACTGGGCGTCACCATCGACTACCTGCGGAAGCAGGAGGCTGCGAAGGCGACCGCGGGCTGACGGGTCGAGTATTCTTGGCGCCGTTCGTTCCGCCAAGGAGACGCGATGAGGGCTCACCCGGGAACACCTCGCAGCCGCTGTCTGTTCGTCCTACTCCTGCTCGCGACTTCGGCCGCCCTGCCGGCGGCTGCGTCGGCTTCGGCGTCAGGGAGCTATGCCGAGCTTCTGACGCTCTTCGGCGACTGGCGGGCCTTCGAGAAGCCGCCGCTCGCCGACGGGGCGCCGGACTACACGGCGGCGACGGTGGCGCGGCGGCACGGAGAGCTTGCGGCCTACCGCGCGCGACTCGACGCCTTCGACGTCTCAGCCTGGCCGGTCGCCCAGCGGGTCGACCACGAGCTGGTGCGGGCCGAGATGAACGGCTTCGACTTCGACGCCCGGGTGCTCCAGCCGTGGGTGCGCGATCCGGCGTTCTACGCGACGGTCTGGACCGAGCAGAGCGACACGCCGTCGCACGAGGGGCCAGTACCGGCCGGCATCTGCGAGCTCTGGAGCTACAGCTTTCCGCTCTCCCCGGCCGCTGAGGCGAAGCTCGCCGCCGAGCTCCGGCCGATTCCATCCTTTCTCGCGCAAGCGCGGACGAATCTCACCGGCAACGCGCGCGATCTCTGGACGACCGGCATCGGCACGATGCGCGCCCAGGCGGGCGAGCTCGCCGGGCTCGAAGAGAAAGTCGCCGCCAATGCCCCGGAGCTGCGCGCCGCGGTCGCCGCCGCGCACAGCGCCAGCGAGAGCTTCGTCGCCTGGCTCGAGGCCGAGCTGCCGTCGAAGACCGGCCCCTCGGGCATCGGCAAGGAGAATTACACCTGGAACCTCCGCCACGTGCACCTCGTGCCGGTGAGCTGGGAGGAAGAAGTCGATCTCCTGAAGCGCGAGCTGGCGCGCGCCCACGCCGCGCTCAAGCTCGAGGAGGAGAGGAACCGCGCGTTGCCGCCGCTCGTCGCGGTGGCCGACGACGCCGAGTACCAGCGGCGGGCGAATCTCGCCGTCACCAAGCTCATCACCTTCGTCCGCGAGCGCGACTTATATCCCCTGCGCGACTATCTCGACCCGGCGCTGCGCGCCCACCTCGGCTTCTTCGTGCCGCTCGCGTCGCGCAACTTCTTTGCCATCGCCATGCACTACGACCCGCTAACGCTCTACACCCACGCCACCCACTGGTGGGACACGGCGCGGATGCGCGAGGAGCCGCACCCGAGCCCCATCCGCCGCGGCGCGTTGCGTTACAACATCTGGGACAGCCGCTCGGAAGGGATGGCGACGGCGATGGAGGAGTTCCTGCTCCACGCCGGTCTCTACGACGATACGCCGCGGGTGCGCGAGATCGTCTGGATCATGCTGGCGCAGCGCGCCGCCCGCGGCCTGGCGTCGCTGTATCTGCAGGCAAACGAGTTCGACCTCCAGCAGGCGAAGTCCTTCCAGGTCGAGTGGACGCCGCGCGGCTGGATGCGCCCCGACCTCGACCTCCTGGGCTTCGAGCAGCAGCTCTACCTGCGCCAACCCGGCTACGGCACGAGCTACGTCACCGGCAAGTACCTGCTCGACGATCTCATCCGCGTGCGCGCTCACCAGTTGGGCGACGCCTTCACCATGAAGCGCTTCTTCGAAGAGGTGAACGCCGCCGGCATGATCCCGGTGTCCCTCATTCGCTGGCAGATGACCGGCGAGGGCGGGCCCCAATTGCCATGACGGCCTGGATTGACTTAGTCCATAAGGCTTAGTCTAATCGCTGCATGGTCACGGTCAACATCCACGAGGCGAAGACGCAACTGTCGAAGCTGGTCGAGCAGGTGGTCCAGGGGGAGACGCTCGTGATCGCCCGCGCGGGCAAGCCGCTGGTCAAGGTGACCGCTCTGGCTGCCCCCTCGGCGCCGCGTCGCCTGGGCTTTCTTGCCGGCGAGATCTCCGTGCCCGAAGACTTCGATCACATGGGAGAGGCGGAGATCGCGACACTTTTCGGGGTTGGGGCGTGAAGCTGCTGCTCGACACCCACCTGCTGCTCTGGGCCGCAGGCCAGCCGCAGCGGCTCTCCGCGAAAGCGAAGAAGCTCCTCTCGGATCCGGGCAACGAGCTCCTGTTTAGCGCCGCGAGCCTGTGGGAGATCGCGATCAAGAACAGCCTCGGCCGCGAGGACTTCCGCGTCGACGCGAGGATCTTGCGTCGCGGCCTGCTCGACAACGGCTACATCGAGCTCCCGGTGACCGGCCAACACGCCGTCGGCATCGACAGCCTCCCGCCGCTGCACAAGGACCCCTTCGATCGCCTGCTCCTCTCGCAGGCCCTCGTCGAAGGAATCACTCTCCTCACCCGCGACGAGAACCTGGCGAGATACGCCGGACCCGTGCGCCAAGTCTGAGGCGCTGACCACCGGTTCTCCGGCGCAGTTTGACAGCAGCTTTCAGGAGGACTTGTCTGGGAGCTCGTCGTTAGCCTTCCCGCATGCACAAGACGATCGAACCGACCATCCTTTATTTCGGCACGCCTGTCGCCCTCATCTCGACGTTGAACGAAGACGGCAGCGCGAATCTCGCGCCGATGTCGTCGGCCTGGTGGCTGGGCTGGACCTGCATGCTGGGTCTCGGCAGCCTGGGGCAGACCGCAGACAATCTGATCCGCACCTGCGAGTGCGTGATCAATCTGCCCTCCATCCACGAGGTCTCGGCGGTCGATCGTCTGGCGCTCACCACGGGAAAGAATCCGGTGCCGGAGCGCAAGCGCACGTGGGGCTACCGCTACGAGGCGGAGAAGTTCCGCGAGGCCGGCCTCACGCCGGTCGCCTCGGACACCGTCGCCGCGCCGCGGGTGCGCGAGTGCCCGGTGCAGATGGAGGGCACCGTCCACGACCATCGCCCGTTCGGCAAGAACGTCTCCGCCATCGCCTTCGAGATCCACATCACCCGGCTGCATGTCGATGAATCGCTGCTCGCCGCAGGCGGCGCGGAGGGCGAAAAGCCGCGCATCGACCCGGAGCGCTGGCAGCCGCTGCTCATGAGCTTCTGCCGCTTCTTCGGCATGGGCGGGGAGGTCCATCCTTCGCGTCTCGCGGAGTCGGACTTCATGAAGATCGTCGCACGCGGCACAGCATCAGTTCCCTCCGCTGCCGCCAGGGAGGGCTCGGGCGCCGCGGCGGGGTGATAAAGTTCTCC
>JBDTQT010000048.1:0-18588 GCA_039932055.1 Thermoanaerobaculia bacterium
TCTGGGCTAGACTCCGCCCCTTGCCGGTCGATCCCCCGGGGGGAGGAGCTTTCCGATGAAGAAGTGGCTGCGTATTCACCGCTACCTCGGCGCATTCTGCGCACCGATGCTCATCCTGTTCGCCATCTCCGGCTCGTGGCAGATGCTCAATATCCACAAGGCGAAGAAGGACGGCTCTTACAAGCCGCCGGCGGCGGTGAAGTTCACCTCGGACCTGCACATGGCCGACGAGCTCGATGGGCCGCAGAAGTGGGCCTTCCGCGGTGTGCTCTGGCTGGTCGCCGCGAGCCTCGTGGTGAGCTCGGCGATCGGCCTGATGATGGCCTTCCGGCTCGAGCCGGCGAAAGGGCGGATTGCGTTGCTGACGGCGGCCGGAGTCGCGCTGCCGCTGCTGCTCTTCCTGCTCGCCCACGAATAGCAGCCGACAGCGTTTCGTCGCAAGAAAAAGGGCCAGTCGAACGGCGACTGGCCCTTTCCATTTGGCGTAGCGGCGACTGCGCCGCCAGTGTTTACGGTGCCATCGGAGCGAGCGGCGCCGGGGCGCGGAGCAGCTTCACTCCGGCCGGCGTCGCGCTTCCGGCGTAGCCCTCGACCCAGAGGGCGAGACGTCCGTCCAGCGAAACTGCGACATGGCCGAGGTTGTTCTGGTCGGCCACGGACCACTCGATCCGCACCTGCTGCCCGACCTCACCCACCGCCACCCAGCTGCTGCGGCCGCCGCCGACGACCTCGAGCGTCAGCTCGAGTGAGCCGTTCGCGTCGGTCCGCCGCGCCGCGATGAGGAAGAGCGGCTTACCCGCGCCGTCGGTCACGAAGGCGATCGACGCCGGGGCGAGCACTTCGCCGGACTGCACGGCGGCGAAGTCGTAACCGAAGCCGGCCTCCGAGTCTCCGGCGGCGACATCGACCGTGGCATAGGCCTCGAAGGTGAGCGGCACGGAGACCGACCACAGCGAGGTGTCACCGGTCTCGAAGCCGTCGATGAAGATCACGTTCGAAATGGTGTCGGTGTCGGTGGCCGAGTTGTTGGCGGTATTCGGGTCGACCGCTGCGCTGCTGACGGTCGCCGTATTGCTGAGCGTGCCGGTGGCACTCGGGGACACCGCGCAGACGGCGGTGAACGTGACGCTTCCCCCGACCGGCAGGCCGACCGATTCGTTGATGTTGCCGGAACCGGCAGCGGTGCAGGTGCCGCCGCTGCTGCCGACGCAGGTCCAGTTCGCAGAGGTGCATGCGGCCGGGAACGTGTCCGCCACGGTGGCCGGCGGAGCGTTGCTCGGACCGGCGTTCGCGGCGACGATGGTGTAGGTGGTGTTCTGTCCCGGTGAAACGGTCGTGACCCCGTTCGTCTTGGTGATCGACAGGTTCGCCGTGGGCACCAGGGTATCGGTGTCGGTGGATGTGTTGTTGGCCGGGTTCGGATCGAAGATCGACGAGCTCACCGTCGCGGTGTTGACGAGCGTACCCGTCGCGTTCGCGGCGATGTTGCAGGTCGCGGTATAGGTCACCGAAGCGCCCACCGGCAGGTTGACGGCGGTGTCGTTCAGATTACCCGACACCGGACCGGCGGTGCAGCTGCCGCCGCCCGTCCCGACGCAGCTCGTCGAGCATCCGGAAAGGATGCCGGCGAAGTTGTCGACCACGGTCGCTCCGCTTACCGCGTCCGGACCCGAGTTGAGCGCCACGATCTGGTAAGTCACCGTGGTGCCGGGGATCTCGGTCGGCGAGCCATCCGACTTGGCGATCGACAACTCGGCCGAAGAGGCGTTGACCGTGTCGGTGTCGGTCGCCGAGTTGTTGCCTGCGTTCGGGTCAGCGATCGCCGACGAGACGGTCGCCGTGTTGAGGATCGAACCGGTGGCACTCAGGCTGACGCTGCAGCTCAGGGTATAGGTTACCGAGCCGCCCGCCGGCAGGTTCACCGAGTCGTTGATGTTGCCCGAACCGGCTGCCGTGCACGCGCCACCGCCCGCGCCGGAGCACGTCCAGTTGCAGGTGAGGAAGGCCGGAATGGTGTCGCCGACGGTCGCGCCGGTGACGTTGTGCGCCCCGGCGTTGGCCGCGACGATGGTGTAGGTGGTGCTTCCTCCGGGCGCGACGACCGTGATGCCATCGGTCTTGGTGATCGAGAGGTCCGCCTGGACGATCTCGTCCGCGCCGATGTCCGGTGTCGCTGGCGGCCGCGGATCGTTGTCGATGTCGACGGTGACTGCGGCCAGAGAGACGCCTGCGTTCAGCATCGGGCTGGTCACTCCCAGATGAAGGTCCGCAGGCGCCGGAACGGTCACGAACAGCGGATCGACCGTCAGCGAATTGGCATCCTGGCCCGTCGCCGCCTGCCAGTTGGCCAGGGTCGCCTGGGCGCTGGTCAGGAAGCCGACGTTCTGCGCGAAGTAGTCGTTGTGATTGATGGTGGAGAAGATCGCCGCGCCGGCGGTCGACGAGTCGAGGACGCCGTAGCGCGTACCGATCGTCTGCGTGCTGGCGAGGATGTTGTCGCGCAGCTCGATCGACGCCGGCGTCGTAACGGCAGCGGCGATGTTCACCGCGGCCGTGATGCTGCCCACAGCGACCTGGTCGGAATTGAGCAGGATGGAGTTCGCCACGATGCTGTAGCCGCCGCCGCTGTTGACCATGATGCCGTAGCCGTTGTCGAGCGCCGTCACGTCGGCGAAGCCCTGCGAGGCGATATCCGAAATGAAGTTGTTGCTGATGGTGACGTTCGACGCGGTCGTGGCTGCGCCAAGCAGGATGCCGTTGCTGCCCCACCCGGCGGTGTTGTTCTGGCGGATGTTGGAGATGCGGTTGCCCGTGATCGACCCGCCGTTGATGTTGGCGGCGACCTGGATGCCACTCATCGTCGACGAGCTGGCCGTCGAAGAGCTGACTCCGAAGATGACGTTCCGGCTGATGGTGAAGTTGCCGGCATTGCCGATCAGGAAGCCGCGGAAGGCGAGTTTCTCGGCGGCCGTCGCGGAACCGACGTCGTTCTGCGTCAGCAGCCAGTTCTGGTCGAGAGTCGTCGCCTCTCCGCTGATGAAGGCGGCGTTCTGGACACTCTTGATGGCGTTGTTCTGAATCGTGTTGTTCGAGTTCGGGAATTCCGCCGCGGCGCCGAAGGTAGCGCCGCTGCCGGCGATGATGCCCTGGCCGGCGAAGGCGCCGGGACCGGTCAGGTTGCAGTTCTTGATCGTGTCGTTGGTGGCGCCGCCAGTACCGTTGGTGGCAATCCAGACGATCGCGCCGGCGCCGGCGTTGTTGATGCTGAGGCTGCGGTCAGTGCCCGCGGCGAGCGAACCGTCGATCGTCACGTTGTCCACGCCAGCAAGCTTGATGAGGCTGGTCGCCGAAGATCCAGTGATGGCACGCGCGACACCGCTCGGCTTGATCACCACGGTGAATCCGCCGGCGATCTCGTTCAGCGGCACCGCACCGGTTTCACCGGTCAGGTCGGAGGTGATGCCGATGGTGATGTTGCCGGAGGCGCCGGAGAGGTTGATGGCCTCGAAGATACCGCCCGGGTTGGTGAGCGACGGGTAGTTGCCGCCCGAGCCGACCGTATAGGGACCGCCGAACGGCGGCGCGACGTCGACGATGGTCGCGGTCGCGGCCGTCGGTGAGCCGAGGGTAGCTCCGCCGGTGGGCAGCGAGAGCGTGATGGTAAAGGTCTCCGCCGCGTCGAGCACGACGTCGCTGCAAAGCGTCACGTTGATCGGCTGGCTGGTGACCGTGTCGCCGAAGACCAGGAATTGCGGGCCCGGATTCACGTAGTCGACGCCGGCGCCGCAAGCCGCGCCGCCCGTGGCGCTGCCGTCCGTCAAGGTATACGTCGCGCCGACGATGCCGGAGCTGCCCGCGACGCGGTTGACTGTGGCCACCAGCGTGGCTCCTTCGTTTCCGGTGTAGGTCGCCGAGGAGAGCTGCAGTACACCGGGTTGCGGATAGAACTCGTCCGCGCCGATGTCGTAGGCGATGCCGTTCGGCCGGACTTCATTGTCGATATCGACCGTCACTCCCGCGAGGGTCGTGCCGGCATTGATGTTCGGCGACGTGCCGATGAGGTGCAGATCCGCCGTCGGCGAAGCATGGTTCGGATTCGCCTGGATGGAGTTCGCGTCCTGTGGCGCGGTGTAGGCCACCTGCCAGTTGGCCAGGGTGGCGAACTCCGTCGTCGCGGCCGCGCCACTGGCCGCCGCAAAACCGCCGGTCCGTAGTTGCGGATTCACTGCGTTGATGTAAAGGTTGTTGTAGTTCTCCGCGCCGGTGCCGAAGGAGTAGGCCGCGGCATTGGCGGTAATGGCGTAGAAGTGCGTGGTGGCGGTGCTGGCGCTGGCGTCGAGGTAGATGCTGTTGCCCACCAGCGTCAGGTTGGCGTGCGAGGCTCCGTTCAGGTTCGGCATGCGGATCGCGCTGCCGAAGTTGGTCGAGAGCGCCGCCGCTCCAGGATCCATGTCGCCGGTCAAGCTGATCGAGTTGTAGACCACTTGATCGGTGTGGCCGCCGGCGATACCGATGCCGACAACCTGATCGCCCGTCGTGCCGTTCGACCGGACGTTGTAGATGAAGTTGTTGGCGATCAGGTTGTTGGTCGCCGAACCGCCGCCGGTGGTCGCCGACTCGATGCCGACCGCGGAGAAGGTCCGCTCCTCGACGACGTCGTGGATGACGTTGCGCGTCACGGTGTAGGTGTTCGACGTGAGCGTGGTCGAGGCCGTGGTGCTCCACGCGTCGCTGCCGATGGCGATTCCCAGCCTGTCCGCGCCGGCGGTGGTGTTGGCGAGGTTGCCGCCGACGAACTGGACGGTGTTCCGCGACACGATCGCCCCGGTGTCCGCCTGCATGAAGATGCCGGTCTTGCCGATCTGGTCGGGGCCGAAGGAGGCCGGTCCGACGATGTTGTCGGTGACGATCGGCGCGATGTTCAGATTGGTCGTCACGCCGCGGGTCACGATGCCGTAGCGCGCGCGGATGACGCGGTTGAAGAGGAACTGGTTGTTGTCGTTGTCGTCGCCGTTCGACGTCGTGGTGATGGCCGCGCCCGACATGATGATGCCGAAGGTCGAGTTGGCATTGGTGTTGGTCACCCCGCAGGCCAATTCGAGGTTGCGGACGACGTTGTTGCTGGCGCCGTTGCCGGCACCGAGGCTCGACAGCCAGACGGCGGCCGAGCCGGTCGCGTTCCCGCTGTTCAAGACGGCGAGGTTGCGGCCGCTGCCGGCGATTCGACCGTCGATGGTGACGTTGTCGGCGGCGTTCAGCTTGACGATCGCACCGATGATGTTGCCCGAGATCGTCCGCAGTCCGCCGGAAGGAGTGATGACGACCGAGGTGTAGACCGCCGCTCCCGCGCCGCTGTTGTTGAGGGAGGCGGTGGCAGTTTCGGTCGTGTCGCCGTTGATGTCGATGGCGATCGCACCCTGATGCGTGCCGGCGTTGATTGCATCGAACGCCAGCTTGAGTGTCGCGTAGTCCGTCGGCCCGAGCGTTCCGGCGGTTGCGGTGACCGTCACCGGCCCGGTCGCCGTATCGTCGTTGGTGATCGTTCCGACGCCCTGATTGTCCAGGATCGTCGCGTTGGTCGCGGTGGCAAGGTTGACGAAGAAGGTCTCGTTGCCCTCCGGCGTCGTGTCGCCGTTCACTGTCACGTCGACGTTACCGGTCGTCACGCCCGGGTTGAAGGTCAGGATCGTGTCGGGAATCGCGACGTAGTCGCTGGGGGCCGTCGCCGTGCCGTCAGCGGTCTGGTAGTGCACCGTGACCGTCTGGCCGCTGGGGGCGGACAGGTTGACGACGAAGCCGAAGGTCGAGGTGCTGGCGTTGAGCTCGTTCTGGGTGACGTCGGTGATCGAGATCGTCGGCGCCGGGTCGTCGTCGTTGATGGTCAGGACGGCGGTGATCGGTGTGCCGAGAGTCGAGCCGCCGAGCGGATTCGACAACGCCAGGTTGACCGTCTCGTTGGCCTCGTTCAGGGCGTCCGGGCAGAGCGTGACCGTGAAGGTCTGGCTGGTCACCGTGTCGCCGAAGGTCAACGTTCCGGACGTGTTGACGAAGTCCACCGTCCCGCCACAGGCCGCGCCGCCGGTGGCGCTGCCGCCGCCGACCGTCGCGTAGTCGACCGAGACGCTGCCGGCCGAACCACCCGTGCGGTTGACCGTGATCGTCGTCGTACCCGCCGATTCACCGTCGGCGTAGGTGGCGCTGCTGAAGGCGAGGATGCCCGCCACGAGCTCGTCGGCGCCGATATCCGGCGTCGTCAGCGGCCGCGGATCGTTGTCGAAGTCGACGGTGACGCCGGCAAGCGGGACGCCTGCGTTCAGCATCGGACTTGTGGGCTGAAGGTGTAGGTCGGTCGCCGAAACAACGAGCGGATCGACCGCGAGAGAATTCAGATCCTGGCCGGTGGCCGTCTGCCAGGCACCGAGAGTCGCCTGAGCGCCGCCGAGGAAGCCGACGTTCTGGGCGAAGTAGTCGTTGTAGTTGATGTTCACGAAGACCGTCGCCGGCGCCGAACTCAGGACACCGTATCGTGTTCCGAGGGTCTGGGTGCTGCCGAGAATGTTGTCGCGCAGATCGACCGCTCCGGGCGCTGTAACGGCCGCCAGGACATTGATCCCGGCGGTGATGCCCGCAGCTGCTCCGGCACCCTGGTCGGTCGTCAGCAGGATCGTGTTGGCGTAGACGTTGTATCCGCTGCCGGCAGCGACCACGAGGCCGTAGCCGTTATCTTGATCGGTCACGCCACCGAAGCCCTGCGATGCGACGTCGCGGATGAAGTTGTTTCTCACCGTGATGTTGGCGCCGGTGTTCGAGGATCCAAGGTAGATACCGGCGCTGCCCCAGCCGGAGGTGTTCGTCTGCTTGATGTCGCTGATGTCGTTGCGCGAGATCGTGCCGCCGCTATTGGCGAAGGCGATTTGGATGCCCTGCATCGTCGATGACGAACCGGTGGTCGAAATGACGCCCAGGATCGTGTTCTCGCTGATGGTGAAGTTCTGGGCGCTACCGATCAGCATTCCACGGAAGCCGAGTTTTTCGGCTACCGCCGCCGAACCGAAAGTGTTGCCGATCACCTGCCAGTTCACATCTTTCGAAGCGACGTTCCCTGAGATGAAAGCGGCGTTCTGAACCTTGGTGACGACATTGTTGCGAAGGGTGTTGTCCGAGTTCGGCGCATCGGCGGCGGTTCCAAAAGTGAGACCTCCCGCGAGCACGCCGCCGATCGTCGTGGTGCCGGAGTTGCCGGAGATGAGACAGTTCTTGACCGTGTTGTTGCTGGCGCCATTGGCCGCGCTGGCGCTGCGGATCCAGAAGACAACGCCGGCGGTATTGAGGTTGGTGACCGTCAAGCTGCGGTCCGTTCCGCCGCTCGTCGAACCGTCGATTGTCACCCGGTCCGCGCCGTTGAGGACGATCAGACCGGTATTGCCGACCAAGGAGGTGCCGGAGATGACGCGCGGCGCACCGCTCGGGCGCAGCAACAGGGTGTAGCTACCGGCTCCCTCTTCCGTCCACTGGTTGAGCGCCACCGCGCCGGTCTCGAGGGTGAGGTCGCTCAGAATGTCGATCGTGACGTTACCGGTGAGGACGTTGTTGTTGATCGCCTCGAACAGGCCTCCGGCATTGGTCAGCGAGGGGTAGCTGCCGCCGGTACCGACGCTGAGTCCGCCAGAGATCGGACTCGCGATGAAATAGCTCGCGGGTGTCGTTGGCGGGGTCGCGGCTGCCGGTGGATTCGCCGTGAAGCCGCCCGCCCCTGTGGCAGGGTTGGTCGTCACGTTGTCGACGGTGTCCTGGGCCGCGATGTAGTACTGGATGATGTCACCTGCGACGACACTTCCGCCGGTCACCAGCGAGTAGTCGAGCGTGCAGGTGTAGGTGCTGCCGCCGGCGAATGAGCAGGCACTGGCGACGAACGGATCGGAAATTCCCTTTCGAATGTAGGCCACCGGCAGGCCGACGCCAGCGGTCGGCACGCCGGAGCCGGCATCCGTGATCGTCGTCGAAAGAGCACGATTTGCCGTGCTGGAGGTATTCAGCAGCGCCGAATAGGAGATTGCCGGCGGCGTCAGATCCACGAAGACTCCGGCGAACTCGTCGGCGCCGATGTCGGGCGTCGTGCCGCTGCGCGGATCACCGTCGATGTCGGTCGTCACCGAAACGACTGCGCCCGTCGACTCGAGCTGCGTCGGGGTGGCCGCCGGAATGTGCAGATCGGTGGCGGAGGTGAACGGTGCCGTCAGCGTCGAGGCGAATGAAGCGTTGTCGTTCGTCCCCGCTACCGAGAGAGCGCTCGAGTAAGCCTTGAGCGCGGTGAGGGTGGTGAAGAAGTTGGTTCCGGCAGTAGCGCCACCCTGGCCGACGCCTTGGCGGGCGACATCGGTGCCGTAGTAGTAGCCGTTGTTGTTGAGCGTCAGGTTCATCGCGCTCGTGCCACCCGAAGGCAGGTACATCGCTACATGCGCGATGCTAGTCGTGCCGCCGGTCGTCGTGTTGGAAAGCGCATTGTTGCGGATATCGAGCCCGGTCTGGCCGGTGGCGACAACGGCGAGCGCGGCCGAAAGGAGGCTGGTTGCCGCGGTCCCCGGCTGGAGACCGAACAGGCTCACCGAGTTGTAGTAGACCTTGTGGTTGATGCCCGTTCCGAGCCGAATACCGATAACACCGAAGGTAGTCGAAAAGGCCCCGCCGCCGGTCATATCGTGAGTCACGCCGGCCACGAAGTTGTTCGCCACGGTGATCGCATTGCCGGCATTGAGGTTGATTCCGTAGGCGCCGAAAGTTCCCGTAGACCGGTTCAAGACGTTGGTGACGATATTTTTGGTCACGCTGGCGTTGGTTCCGGTTGTCGACGCGTCGCCCAGATTCAGCCCTACCACCGCAGTGCTGAGGAACGACTCGATGTTGCGGACCGTATTGCCACTGATTGTCGTGGAGTCGAAGCCCTGCAGGGTCATGCCGCGCGAGTAGACCGTGGTGGTGTTGCCTGCGGTCGCGCTACCGATGACGTTGTTGGTTATCGTCAGGCCGGAGGCCACGGTGATCGCCGACCCCTGGACGGCGATGCCGCGCGCACAGGCGTCGATCTGGTTGTTGTCTGCGGTAAAGCCTGTGGCTGTGATGGGCGACCCGATCAGGGTGCTGACCGACGCGATCGCGGACGGGGCAGTCGTAGCCGCGACGGTCGAGGCGCCGCCGCCGACCAGGATGCCGTAGGTGGTGTTTTCGGACCCGGTCGAGCTCGTGGCCGCGCCAGTGTTGCGGCCGGTAGCGCTGCCAAGGAGGATGCTGTTCTTCACCGCCACGTTGTTGGCGCTGGTAATGAGCGTCGAGAGCGCCACGCGAACTACGGAAGTGTAGGTCGTTGTCGCCACGGCCGAGTTCTGGATGGTCAGGTTGCGATTCGTGCCGCCGGTGCCTGGGTTGTCGCCGTCGATGGTGACGTTGTCGGCGCCGTTGAGCTCGATCACGCCGCGGCCCGTCGGCGGGTTGCCGGTAACGGAGAGCCCGTCCGCAGTCGGTTGAATCAGCACCGAGGTGTAGCTCGCGGAGCCGGCTCCACTGCTGTTGAGGACTGCTGAAGTCGCGCCCTCCGTCGTGTTGGCGGTAATCGAAGCGACGATGTCGCCCTGATGGGTGCCGGCGTTGATGGCGTCGAACGCCAGCTTGAGCGTCGCATAGGTCGTCGGCCCGGGAGTGCCCGCCGTCGCGGTCACGTCGACCTGCGCCTGCGCGGCGGAGCTGAAGAGGCTCAACGCCAGGAGCAGCGGCAGCAGAAGCGACGACCAGCGGGGTGCGAGGTTGCGGTTCGTCGAGGTCGTGCGGCGGGCCCGGCGGAGGATGGCGATCATCGAAATCTCCTGATCCTGGGACAGAGTCCTCCCCCGCTACATGGGGAAGAGGGTTGACATCGGATGCTGATTGAACCACAGCCTATTCCGATCCCCGTTCCTTGGCCAGAGGGGGGCTGGAGTCCGAAAGGTCGCCTCCGAAGGCCGCCGAAGCGGGGAGACCTACTCGCCGGCGGGCGACCGGGGGCGCAGCAGAAGGGTGGCGTTCGGCGCCGCGGCGGGCGGGAATCCCTCCACCCAGAGGGCGAGTCGGCCATCGAGGGCGACCGCGACGTGGCCGGCGTGGCCTGGGTCGGCGGCAGACCACTCGATCCGGACCTGCTGCAGGGCTTCGCTCACCGGGACCCAACTGCTCTGCCCGGCGCCCATGAGCTCGAGGGTCCACTCGAGGGTTGCGTCCGGTACGCTCCGCCGGACCAGGATCGCGAGCAGCGGCTTTCCTGTGGCGTCGGTGGCGAAGGCGATCGCCGCCGGCAGCAGCGCCTCGCCTGGCCGGAGGGCGGCGAAGTCGTAGACGAAGATGGATTCGGAGGCGGAGGCGCCGACCGCGAGCGTGCGGTAGACCTCGAACGTCATCGGCACCGAGGCCGACCACTGTCCAGTGCTGCCGCTCTCGAAGCCGTCGACGAAGATCGTCAGCGAGAGCAGGGTGTCGGTGTCTGTGGCCGAGTTGTTTCCTGGCGCGGGATCGGAGATGCCGCCGCCAACCGTTGCGGTGGCGGTGTTGACCAGGGTCCCGGTCGCCGCGAGGGAGATCGTGCAGGTCGCCGTGTAGGTCGCGGAGCCGCCGACCGGGAGGTTCGCGTTCGTCGAGAGGTTGCCCGGGATCGGGCCGGCGGCGCACGCGGCACCTCCCGCCGCGACGCAGGTCGTCGAGCAGCCGGAGAGGCTCGCCGCGAAGGTGTCCGTCACCGTCACCGTCGGCGCCGCGCTCGGACCGGCGTTGGAGGCCACGATTGTGTAGGTCACGGAGGTGCCCGGAATCTCGGTCGCCGAGCCGTCGGTCTTGGTGATCGCGACGTCCGCCGTCGGCGCGGCGCCGACCGTGTCGATGTCGGTCGCCGAGTTGTTGGCGGCGTTCGGATCGGGCGCGCCGCCGGGGGCGGTCACCGTCGCCGTGTTGGTCAAGGTGCCGCTGGCGCTGCCGCTGACGCTGCAGACGGCGGTATAGGTGACGCTCGCACCGGCGGGGAGGTTCACGCTGTCGTTGATGTTGGTCGCGAATGGGCCGCCGGCGCAGGTGCCGCCACCCGCGCCGACGCAGGTCGTCGAGCAGGTGAGGACGGCGGCGAAGATGTCGGCGACGGTAGCGCCGGGGGCATCGTGCGCCCCCGCGTTCGTCGCCACGATGGTGTAAGTGACGCTGCCGCCGGGGATCGCGTTGTCGACGCCGTCGGTCTTGGTGATGGCGAGGTCGGCCTGGACGATTTCGTCGGCGCCGATGTCCGGCGTCGCGGCCGGGCGCGGCTGACCGTCGAAGTCGACGGTGACTGCGGCGAGCACCGTGCCGGCGTCGAGAACCGGGCTCGCAGTCGTGAGATGCAGATCGGTGGTCGAGACGAAGAGCGGGTCGGCCGCAATCGAGGCGCCGTCCTTGCCGGTGGCGCTCTGCCAGGCGGCGAGCGTCGCCTGATCGGCGCCGCCGGCGGGGGCGAGAGCGCCCGTTCGTCCGACGCGGAAGTTGCCGGTGGCGGGTACGAACAGGTCGTTCCAGTTCGAGGTCAGGTTGGTGAACGTGACGTAGCCGAGGCCGATGGCGTAGCTCAGATTGGCCGCGCCGGTCGTCTGGGTGTCGAGCAGGATGTTGTCGCGCAGGTCGAGCAGCGGATTGCCGCCATTCACGGCCAGCGCGAACTGGCCCTGGTCGCCGCCGGCGAGCGTGCCGGTCATGGCGACGGAGTTGGCATAGATGCGAGTCGTCGAATCGGTGCCGCTGTCGATGAGGAAGATGCCGGCGCCGAACTCTCCGGCCGTGCCGTTCGCCAGCACGCCGGAGACGAAGTTGTTGGCGATGAGCGTTGCACCGGTCGTCGCCGGCGCGAGGACGATGCCCGCCGCCGAGAGACCGTTTGTCTGCTGCACCGTGCCGATGGCGTTGCGGATCACGGTCGCATTGCTGACCTCGCTGCCGCCGCTCGTTGTGGCATTGCTCCAGGCGGTCAGGCCACCCAGCGAAATTCCGAAAAGGTCGGTCGTTCCGGACGAGACGATGCCGCCGATCGCGTTCTCGCTGACCAGCAGGCCATCTTCGAAGCCCGCCAGGATGCCCCCGCGACCGAGGCTGTTCGCGCCGGAGTGGTTCAGCAGGTTACGGGTCAGCACCGTGCCGGTGTTCTTGTTGCCGACGCTGGCGCCGCGCGTGGCGATGCCGATCTGGACCTTGCGGATGTCGCAGTTCTCGACCCGGTTGTTGTCGTTGTCGGTTCCGGGAGTATCGACGTTCGCTCCGCCGAAGCCGACGCCGTGCTGCGTCTGCGCGCTGCCGCTGCCGACAACCACGAGGTTCTTCAGGGTGTCGTTCGTCGCTCCAGGAACGGCACCCGATCCGGAGCTGACGAAGATCACCGCGCTCGCGGCGCTGGCGTCGGCGTTGGTGATCGTCAGGCTGCGATCCGCGCCGCCGCTCGTCGAGCCGTCGACGGTGACCCGGTCGGCGCCGTTGAGGCGGATGAGCGCGCGCACCGCGCCAGCGGTCGTGCTGTCGCCGGTGATCGTGCGCGGGGCGCCGGCCGGCCGCAGAGTGAGCGTGTAGCCGCCGGCCCCCTCTTCGATCCACGGATCCAGGGCGACCGCCCCGGTCTCGCCGGCGAGGTCGCTGACGATGTCGACGACGACGCTGCCGGCGAGCACGTTCGAGTTGATCGCCTGGAAGAGGCCGCCGGGATTGGTCAGCGAGGAGTATCCGCCGCCGCTGCCGACGGTGAGGGCGCCGGAGAGGGGCACGGCGATGAGGTAGCTCGCCGGCGTCGTCGGTGGCGTCGCCGCCGCCGGCGGGTTGGCGGTGAAGCCGCCCGCTCCGGCCACCGGGCTCACCGTGACGTTGCCCGGCGTGTCCTGCGCCGCGACGTAGTACTGCACGAGATCGCCGGCGCTGACGCCGCCGCCGGGCAGCAACGCATAGTCGAGCACGCAGTTGTAGGTCGCGCCGCTCGCGAAGCTGCAGGCGTTGCCGACGAACGGGTCGGACAGGAGCTTGCGGTAGTAGATCCGTGGCAGGCCGGCGCCGGCGGTCGGTACGCCGGAGGAGTCGGTGATCGTCGTCGCCAGCGTCCGGCTCGCCGTACTGCTGGTGTGGACGAGCGGCGTGAAGGCGATGGTCGGCGGCGTCGACTCGCCGGCGAGGAAGTTGCCCGCGTCGGCGCCGATGTCCACGGGCGTCAGGCCGGCGCGCCCCTGGCCGTCGAAGTCGTCGGTAACCGTGCCGATCAGGAAACCGCTGCCCTCGATCGGCGTGCCCACCGCCGGAGCGATGTGCAGGTCGGGCGTCGCGGCTGCCGGAGCGAGGAACTGCGGGTTGTCGGCGAAGCTCGCGGCATCCTGGCCGGTGGCGGCCTGCCAGTGGGCAAGCGTCGCGCGGTCGACGGCGTTGAATAGCCCGGTCACCCCGCCGGAGCCGTTCGCCAGCAGCACGTTGTTGTTGCTGGTAAGACCGGCCGGGTTCGCCGCCGTGCCGCCGACGCGGATGGCGTAATGCTTGCCGGTGGCCGTGCCGGCTGCCAGGTTGCTGCGCGCGTTGAAGAAGATGTTGTCGCGGAAGCTCCGCGTGTTGGTGACCAGCGCACTCTGCAGCGCGAACGAATTGCCGGCCCCGCCCGCCACGCCGGCGCCGCCGACATAGACGCTGTTGTGAAAGAAGTTCACCACGCCACTGCCGGTGATCGTTTCGTGGATGCCGTTGATCTGCGGGCTGTCGGCGGTCAGGTCGCCGCCCAGCGCGATCATGTTGTTCTGGACGGTCGTCGTTCCCGCCTGCAGGTGGATGCCGCTGATCGTCGCCGCGGAGCTGGTGCTCGCCGTCGACAGCGCGTGAATGAAGTTGCGCTGAACGAACTGCGTGCCGGTGGTCGAGCCGTTGTACTCGAGGCCGGTGACCCAGACGGCCGCGTTGGCGTGCGAGTTCGCGAGGTGGCTGATCGTGTTCGGGCCGACGTTGTTGCCGGAGCCCGACGTGGCGCTGACGAAGATCCCGATGACGCCCGCCGAGATGCCGGTGCCGACGTTGGCTGCGTTCATCGACAGGTGGCTGATCGTATTCCCCGAGACGGCGGCCCCTCCGGTCTGGGAATAGAGGCCGACGATCCGCGACGAGGCCGAGGTCGAGCTGTTGCTGATCGGCCCGGCGGCGGTTCCGACGACGTTGTTCTGCAACGTGTTGACGACGCTCGTCGTGGTGGATGCGCGGATGCCGTAGACCGCGAGGCTGCCGGAGCCGCTGTTGCCGGAGGTGATCCCGGCGACGGTGTTGTTCGAGATGTTCGGGGCGAAGTTCGGGAAGAAGTAGATCCCGTAAACCTCCATCGGGGAGCTGTTGGAGCTGGTGACCGAAATGGCGCCGGCGCTGGTCGCGCTGCCGATCGTATTGCCCGCGAGGTTGCCGATCGCGACGTTGCCCGCGCTCACCGAGATGCCGACGAATGCGCCGGTGACACCCGACCCTCCGACGGCGCCGCTTAGACTGATCGCCGTGATGAGGTTGCCCTGGACGCTCGACGGCACCGTGGTTCCCGCGGCCGAGAACCGGATCGGCAGAAATTTGGAGCCGCTACCGGCGCCGACGAAGGCATAGGTACCGGTCCCGGCGGCGCTGGCGTAGCCGATGACGTTGGCGCTGATGACATGGTTGTTGTTGCCGATGGCGCTGGCGACCTCGATGGCGGAGTGCGCGGCGGCGCTGTTCTGGATGCGCGTGCCGGTCTGGAAGAAGCGGTTGGCGCTGATCGTCCAGTCGGTCGTACCGTCGCCGAGATAGATCCCGTGGCTCGCGGCGCTGGCGCTCCAGTAGTCGTAGATCTGATTGTTGCTGACCTCGATGCCGCTGTTGTAGAGCGTCGTCGTGGCCGTGCTGCCGAGGCTCGAGATCGCTTTGGCCGGGAGGTTCGCGCCGGCCGGTCCGATGCGGCAGTTGGAGATCGTGTTGTCGTCGTTGCCGGTGGCGATGCCGGTGGCGAAGTAGATGGTGCCGCCGCCGGTCGTCGTGGTCACTGCCGACGACCCGAGGACGGTAACGTGCGTGACGATGCTGCCGGTGGCGTCGCCGGTGAAGCGGATCGTGCTCGTACCGGCGACGGCTGAGAGGTTGGTATTCGAAATCGTCAGCGCGTTGCCGTTGACGTCGAGGCCGTCGATGGCGACGAAGTCGGCGCCGTCGAGGTCGATGAGCGGTGTGCCGTCGGCCATCGCTCCAGAGATCGTCCGCGTTGCCCCGCCGGAGGGGATCACCGCCAGCGAATCGTAGTTCGCCGCGCCGGTGCCGCTGCCATGGAGGACGGCCGTCGCTGTCTCGGTGATATCGCCAGTGATTTCCATGACCACGTCGCCCTTGTGCGTCCCGTTGTTGACCGCGGCGAAGGCGAGCTGCAGGGTGGGGTAGGTCACCGGCCCCGGGTTGCCCGCGTTGGCGGTCACGTCGACCTGGGCCTGGAGGCTCGCCCCGGCGAGAGTCGAAACGACGACAAGCGAGCGCAGCAGCGGCGGTAGAATGGCCTTCATGGTGCCGGCAGTGTACGCCGCCGTGCCGGCAGGCGGCACAACCGTTCGGGTGGGTTCTCGGTCCGGTTCAACGCGCGGCGGCGGATTCGGCAATCACCCGGGCGACCTCGGCGGCGTTGAGCAGCTCGCCGTAAAGATGCGGCTCTCTGCCGGGCCGGTAGAGCATGTAGAACGGGATACCGTAGCGGCCGTGCTCGGCGAGGAAGCGGGCGATGCCGTCGTCGCGGTTGGTCCAGTCGGCCTTCATCGGCACGACGTCGTACGTCTTGAAGGCCGCGACGACCTCAGCGGCGTTGAGGACAATACGCTCGTTGACCTTGCAGGTCACGCACCAGTCCGCCGTGACGTCGAGAAAGACCAGGCGGCCGGCCGCCGCGAGGCGTTCGGCCTCGGCGCGCTCGAACGTCTGCCAGGCGATGGGACCGGAGCTCGCGGCCCCGGGCAAAGCGTGCGCCGCCGGCGTGGCGCGGGCAGCGAAGAGAATCAGGCCGACAGCGGTCGCCGCCGCCAGCAACCACCAGAAACCGGTGCTGCGGCGCTCCTGCTCGGCGCGCTGGCGCAGCCAGAGAAAGAACGACAGGCCGAGGAGGCCGAGCTCGAAGAGCGCGAGGCTGACGCTGTCGATCTGGCCGGCGAGCACGAAGACCAGCCAGACGACCGCGCCGGCGAGAAGGAATCCCATGACGCCGCGCAGCGTGAGCATCCAGGCGCCGGGGCGCGGCATCCATTTCGCAGCCGCCGGCGCCGCCGCCAGCAGCAGGTAGGGAAGCGCGAGACCGGTGCCGACGGCGGTCAGCACGGCGAAGATCGTGCCGCCGCTCTGGCCGAGAGCGAACGACAGCGCCGTGCCGAGGAAGGGAGCCGAGCAGGGCGTGGCCATCAGCGTGGCGAAGAGACCGGAGGCGAAGTGTCCCGCCAGCCCCTCGGCCCCGTCTCCGGCGCCGGCGTTCATGCCGGCATCGCCGAGCCTGGCCAGGCGCGCCGGCAGCGGAATCTCGAACAGCCCCCAGAGGTTGAGCGAGAAGAGCAGCACGACGACGGTGAGGAAGGCGACGAAGCCGGGCTGCTGAAACTGCACGCCCCAGCCGATCGCCGATCCCGCCTGACGCGCCAGGACGGCGGCGCCGGCGAGCGCCCAGAAGGATGCGAGGATGCCGGCCGTGGTAGCGAGCGCGCCGATGCGGATGGAGCGCTTCGACTTGCCCGAGGCCTGGACCAGGCCGAAGAGCTTGAGCGAGAGGATCGGCAGCACGCACGGCATCCCGTTCAGAATGAAACCGCCCAACAGCGCGAGCAGCAGGATCGCCGGCAGGGAGCGCGCGGCGGCGGGCTGGTCGGTCGCCGAGGGCGCGGCGACACTCGCCCCGGGAGTCGCTGGCGCTGCCGGGGCCTCCGCGGGAGCGCTGGCCGGCGTCGTCGCTGAAGGCGTCGGTGTCGGCGTGTCGGCGAAGTACTCCGCGGCGGCGGGCACGCCGCCGGCGCCGATCTGGAGATCGACCGCGGTGCTGGTCTCGACCGGCGGCAGGCACTGGCGGTCGTCGCAGGCCTGGTAGCGCAGGTGCAGGGTCAGCCGCACCGGTCCGGCGGCGGCTCCGGGCGGCACGGCGAGTCGCGCGACGATGCGCTGTCGGCCGGCGAGGACGTCGAGCTCGTCCTCGGCGAAGGCGAACTTGTAGCGGCTCGGCGCGGGATAGTCGACCTCGGCTGCCGGCCAGCCGGCCGGAGCCTCGACCCCCAGAGTCGTCGGAATGAGGTAGTCGTAGGTCGGGACGTGGGCCTGCAGGTGCCACCCGGCCTCGATCTCCAGCCGGGCCGCGACCCGGACGGCCTCGCCCGGAAGATAGGCCGAGCGATCGGCGGCGCCCGAGAGGACGACCTTCTCGACTCGTGGCGGCACGCCGCTGCCGCCGGATGCCGCCGGCGCACTGAACTGCGGCCAGCCCGGAGCGGCGCACATGCTCGCCGCGACGAAAGCGCCGATCGCGGCGCGCTTCAAGAGCACTGGGCCGCGTTGTCGGACTTCAGGACGGAGTAGGCACGCCGCGCGTCGGCGAGATAGGGGCTGCGCGGATGGCCGCGCTCGAACGCGGCCAGCGCCCCGGCGGCGCCGGCGCAGTCGCCTTCGCCGCCGGCGATGAGAATGAGCAGCAGATCGACGCGCTCGGCGATGCCAGGACTCTGCGGCGACGCAGCGTCCTTGGCGAGGGCGTTACGCAGATCGGCCGCGGTTCTTTTCGCCTCGGCGAAGCGGCCGTCGATGCGGTAAGCGTCGGCGAGCTGCAGCCGGGTCCAGGCGAGCTCGTCGCCGGAGAGTTTGCCGGCGCGCAGCACGCGCTCGAAGAGTACTGCGGCGCGACCGCCGTCGCCACGGGCATGCAGCTCCTGGGCGCGGGATCGCCAGAGCACCGGATCGGTCGAGGCGAGCGCGCTGTCGTATGAGGAGAGAAAGGCGTCGTAGGCCTTGAGCTCGCGGTCGAGCCGGGCGATCAGCCGCTCGGTCTCCATGAAGCCCTCGATCTTGCCCAGCAGGGCCCTTTTGGGATCGAGCAGCAGCAGCGTCGGCAGCGAGTCGGCGCTGAAACGACGCTGCAGGTCGCTGCCGTCGCCGCCGTCCTCGACGTCGACCCGCAGCAGCACGAAACGCTCGGCGTAGGTCTGAAAGCGCGTCTGGGTAAAGACTTCGCGCTCCATCGTCTTGCACCAGCCGCACCATTCGGCGTAGAGGTCGACCAGCACCGGCTTGCCGCTCTTGCGTGCCTCGGCGAATGCCTCGTCGGCGCGGTTCCGCCAGCTGGAGAGGGCGGGAGACGGGCCCTGGGAGGCAGCTGCCGGAGCTGGCAGGGTCGCTGCGAACACCAGGACAGCGGCAGCGAAGATCTGTCTTTTCATCGGGTTGGCTGGCCCCTGTCGCGGTCAAAACGGCCCGCTTGCGATGATACCATGCAAGCCATGGACCTATCGGCCCGCGTGCGGCGAATCGGCGAGTCGGCGACCCTCAAGGTGACGCGGCGCGCCATGCAGATGAAGGCAC
>JBDTQT010000049.1:0-18509 GCA_039932055.1 Thermoanaerobaculia bacterium
GCGCAGCAGGCGGCGAAGACCCCCGCCGACATCATCGTCCAGTGCGGCGTCCACTTCATGGCCGAGACCTCGAAGGTGCTGTCGCCGGACAAGATCGTGCTCATTCCCGATCTGCAAGCCGGCTGCTCGCTCGCCGCTTCGATCACCGGCGCCGACGTGCGCCTGCTCAAGGAGCGCTTCCCGGGCCTGCCGGTCGTCACTTACGTCAACACCTCGGCCGACGTCAAAGCCGAGTCGGACATCTGTTGCACTTCGGCCAACGCCGTCGAAGTCGTCGAATCGCTGGGTGTCCCGAAGGTGATCTTTCTCCCCGACGAATACCTCGGCAAGTGGGTGGCGACGCAGACGCCGGTCGAGCTCGTGCTCTGGAAGGGACACTGCGAGGTACATGAACGATTCACCGGCGCCGAGATCCGGGCGCTGCGCGCCGCCGATCCCGGAGTCTTCGTGCTCGCGCATCCGGAGTGTCCGCCGGACGTCCTCGCGGCGGCCGACTATGTCGGCTCGACCGCCGGGATGATCCGCGAGGTCGGCGCGGCGGGGGTGCGGCGTGTGGTCATGATCACCGAGTGCTCGATGAGCGACAACGTGGCGACCGCGCATCCCGGCGTCGAGTTCGTCCGGCCGTGCAACCTGTGCCCGCACATGAAGCGCATCACCCTGCCGAAGATCTTGCGCAGCCTCGAGACGCTCGAGCATCGCGTCGAGGTCGCGCCGGAGATCGCCGTCCGGGCGCGGCGCGCCGTCGAGCGCATGCTCGAGGTGGCCCGAGGGGCGAAGCGATGAGCGCTGCGACGACCTCTTCGGGTGGCGGCATCGAACGGCGCAGCGCCGATGTCGTCGTCATCGGTACGGGGGTCGCGGGCCTCGCCTGCGCGCTCGAGCTCGCCGGCAAGCGGGTCGACCTGCTGACCAAGACGACGCTCTCGTCGGGCTCCAGCCCGTGGGCGCAAGGGGGTGTCGCCGTGGCGATGGGCGCCGGCGACTCGCCGGAGCTCCACGCCGCCGACACAGTGGCGGCCGGCGCGGGCCTGGTGGATCCGGTGATCGCGGAGCTTCTGGCGGAAGAGGGCGTGACCGCGATCCGCCGCCTGATCGAGCTCGGGGCCGAGTTCGATCGCTCGGCCAAGGGCGATCTCGACTTCGGCCGCGAGGCGGCACACAGCCGCCGGCGGATCTTGCACTCGCACGGCGATTCGACCGGCGCCGAGCTGGTGCGCGCGCTCGCCGAGCGCGTGCGCACCGCCGAGTGGGTCGATCTCTTCGAAGGTGCATTCGCTGCCGAGCTCGTGGTCGCTCCCGACGGACCGGACGGCGAGTCTGCCGTCGTCGGTGTCCTCGCCCGCCACCCCGGCGGGCACCTCGTGCTGCACGAGGCGAAGCAGGTGGTGCTCGCGACCGGCGGATTGGGCCAACTGTTCCGGTTCACGACCAACCCTCCGGAGTCGACGGGCGACGGGCTGGCACTTGCGGCGGCGGCGGGAGCGCGGCTGGTCGATCTCGAGTTCGTGCAGTTCCACCCGACGGCGCTCGCCGTCGACCTCGATCCGCTGCCGCTGCTCTCGGAGGCGCTGCGCGGCGAGGGCGCGACGCTGGTCAACGACGTCGGCGTCCGATTCATGCCTGGTGAGCACGTCGATGCCGAGCTGGCGCCGCGCGACGTCGTCGCACGCGGCATCTGGAAGCAGTTGGCGGCGGGCCGGAAGGTCTTCCTCGACGGCCGGCAGGCGATCGGCGAACGCTTCCCGACGAACTTCCCGACCATCTTCGCGAACTGCCAGCGGGCCGGTGTGGACCCCCGGATCGCGCTCATGCCGGTGGTACCGGCGGCGCACTACTTCATGGGCGGCGTGGCGGTGGACGAGTGGGGAAGGGCGAGCCTTCCCGGCCTGTGGGCCTGCGGCGAGGTCTCGGCGACCGGAGTCCACGGCGCCAACCGCCTGGCCTCCAATTCTCTCCTCGAGGCGCTGGTCTTCGGCTCGCGGGTCGCCGAGGCGATCGGCGCCAGCACGCGGCGCGAGCCGCTGCCAGGTGCGGCGCTGGCCGCCGTCGTCGCGGTCGCCGCCGGCGCCGACCGCCCGGGCGCGGCGACGACGGCGGTCGATCCGATCACCGCCTTCGCCGAACTGCGGCGGGAGATCCGCGCCCTCTCCTGGGAGCGCCTGGGCCTGGTGCGCGACGCCGCCGGTCTGGCCATCGCGGCGCGGCGCTTCGCCGAGATCCTCCGCCAGCTCCCGGCAGCGCCCTCGGAGGTCCGCAACCTGGCGATCGCCGGCTCGCTGGTGGCGGCTGCGGCGATTCACCGCGAGGAGAGCCGCGGCGCGCACTTTCGCTCCGACTTTCCAGCGACCGCGGAGGCCTGGCGATTCCGCCAGTTTCTCGACGTCGAAGTTCGCGGACACGACGTCGCGGTCCGCTTCGCTCCCCCTCCGGATGCGCCCTCGGACGACGCGGAGATCCTCGCGACGGCGATCGCATGATCCGTCCGACGCCGCCCTATCCTCTGGTCTACGAGCCGCTCCTGCGGCTCGCCCTGGCCGAGGATCTGGGTCGGGCCGGCGACCTCACCACCGAGGCCACGATTCCGCCCGAGAAGACCGCCAGCGCGCGCCTGGTGGCGCGGCGCGCCGGCTCCGTCGCCGGCCTGCCGATGGCCGCGCGGGTCTTCGCGCTGCTGGATCCAACCGTCGAGTTCGCTCCGCTGGTGGCCGACGGCGACGTCGTGACAGCGCAGGCGACACTCGCCCGGATCTCCGGTCCCGCCCGCGCCATCCTCACCGGCGAGCGCACGGCGCTGAATCTCCTCGGTCACCTCTCCGGCGTCGCGACGGCGACCCGGGCGCTCGTGCACGCGGTCGCCGGCACCCACGCCGCGATCGTCTGCACACGCAAGACCACTCCCGGGCTACGCGCTCTCGAGAAGTACGCGGTGCGCTGCGGCGGTGGCGCCAACCACCGCTTCGGGCTCGACGACGCGGTGCTGATCAAGGACAATCACCTCGTCGCGGCCGGCGGTGTCCGGCCGGCGATCGAGCGCGCCCGTGCCGCGGTCGGCCACCTGGTGAAGATCGAGTGCGAAGTGCAGACGACCGCCCAGCTCGAAGAGGCGCTCGCCGCCCGCGCCGACGTGATCCTGCTCGACAACATGACTCCCGCCGAGCTCACCGACGCCGTGCGGAGGATTCGCGGCCGGGCGATCTCGGAGGCCTCGGGTGGTATCACCCTCGAGACGGTGCGCGCGGTCGCCGAGAGCGGAGTGAACCTGATCTCGGTCGGCTGGATCACGCACTCGGCGCCGACCCTCGATGTCGCGCTCGACTTCGACGAGTAGCGGGCTCGGGAAGGTAGACTAGGGCGCGTGAGCGAGAACCTCGTCCAGATCGGCGGCGATCCATCGACGGCAGGCGGCAGTGTGGAGCGCCGCGAGCGCCGCCCCGAGTGGCTGCGCATCAAGCTGGCGACGCCGGCGAAGTACCACGAGGTCCGCAAGCTCGTCGACGGCCTGAGCCTCAACACCGTCTGCAAAGAGGCCAAGTGCCCCAACATCTACGAGTGCTGGGGCGAGCACGGTACGGCGACTTTCATGATCCTGGGAGAGATCTGCACCCGGCGCTGCGGCTTCTGCGCCGTGACCTCCGGTCGGCCGAACCCGGGCGTCGACGCCGCCGAGCCGGCGAACTTGGCCAGCGCGGTCGCGACCATGGGCCTGCGCCACGCCGTGGTGACCTCGGTCGATCGCGACGACCTCCCCGACGGCGGCGCGCGCCACTGGGCGGCGGTGATCCGCGCGATCCACGAGCGCAGCCCGGCGTGCGCGGTCGAAGTCCTGACGCCCGACTTCCGCGGCGTTCCCGACGCCCTCGACATCGTTCTCGCGGCGGCGCCGGAAGTCTTCTCGCACAACACCGAGACCGTGCCGCGGCTCTATCGGCAGGCCCGCCCCGGCAGCCTTTACGACCGGACGCTCGCCCTCCTCGCCGACGCCTCCCGGCGGCGCGACGAGGGGAGCTTCAAAGGGCGCGTCAAGACCGGCATCATGCTCGGTCTCGGCGAGAGCGCCGACGAAGTCCGCGCCACGCTCGCCGACATTCGCGCCACGGGCGTCCAGGTCGTGACGCTGGGGCAGTACCTGCAGCCGACGCCGAAGCACCTGCCGGTCGACCGCTACGTCCACCCCGACGAGTTCGCGGCCCACCGGTCCTACGCGATGGAGTTGGGATTCCTGCACTGCGAGGCCGGCCCCCTGGTGCGCTCGTCGTACCACGCCCACGAGCACGTTCCCGAGGGAATGCGCGCGTCGTCCGCCATGGCCGGACTGCCCGCCGTTTAGTTCTTCCGCGAAACGATCACCAGCCCCGCGACGATCAGGCCGAAGCCGGCGGCCTGCAGCCAGCCGAAGCGCTCGTGCAGGAAGAACGCCGCGAGGACGGCGGTGAACATCGGCTGCAGGGTGGTGAACGCCGCCGCGACCGAGGGCGAGCTGCGGCGCACCGCCCAGGTGTTCAGGGCATAGGTGCCGAAGGTGGGGAAGACGCCGACGTAGGCGAGTGCCAGCCAGGTGGCGCCGTGCACCTCGGGCCAGTCGACGCGAGCGAGCGTTGGCAGCGAGACGAGGAGGGTCGCCGCGCCGCCGGTGACGAAGCTCCCGGCGACGACGGTGCGCCAGGGCAAGCGGGCGAACAATGGCCGCAGCAGGACGAGATAGAACGCATAGCAGAGGCAGTTGCCGGCGACCAGGAGATTGCCCAGCGAGGTCTTTTCGCCGAGCTCGATCCGGGCCGGGTCGAGAAGCACCAGCGCGCCCACCGCGGCGAGAGCGACGCCGGCGACCCGGCGTGCCGTCAGACGCTCGGCGCCGAGCAGCGCCGCCGCCGCGACGGTGAAGACCGGAATCGACGGCATCAGGATGGCGGCGTTGGTGGCGGTCGTGAAGCGCAGTCCGACGAGATAGAGCACCTGATTGGCGAAGATCCCGAGCAGTCCGAGCACCGCGAGGGCGCGCCAGTCGCGCCCGGTTGGAATCACCCGGTCGTGGCGCCAGGCCATGACGGCGAGCAGCGGCGCCGCGATCAACACCCGGCTGGCGGCGAAAGCGAGTGCGGGAATCTCGGCCAGGACCACCTTGCCGACGACGTGCAGGGTGGCGAAGATCACCTGGACGATCAGGAGGGCGATGATCGCGGCGCGGTCTGCGCGGGGCGCGGCCGGAGTCGGCCGACTGGGAGACATCGGCGGATCTTAGCGGTTGCGCGCGGCGTGCGGGACGCGCGGCACTCCGCGGCGAGGATTGGCGGACGCCCGGACTGCCGATACAATGCCGCAGCGAGGTAAACCTTTGTCCGCTGAAGCCATTCAAGTCCGCTCCCTGACCGAGCTCGATCTCGACGGCATCGTCCGGATCGGCGAAAAGACGCGTAATCGATATGAGCCGGATCTGTGGGAGGGAAGGGTGACCTATTACCTGCGCCGTGCCCCAGAGGGTTCGGTGGTGGCCGAAATGGACGGTGAGGTCGCCGGATTCATGCTCGGCGACATCCGCTCCGGCGAGTTCGGGATCGAAGAGCAGTGTGGCTGGATCGAGGTCATGGGGGTTGATCCCGACTGCGCCGGCAAGGGTGTAGGGCGCGCGCTCGCGGAGGAAATCCTGAAACGTTACACGGCGCGTGGCGTGCGCAAGGTGCGTACGATGGTCGACAGTTCGATGCCCGACGTGGAAGCCTTCTTTGCGCGGCTCGGTTTCGAGGTTGACACGCTGCGGTCGTATTGCATGACGCTGGGCGAGAGCCGGAATTGAGGACCTGACGAGCCATGGCGACGACGACGACCGAGATTCCGAGGAAGTTCCATCAAGCGGTGGAAAAGTGGCGCGACACCTATCTCCCCGATTTTGCCTATCTGATGGAGAACTGGGACCGCTATTTTCCGCGTGACGACCCGTTCCGCCTCTGCGCCTATCGCGAGTGCGGCATGCCGTGCAGCATCGAGTGCGGTGAGGACCAGGGCAAGCCCAAATACACCCGCGCCTGCGACATGAAGCCCGACGCGGCTCGCCACCTGGTGAGCGCCATCCGCGCCCAGGCGTCGACCGAGTTCGGCTCGATCCAGCAGCACCAGCTGACCCTCGCCCGCGCCCAGGACGAGGAGGAGCAGGCGATGGTGCTGCGCATGATGGCCGAGGAGCTGCGGCACGGCTACCAGATGCTGCACCTGTTGACCGACGACGACTGGCAGCCGGTCACCGGCCAGACCCAGGAGCAGACGGTCGAGGAGATCCTGTCGATGAAGACCGGCTCCCACGTCCTCGGCGCTTTCAACATCGACTTCGAGTCGTTCGTCGACAACATCGTGTTCTGCGCCCTGATCGACCGGGTCGGCAAATACCAGCTCTCGCTGCAGAAGGTCTCGGCCTATTCGCCGATGGCGGATTCGATGCCGCAGATGTTGCGCGAGGAGGCCTTCCATCTCGCGACCGGTGTCGTTCCGCTGCGCCGCTGGGTGGTCAAGGCGGCTGCCGGGTCGCCGATGATCACCATGGAGGTCATTCAGAAGCACCTCAACAAGTGGGTGCCCAGGGCCTACGAGATGTTCGGCGACGAGCGCGGCGGCGCGACCAACGTCAAGTGGGGCCTGAAGCCGATGAAGAACGCCGAGTCTCAGGACCAGTACGCCAAGGAGTGCACCAAAGTGGTGCGGGATCTCAACATGCGCTACCTCCGGGCCCGCCTTCCCGAGCTCACGCTGGCCGACGCCGATGCCGGGCTCGCGACGCTCGAGCGCGACCACGGCAGCTTCCAGGGAGTGAAGTTCGAGGAGCTCTTGCGCCTGCCGCACCGCGAGTACGGCCGCCGCCGGGGGGTTCCGGCGTTCAGCTGGGTCGGCGTGGACGGTGAGCGCTTCGAGAGCATCGAGGTCTACCTTCAGCACCTGACGCGGACCCTCCCGGACGGCTATCGCGCGACCCGCGACTTCCAGGACTTCGTGGAGAACCTGCAGGCGGTGGCGCGCGGCGAGAAGACCGCCGACGAGGCGCAGAAGTCGATGCCGCAGCTGCGCCGCGTGGGCGGCGTCTGTCCCTGCTCGAAGTCGGTACGCTGGGTCGCCGAAGAGGCGATCGAGCTGCCCGTCTCCGCGGTCGGCGCCTGAGACCGCGGCGCGCCGATTGCCATGGGAATCGTGAGCTGGATCATCGTCAAGGGACTGCCGCTCGTCCCGAAGGCCATCGTCGGACGGGTAGCAAGTCGGTACGTCGCGGGAGAGAAGTTGGAGGATGCTCTCGCCGTGGTCGAGAAGCTCGCGGCCGAAGGCGCGATGGCGACCCTCGACCTGCTGGGCGAAGAGGTTTCGGAGCGTTCGCGCGCGATCGCTGCCGCTGACGAGTACGTGCGCATGCTCGACGCCATCGCGGCGCGCGGCCTGCCGTCCAACGTCTCGATCAAGCTCACTTCTCTGGGCCTCAACATCGACACCGACTTCTGCCGCGAAAACGTCGAACGAATCGTTTCCGCCGCGGCGGCGCAGCGCAACTTCGTGCGCATCGACATGGAGGATCACACCACCACCGACCGCACGCTGGCGATCTACCGCGAGATCTTCGCCCGTCACCAGAACGTCGGCGTCGTCTTCCAGGCCTATATGCGCCGCACGCTCGCCGACATCGCGGCGTTGCCGCCCGCGGGCGCCAACGTGCGCCTGTGCAAGGGGATCTACATCGAGCCGCGGCCGGTTGCCTGGAAAGGCCACGAGACCGTGCGCCTGAACTTCCTCGAAGCGCTCGAGAAATTGTTGGTTGCCGGGGTCTATGTCGGCATCGCCACCCACGACGAACACCTCGCCTGCGGCGCGGTGGCGCTCGTCGACCGTCTGAAAGTCCGGCGCGAGCGCTACGAGTTCCAGATGCTCTACGGCGTCGACCCGGAGCTCAGGAAGATCCTCATCGCCGGTGGCCATCGCCTGCGGGTCTATGTGCCCTACGGGCGCGACTGGTACCCCTACTCGACGCGCCGCCTGCGCGAAAACCCGGAGGTCGCGACCCACGTGCTCAAGGGCATGTTCGGTGCCCGCTGAGGACTCGCTGGACCGGCTGAGAATCCTCCTCCTGCAGATTCGCGACGAGCTCGAGGTGGAGCGCCAGGAGCAGGAGTGCTTCATTCACTTCTCGGGCCTCGCCCCGGCGCAGTTCACCTTCCGCAACATCGTCGACCGGCCGAACGTGACCGCCGCCGACACCGGCGGCTTCGACGCCGTGGTGATCGGCGGAGCCGGCGCGCATTCGGTGACCGAGGAATACCCGTTTACGGCGCCTCTCGCGGCGGTCGTCGAGCGGATAGTGGCCGCACGGCAGCCGCTCTTCGGTTCGTGCTGGGGGCACCAGTTCATCGCCAAGGCGCTCGGCGGGACGGTCGTCACCGATCTCGACCGCAAGGAGCTCGGGACCTTCGACATAGAGCTCACCGCGGCCGGGGTCGGCGATCCTTGGCTTTCGGGTCTGCCGCGCCGCTTCGGAGTCCAGCTCGGACATCACGACCGGGTCGTGGTGCTGCCGCCAGGGGCGGTCGAGCTCGCGGCGAGCGCGCTATGCCCGAACCAGGCGTTCCGGCTGGCCGGCGCGCCGGTCTATGGCGCGCAGTTCCACGTCGAGCTCGACCGCGAGCGCATGCTCGAACGGGCGAGTGTCTATCGCGAGGAGTACCTCGCCGACCACGGGGCGAGGGAGAGCCTCGAGCAGGCTTTGCGTCAGAGCTCGGAATCCGCCACCCTCCTGCGGCGATTTCTTACCCGGGTCGTCGCCGCCCCGCGCCCGGCTCCCGCCGACTCGACCGCCCCCGCCAACCCCGCCAGCCCTGCCGAATAGCCGTTTGCCCTCGCCCGGCGACGGGTAGTAAGGTTTCTCGAAGTGAGCCGCGCCAGACAGAAGCAGCCTTCCACCGACAGCTTCCGGTTGGAGGAGCTGGACGATAGCCAGCGCACGGGCGCCATCACGTTGGCCAATCGCGAGGCGGAAGATGAGGCCTCCGGTCGTCCGGCGCTCGAGGCGAACGTCATCCTTATCGCCCACCCCGAGAACGCCCGTCTCGGCACGAGATATCGGCTGGTGTCCGGCTCGACTCTCGAGATCGGCCGCGCCGACAATGTCGAGATCAGCCTTCCCGAGGTGCGCTCGATCTCCCGCAGCCACGCCCGGTTGCGCTACCAGGGGCGCAAGGTCACGGTCGAGGATGCCGGTTCGACGAACGGTACCTTCGTCAACGACCAGAGAGTCGACGGGCCGACGCTCTTGCGCAGCGGCGACCGCTTCCAGATCGGCTCGGTGCACTTCAAGTTCCTGCACGAACAGGACGTCGAGCACGCGTACCACGAGGCGATCTACCAGATGGTCATGCGCGACGGGCTCACCGAGGCGCTCAACCAGCGCAAGTTCCACGAGGAGCTGGCGCGGGAGTTCGCCCGCGCCGAACGGCACGACCGGCCGCTGACTCTGGTGCTGTTCGACCTCGACAGCTTCAAGGACGTCAACGACACCCACGGCCATCTCTGTGGCGACATGGTGCTCAAGCAGGTCGCTGCTTCGGTGCGCGAGCACATCAGGTCGGAGCAGGTCTTCGCCCGAATCGGTGGCGACGAATTCGCGGTGCTCTGTCCCGAGACCCGGCTCGCAGGCGGCCAGGCGCTGGCGGAGAAGTTGCGCGACCGCCTCTTCGAACTCACCTTTTCGCGCGAAGGCGCCATCTTCTCGGTGACCTGCTCGTTCGGCATCGCCGAGCGCGACGGCGGAATGACTCTCGACCGGGGCCTCTTCGAAGCCGCCGACCGGGCGCTCTATGTCGCCAAGGGGGCTGGCCGCAACCGTGTCGTGGCGCAGCCGAGTCCGGCGCAGTCACCGCCTGCGTCCTGAGGCTTCGTTCGGACAGTACAGCATCTCCCCGCCCGGGGTTCCGCCGGCGACCGCGGCTGTTAGTATCCATAAATGTCGCGCGAGCCTCGCTTCTACAACTGCTCGAACTGCCCGGCGCACTGCTGTTCCTACGATCACATCGAGGCCAAACCGGCCGATATCGAGCGCCTGGCGAAGCATCACGGGATCGCAACCGCTGCCGCCTCGAAGCGCTTCACGAAACTGGTCGAGGGCGGCAAGCTGCGCGTCCTGCGGCACCAGACGGACGACGTCTTCGGCACGGTATGCCAATTCCTGAATCTCGAGACGCGGCAGTGCGGCATCTACGACGCGCGACCGGCGATCTGCCGCGAGCATCCCGGTAGCGTGCGCTGCGGCTTCTACGATTTCCTGTGCTCGGAGCGCGAGCTGCAGGACGATCGGGACTACGTACCGTCGTTCACCCGAGGCTAGATCTCGAGGCGAAAATGCTGCGCCGACTGAGTGTGCGAAATCTGGCGGTACTGGCGGGGGGCGAGATCGAGCTCGGGCCCGGCCTCAACGTGCTGACCGGCGAAACCGGCGCAGGCAAGTCCCTGGTGGTCGATTCGCTGGCGCTTCTCGCCGGCGCCCGCGCCGCTGGCGACCTGATTCGCGAGGGCACCGAGGGCGCCACGGTTTCCGGGATCTTCGAATGCGACGCCGCGCTGCGGGAGCAGCTTCTGGAAGCCGGGATCGAAGTCGCTGAGGAGGAGCTCGTCATCCGCCGCGAGATCTCCCGCGAGGGGCGCAATCGCGTCTTCGTCCAGGATCAGCCAGTGACGCTGCGCCTGCTGCAGGAGCTCGCTCCGCGCCTGCTGCGGATCCACGGCCAGCGCGACGAGCTCGGGCTCGCGGATCCCGAGCTGCAGCGTCAGTGGCTCGACCGGCTCGGCGGCGAGAAGGGGCGGGAGGTCGCGACCAGGGTCGCGGCCCTCCATGCCGAGCATGCGGCGGCGGCCGAGCGCCTCGAGAGGCTGCAGGGCGACGCTCGCCTGCGCGCCGAACGCATCGATCTGCTGCGCTTCCAGGCCGGCGAGATCGCCGCGGCGCAGCCGGTCGCCGGCGAGGAGGAGGAGCTCCGCCGAAGCCGGGACCTGCTGCGCCATCACGAGGCCATCGGGCGCGCTTTGGGCGTGTCCTTCGCGCTGCTCTACGAGGGCGACGAAGCGGTCGCCGACCGGCTGGCGCAGGCGCGGCACGCGCTGGCGGAGGTGGCGCAGTGGGAGCGCGCGGCGGCAGCGGCGCTGCCCGAGCTCGCCGAGGTCGAGGCCCGGGTGCAGGAGCTGGCGCGGGAGCTGCGCGGGCGTCTGGACGACGTCGGAGCCGACTCTGAACCCGGGCGCCTCGACGAGATCGAAGACCGGCTGGCCTTGCTCGAGCGGCTGTTTCGCAAGTATGGCGCCAGCAGCGCCGAGCTCCTCGAGACCCAGCGCCGGCTCAAGTCCGAGCTCGCCATGCTCGACGACTCCGAGGAGAATCGGACCGCCCTCGAGGCGGCTGCCGCACGCACACTCGCGGCCTATCGCGGCGCGGCCACGGAGCTCAGCCAGCTGCGCGCTGCCTGGGCGAGCGAGCTCGCTGGCCGGCTCGAGCGCGAGCTCGCGGATCTGGCGCTGGCGCGGGCGCGCTTCGGCGTCAGTCTCGAAACCAACCGGCGCTCCGGGAGCCTCCTCGAGATCGGTGGCGCCGGCGTCGACTTCGGTCCGCACGGCTTCGATCACGTCGTCTTCCAGTTCGCGCCCAATCCTGGCGAGCCGATGATGGCGCTCTCACGCATCGCTTCCGGCGGGGAGCTGGCGCGGGTCTCGCTCGCCCTGCAGCTCGCCGCGCGCGGTGAAGAGGTCGCCGGTGGGCCGACGATGGTCTTCGACGAGGCCGATGCCGGCGTCGGCGGCGCTGAGGGTTCGGCGCTCGGCAAGAAGCTCCGCCGTCTGGCGAAGCGCGGGCAGATCCTCGCCGTCACTCATCTTGCACAGGTCGCCAGCTGCGGCAATGTGCAGCATCGAGTGACGAAGCGCATCCGCGGCGGGCGGACCTTCGCCGACGTGGAGCGGCTCGAACGCGCCGAGCGCGTCGCCGAGATCGCCCGCATGCTTTCGGGCGAGAGGGTGACCGCGCTATCGCTCTCGCATGCCGAGGAGATGCTGGTCGCGGCGGGGGAGAAGAAGTGACAGCGGCGGAAGTTCTCGCGGCCGGCGGCGTGCTGGCCATCCCGACCGAGTCGAGCTACGGTCTCGGCGTCGACCCACGCGACTCGCGGGGCGTCGAGGCGATCTACCGCCTCAAAGGCCGCGAGCGCGGCAAGCCGCTGCCCGTAGTCGCGGCGGACATCGCCCAACTGCTCGCTCTCGGCGTCGAACCGGCGGCGGCAGCTTTGGCCTGGGCGACAGCTCGCTGGCCGGCGGCGCTCACCGTCGTTCTGCCGCTCGCGGCGCCGATCGCGGCGAGCGCCGGCGCGCCGACGATCGCCGCCCGCATCCCCGCGCATGCGCGGCTACGCGCCCGGCTCGGCGAGCTCGGCCACGCCCTCACCGCCACCAGCGCCAATCCGAGTGGCGCTCCGCCGCTCAACGATCCGGACGAAGTGCGATCCTGGCTGGCGGCTTCTGGCGAGGCCTTCTTCGTTCTCGACGATGGCACCACGGCGGGCGGTCTCCCTTCGACGCTGGTCGAGCTGCGCGACGGAGATGTCGTCGTACTCAGGAAGGGCCGCGATGAAGTTCGCTGAGGGCTGGCGCGGAAGGGAGCGAGATGCGGAGAAGAAGCTGCCAGTAAAGGGGCTGACGTTCGGTCCGCTCGTCGGTCTCGCTGTTTTTCTGTTTTGTTCCCTTACCGGTCTTTTCGCGTTCCAGAGCCCAGAGACGTTCCCCGAGGTCGCGACCATCCCGGTGGAGGAGATCCACGCCGGCATGCGCGGCTACGGACTGTCGGTATTCAAGGGCACCGTGCCGGAGCGCTTCGAAGTCGAGGTCCTCGGGGTGCTCGAAAACCAGAAGCCGGGCGGCAGCTACATCCTCGCCCGCCTCGCCGGGCAGAACCTCGAGAAGAGCGGCGTCATCGCCGGGATGAGCGGCAGCCCGGTCTACTTCGACGGCCGCCTCGCCGGCGCCGTGGCTTTCTCCTGGCCGTTCGCCACCGAGCCGATCGCCGGCATCACGCCGATCGCCCAGATGCGGGCGATCGGCAGCGGTGCGCCGCTCGCCACCGCTGGGGCGCCGGCGCGCCGCAGCACCGCGTCAGATCTGGCGGACATTGCGGCGGGCCGGATCCCCGCCGCCCGGCTCGACGAGGAGCTCCAAAGTTTCGCGCGCGCGGTTTCGAACGATGGACGTTCGGCGCTGCTGTGGGGAGCCTCCGGCTTCGGCGAGAGCTCGCGCAGCCTCCTGGCGCGCCTCCTGCCCGGCTCGGCGCTGCAGCTTTCGCAGCTGGGCGGCGGCGAGCGCTCCACCATCTCCTCTGATCTCGCCCCCGGAACCTCGGTGGCGGCGCTCTTCGTGGACGGCGACCTGCGCCTCGCGGCGACCGGCACGGTCACGGATCGCCTCGGCGACAGGCTCCTGGCCTTCGGCCATTCGGCGGTCGGACTCAGCGAGATCAGCATGCCGCTCGCTACCTCGGAAGTCATCACCGTGATGCCGAGCGCGCTGTCGTCCTTCAAGCTCGCCAACTCGGGTCCGGCGGTCGGGCGATTCGAGCGCGACCACACCTACGGATCGGTCGGCCGGGTCGGTGAAGTCGCGCGCACCGTGCCGCTCGTCGTCCGGGTGTTCGGCCCGGTCGAGCGACGGTTCGACCTGCGTCTCGCCGAGATGCCGCAGTTCCTGCCGGCGCTCGCGGCACTCGGTTGTCTCGGCGCCTGGGACGTGGCCTCGGGCACCGGCGGCGTACGCAGCGTCGATCTCGCCTTGCGAATCGATCTCGGCGGCTCGCCCGAGCGCGCGCCGCTCGCCCTCGAGCAGAGCTTCGAAGGCCCGACCGCCGCCGCGGATGCGGCCGGCTTCGTGATCTCGGTTCTGGGCTACCTCGCGCAGAACGAGCTCGCGCCGCTCGAGGTCCGGGCGATCGAGGTCGACGCACGGCTGCAGGCGGAGCCGCGTGCCGCGACCCTTACTTTCGTGCGGCCGAGCCGGACACGCCTCGCTCCCGGCGAAGCGCTCGACCTGCAGATCGACGCCCGTGGTTGGCGCGGCGAGAGCGTGCGCTGGAGCGAGAGGATCGTGGTGCCGTCGGGCCTCCCGGACGGCAAGTACTCCCTGCTGGTCGGCGACGGGGCGAGCGCCGACGCGGCGCGGCTGGCGCTCGCCCCGGCGCCGCCGACGCGGATCGAGCAGGCGCTCGAATTCCTGCGCTCGCTGCACTCGACGAGCGACCTGGTGGTCCTGGGCGTGCTGCCGGGCGCCGGGCTCTCGGCCGGCGGCGAGCTGCTGCCGCGACTCCCCGGATCGATGCGGTCCATCTGGGGAGCGATGGGGTCGAGGAGCGCCACGGTGGTGCGCAACGCGATCGTGCAGAATGAGGCCCACCGGCGCGATCGACCGCTCGCGGGCCTGCTGCGGCTCGATGTCGAGATCCGCCGGCCGCTCGATCGCGAGCCGCGGGTGGAAGGCGGGGGAGGCGGCAGGTGAGCCGGAGAGAGAAAGGTGTCGGCCATGAGAGGGACGCGATGAACCCCGGTTTCCGAGACTCCTCAAGGTGGTGTCGCGTCGTCTTGTCGGCTGCCGCGCTCTGGGCTGGCCCGCTGGCGGCGAGTCCGGTGCGCATTCACCAGATCAATTCGCAGGCCGGATTCGCCGCCGGTACGCTCGAGGGCGTGCGGGTCGACGCGCGCGGCGTGCTGACGCTTGCCGCCGCGGTGGAGACGGTCGCCGAGGTCTCCGAACCTTTCGCCTTCGCCGCCGTAGCGCTCCCGGACGGCTGGGCCATCGGCACCGGAGGCGAGGGCCGGGTGCTCAAGGTGGGGAGGGATGGAGCGGTCTCGGTGCTGTTCGACGCGCCGGAGTCCAACGTCTTTGCTCTCCTTGCCGATCCGGATGGCACCCTCTTCGTCGGCACTTCCCCGTCCGGCAAGGTCTATCGCGTCCGTCCGGGAAAGGCCGGCACGTCCGCGGACGCGACGCCGTACTTCGATCCGCACGAGACCTATATCTGGGCGCTGGCGCGGGACGCCGGCGGCGCTCTCTGGGTGGCGACCGGCAGCGAGGGGCACCTCTATCGCGTCGACGCCGCGGGCAAAGGCGAGCTCATCTACGATGGCGAGGATCCTCATCTGCGCAGCCTGCTCGCGGAGCGCGACGGCGATCTCCTGATCGGCACCGCGGGCCAGGGACTGATCCTGCGGCGCTCGGCCAACGGCCTCCTGCGCACGATCTACGATTCGTCGCTCTCCGAAGTCGTGGCGCTCGCCGAGGCGCCGGCGGGGACGATCTTCGCCGCCGTCCTGGCATCCGAAGCGAGCCTGGTCGACCTCGCGGCGCAGCGGCCGCCGCCCGAAGCGACGCAGAGCGCCGCCGCCGCCGGCGACGCCGCGTCGGTGACGGTAACGGTGACGCCGGAAGGGGAGGCCGACACGCCCGCCGCCGGGTCGCGTCCGCCCGGCGCTCGCGGTCCGCGCAGCGAACTGATCGCGATCTCCGCCGCCGGCCTGGTCGAACCGGTCTGGTCGTCGCCGGAGGAGACCGTCTTCGCTCTCGCCTGGATGAGCGGCAGGCTCTTCATCGGCACGGGTGGCGAGGGCCGCCTCTACAGCGTCGAGGGCGCGTTGCGCGAGGCGACGGACGCGCAGAGCGCACCCGTGCCGCCGCTCACCGTGACGCTCGACCACGACTTCGACCAGCGCCAGGTAGTCGGCGTCACCGCCGACGCGCGCGGGGCGACGGGCGCCGCTGGAGCCAGTGGGCTGCCGGTCGTCCTGACGACCAACGCCGCCGCCCTCTATCGCCTCACCGCACGCGCCGCGGCGAGCGGCACCTACACCAGCGCAGCGCTCGACTCCGGGCAGCTCGCCCGCTACGGCGTCTTTCGCTGGAGCGGTGAGAGCCCGGACGGAACCGGTGTCGTCCTGCGCTTCCGCACCGGGTCGAGCGCCACTCCCGACGCCAGCTGGTCGCCGTGGAGCGCGGCCGCCCAGCCGGTGCCTTCGGGCAACGGCTGGGAAGTGCCGATTCCGGCGATCGGCAACGGCAGGTTCCTGCAGTGGCAGGCCGAGCTTGCGGGGGCTGGAGGCAAGTCGCCGCGCCTGCTCGCGGCGGAGGCCTCGTACCGGCAGGTCAACCAGCGGCCGCGCATCGACCGCTTCAGCGCCCTCGACCCCGGCCAGATTCTCGTGCTGGCGAACTTCAATCCGTCCGATCAGGCCTACGAGCCGGCGGGGCCCAATCGCGACGGCATCTTCACTGCCCTCCAGCCGGCGACAGCGGGCGGCGACGCGCGGACGAAACAGCTCTGGAAGCGCGGCCAGCGGACTCTGCGTTGGCGGGCGACCGATCCCAACGGCGACGAGCTGCGCTTCACTCTCGCGGTGCGTACCGAGGCCGCCTCCTCCGACTGGCTGCCGGTCGTGGACGATCTGAACGACGATCATTACGGCTTCGACGCCACCGTGCTGCCGGACGGCCGCTACCGCTTTCGCCTCACCGCCTCGGACCGCGAGGGAAACGGCGAGGGCGAGGCGCTCACGGCGGAGCAGGAGAGCGAGCCGGTGGTGATCGACCATTCGCCGCCGGAGCGCGGGCGCGCCGAGCTCGCGGACGGAGTCTGGCGAGTCGCGGTGACGGACCGCTTCAATCCGCTGCGCGAGGCGATGCTGTCGATCGACGCCGGCGAGTGGCGGCCCGTGACCGCTGCCGATGGGCTCCTCGACGGGCAGCGCGAGACGCTGCTGCTCGGTGCGATTCCGCCTTCGGCCCGGCTGGTGCTGCTGCGGCTCGCCGACGCCGCGCTCAATTACAAGACGTTCGACCTCTCTCCCGAGGTGAAATGATGAGCAGTCGAGTAGCGGTCTATCCCGGCTCGTTCGACCCGATCCACAACGGGCACCTCGACATCATCGAACGATGCCGGCCGATGTTCGACGAGGTCGTCATTGCCGTGCTCCACAACGAGGACAAGAATCCCCTCTTTACCGTGGAGGAGCGCATGGACATGATCCGTTCCCTGGTCGGCGGCGACGGAATCTTCCGCGTCGAGAGTTTTTCCGGCCTGCTGGTCGAGTTCATGGAGCAGATCCGGGCACACACGATCGTGCGGGGACTGCGCGCGGTTTCGGACTTCGAGTACGAGTTCCAGATGGCGCTGATGAACCGCCACCTGAACCCGCGTATCGAGACCGTCTTCATGATGCCCAAGGAGGAGTACAGCTACGTCTCCAGCCGGCTGCTGAAGGAGGTCTCGCGATTCGGCGCCGAGATTACCGGGCTTCTGCCACCGCAGATCTTCGACCGGTTGCGCGAGAAGCAGGGGCACGAGCCGCTGAAAAGGATTTCCCGGGGACCTGGTCCCGAGGAGGCACTCTGAGTCTCGAAGCATTTCTGCGCGCAATTCCGAAGGTCGAGCTGCACGTCCATCTCGAGGGTGCGATGCGTCCGCGGACGCTTCTCGCGCTGGCGCGCCGACGCCGGGTGACGCTCCCCGCCGACGACGAGGCAGGGCTCCGCGAGTGGTTCCGTTTTCGCGACTTCGACCACTTCGTCGACATCTACCTCACCTGCTCGAAGTGCGTCCGCGACCCGGAGGACTTCCAGCGCCTGCTCGCCGACTTCGCCGCCGACCAGGCGGCGGAGAACATCCGCTACTCGGAAGTCCACTTCACCATCGGCACCCATTGGCAGAACGGCGTCGCGATCGACGAGGTTCTGGACGCTATGACCGAGACGATCATCGCCGTCGAGCGCGACGAGAACGTCCGCATCCGGCTGATCCCCGACATCGTGCGCGACGTCGGCAAAGAGACCGCCGATCCGACGCTCGACTGGGCGCTCGCCGGTCAGAAGAAGGGGATCGTCGTCGCGCTGGGGCTCACCGGTCGGGAGGCGCTCTTCCCGAGCGAGCCGTTCGCCGATCATTTCGCCGCCGCCGCCGCCGCCGGGCTTCACTGCGTGGCGCACGCCGGCGAGCATGCCGGGCCACAAGCGGTCTACTCGGCGCTCGATTCCTGCCGCGCGGAGCGCATCGGCCACGGTGTGCGCTCGATCGAAGACTCCGGCCTCGTCGACCGGTTGCGCCGCGACCGGGTGCCGCTCGAGGTCTGCCCGACCTCGAACGTCTGCCTCGGCCTGGCTCCCGATGTCGCCCACCATCCGTTCGACGAGATGCGGCGGGCCGGCCTCGAGGTGTCGATCAACACCGACGATCCGGCGCTCTTCGACACCACGCTCTCCGAGGAGTTCCGCCGCGTCGGCGAGGCCTTCGCCTACACGCCGGAAGTGCTCGCCGGGCTCGCTCTCGCCGCCGCCGGACAGTCGTTTCTCCCGGCGGCCGAGAAGCGCGCTCACCTCGCCGGCATGCGGGAGGAGATCCTCGCCGCCGCGCAACGCCACCTCGGCCGCGCGCTCGAGATCTAGCCTGACCTTCTCACCGATTTCTACTGCGGCGCCGCATC
>JBDTQT010000050.1:0-18355 GCA_039932055.1 Thermoanaerobaculia bacterium
CGCTCGAATTCGTCACCGGCTACCTGATCGAGTACGCCCTTTCGGTCGACAACCTTTTCGTCTTTCTGGTCATCTTCACCTACTTCGCGGTCCCCGCCGAACACCAGCATCGAGTGCTTTTCTGGGGGATTCTCGGGGCAATCCTGCTGCGCGGCGTCTTCATCGTCGCCGGGGCGGCGCTCCTCGCCCGCTTCGCCTGGATGATCTTCGTCTTCGGCGCTTTCCTCGTTTACACCGGCGTCAAGCTCCTCTTCACCGGCGACGAGTCGATCGATCCGGGGAAGAATCCGCTGCTCCTGCTCTGCCAGCGTTTCCTGCCGGTCACCTCCGAGTACCACGGAGCCCGCTTCTTTGTCCGGCAGACCTCAGGCGAGAACCTGGGCAAGCTCGTCGCGACGCCGCTCTTTCTGGTGCTCGTCGTGGTCGACGTCATCGACGTGGTCTTCGCCGTCGACTCGATCCCGGCGATCTTCGCCGTCACCCGCGACCCGTTCATCGTCTTCTCGTCGAACATCTTCGCCGTGCTCGGCCTGCGTTCGCTCTATTTCCTGCTCGCCGACCTGATGGGCAAGTTCCACTACCTGAAGTACGGGCTCGGGCTGGTGCTGGCGTTCGTCGGGCTGAAGATGCTGCTGTCGGAGTGGTGGCACATGCCGATCACGCTGTCGCTCGGCGTCATCCTGGCGCTCCTCGGTGGCGCCGTGCTCGCGTCGTGGCTCTTTCCGCCCAAGCCGCCGCCCGCGCTGCCCTCAGCGGGCGAAGACCAGAAGTAGCACGACGCCCAGCGCCAGGCGGTACCAGGCGAACGGCGCCAGCGACCGCCGGCGCACCCAGTCGAGCAGGAAGGCGATCACCGCATAGCCAGCGACCGCCGACACCGCTATGCCGACCGCGAGAGCGCCGGGCGACACGCCGAGCGGCACGCCGCGCAACCCATCGACGATCTGCTTCAGCGCCAGCGCCAACCCGATCGGAATGGCGAGCAGGAAGGAGAATCGCGCCGCCGCCGGCCGGGCGAAGCCGAGCAGCAAGGCGACGGTGATGGTGACGCCGGAGCGCGAGGTGCCCGGGACCAGCGCCAGTGCCTGGGCGCAGCCGACCAGCAGCGCCTCGCGCAGGCCGAACTCGCCGAGCTCGCGGCCGACCCCGCCGGCGAGGGTGACGCCAGAGGCCCGCCGGTCGGCGTAGAGCAGGAGCGCGCCGTAGAAGATGGCGGTCGCCGCGATGAGCTGCGGATCACGGCCGTAGGTCGAGATCCAATCCTTGGCCAGGAGCCCGGCAAGGCCGGCCGGAATGGTCGCCCAGATGAGCAGCCAGATCAGCCGCGCGTCCGGGTTCGCCGCGCGCGCCGCCGAGCGGAAACTGGCGAAGAAGACCCGCGCCATGCGCGCCAGATCGCTGCGGAAGTAGGCGATCACCGCGATCAGCGTGCCGCTGTTCGTCGCGATGTCGAACTCCAGCCCCTGGTCGCTCCACCCCAGCAGCCGCGGCAGGAGAATCAGATGTCCTGACGACGACACCGGCAGAAACTCGGTCACCGCCTGCACCAGCGCGAGAAGGGCAGCCTGCCAGGGAGTCATCGGGCGATCTTATCGGCGCCCGGGCTCGGCGTGCGCCGCCACCAGCAGCCTAGGAAGAGAGAACGGCTCGATCAGGCCCCTTTCAAACCGGCGATATTCCTCGCCAGAGGGATTGCACCGCCCGTTTGTCGCGAAATCGAGCCCTCAAGCAACTATCTCTATAGAGGCATCTGCGATTTCTCGCCGGCGCCGAAGAAGGAGGTCGGTGATGTCCACTTACTTGAGGAAAGCACTTCTCGGGATTCTGCTAGTGACCGCATTCACTATCCCGGCCACAGCTGTAGAGCCTTCCGCCTGTACCATCCTGTCCGGCGAGCTCCCGAGCTGCCACGTAGGGGCCGAGGTCGAGACCCGCAACTGCTGGCAACGTACGATCGTCGCGACGCGCGCCCTCAGCCCCAATGCCTATCGAACGATGAAACTCAGGGTCACCTTCACGCACTCGGCGACGGGCAGGACAAAGGTCAGGTATGCATTCTACGACGGCACGCACGACGGTACCCCGACCGGCCGCGATGTGATTCGCGTGCGCACGTCGCTGTCGGACCTTGGAACCTGGACCTACAGCTTCGCCTGCGAGGCTGGGGACTGCCTGACCGGATCCAGGCTCACCAACGCCGAGATTCCGAACCGAAGCTTGACAGTGACTAGCCTGCAAGCGCCCTCTTCGAATTCTCTCTTCACAAAAGGGCATCCGGGAATCTACCGCTCGATCCCCACCATGGCGGGTACGATCGTGCACGAGAACAGCGAGCGGTTCTATTGGCTCGGTGACTCGGCATGGGTGGCGCCCCTGCGGGCCCTACCGAGCGAGTGGAAGGCCTATGTCGACGATCGCAAGAACCGTGGTTTCTCGGTCATCCAGATCGGAATCGCGCCAGAGTGGGCTGGCGGTTGTATCGAGAGCGCAAACAACTCCGGCCGCCGCCCCCCATTCAGCGACCAACCCTCCGGCTCGGCCTGCGCGGCGCCAGTCAACGGCAACGGCTTCTCGTCTCCGTCCGACGACCTGCCACCGATGGACGCTCCGGCTCTGCTCTCAACGCTCTACCCGACCGCCGCTTCGCTCCCCGATCCGACGTTCTGGAACCGCTACGGGCGCATGATTCAGTATGCCAACTGCCGGGGATCACCGTGCTCGTCGCCGGCGTCATGGAGCCGGTCAGTCGCTACCCGACTTTCGCGAACCTCGAGCCCTTCGCACGCAATCTGGCCGCCCGCCTCTCCGGGAACGCAGTCATCCTTTCTCCAGGCTTCGACACCGCGGTCACCGCCCCGTGCAATACCAACCCGACTCTCGCCGGCACCGACAAGCTCATTCGCGACGTGGGCAACGTCCTGTCCGCGACCGCACCGCACCTGCTGACTACCAACCACTTTGGAACCATGGCCGGACAAGCTGAGGGCAACTCTTCGGTGAACACCCTGGATAGAATCTGCAACTATCGCTCCTTCGCGACCGACCCTTGGATGGACCTCTGGATCGGCCAGACCGGCCAGAACGGCAATCGGCTCGACCGCATCACCGAACGTCCTCGCACCCTCATGTCTGGGCTGCGAGGGATCACCGATTCCCGCTTCGCGAGCGACCGACGACCGGTGGTCAACGGCGAAGCGATCTACGATCATGGCCAGAATCCGCAGGCGACGAATCCATTTCACACCAACCGCTTCCGCGCCCGGCAGGCGAACTGGCTCTCCTGGCTGAGCGGCGCCGTGGGCTACACTTTTGGCACCATGGGAGTTTGGGATTGGGGGGTTTGCGGGGACAACCCGCCGCCCCCGATCCCCCCGATACCGCCAGCGCCTCCAGGGACCACCGGGACGACTCCTCGATTCTGCACGACCGATCCTGGGATGACGCACACGGACCAGCACGACCACTACGGCGAGGCGATGGCCCGGCCCTCCTCCGCCGACATCACTCGCTTCAAGGACCTGCTCATCACCAACACGCAGTGGTGGAAGCTCGTGGTCACCGAACAGAGCCGGATCAAGAACCAGCCGTGCAAACCACTACCCTGCACTCCCACACCACAGAACCTAGAGCAGGACAAGACCATGGTCGTGGCCCGGGACTACAATTGGATTGTGGCCTATCTGCCGCACAACGGCTCAATCGATGTAGATCTGTCGAGTTTGCCGTTCTGCTCCTCTGGTACGAATCCAACGGTGTGTCCCGCGACGTTATTCTCGCCAAGGAGCGCCGCACCAGAGATGAGTAGGAGCGCGGTCGGGGTGCAAGTCCCCGGCCAATCTCGGCGCTTCGTTTTCACGAATACGACGAGCCCCGCAAACAACAACCTCGGCGACAACGACTGGGTTCTGGGCATCACTCGCGCGGCTTCGGCCAATCTCGGCTGGTCGTCGGGCAGCACGAATCGAATCGAGGTCTGGCCAACTCCGGTCGACGCCAGTGGCAACATGGCCCTCGTCGGCCAGCTCCTCAGCGTGAACGGAACCGAGATCTCGCCCGAAGTCGAGATATCTGCCCGAACGAAGGCGATTCCTTTCGCGGCGCGGGCGACGCGCGATGGAAGCGGCCGGTTCGTCGTCGCGTGGCAAGAGAACGGAGCCGCGGGCGAGGACAGCAAGGTCTGGCTGCGGCGCGTGGATGCTGCGGGCAACCCCACTGGCCCGCAGTTCAGCCCGTCCGCAGGCACCACGGGAAGGCAGAACCTCTCGGTCGCATCCGACTCCGCGGGCCGCTTCGTCGCGGCCTGGGAGGAGTGGAACAAGGAGGCAGAGCGCTTCGACCTCATGGTCCGGAGCTTCCAGGCGGACGGCACGCCGTTGACCAGCACTCAAGCGCTTGCGACGGCGCCGACCGGCCAAGTCGATTCGATGCCCCTCGTGGCCTGCGACCCCGGTGGCGCCTGCGTGGCGGCGTGGGAGCGAAGCGCGGCGGGCGACGAAAGAGCAGCTCTCTGGCTTGGATCGTTCTCGCTCGCTTCGCCTTGGTCAGTCTCGGCGTACGAATACCGGGAAGCCTCCGACGAGATTGTCTCTGTCGATCTCCTCGTTGCCAAGGGCGTCGCGGACTTTGAGCTCTCTTTCGAGAAATTGAGTGGCGGCAGCGAAAGTCTCGGCGTCACGGGCACCCGCTTGAACGCTGCGGCACTCCCGATCGGATCGGAGTACGCTGTGCGCGGACCGTGGGAGGAGGAATAGTGCACGCGCGCGGAACCCAGAAGATAGGGGCGCTCAGCTTGGCTTGCTTGCTGTTTCCTGGCGCGGCTACCCTGAATGCCCAAGCGACCCTCGGAGGCGAGGTCGCCGTGTCTCTTCCTCCTCTCGGGGAGATTGCGGACCCAGAAGTTGGACTGACCCGAGACGGATCCTTCCTCGTCGCCTGGCAGGATGGAAACTCAGGACACAGCTTGGTCGCCGCCCGGTTCTTCGACGCCCATGGAACCGCCACCGGAGCTCCCTTCTATCTCGAAGAGGACCCAGCTCTCTATACGTTGGACGCCAACCCGTGGATCGCTTCAGACTCGCGGAGCGGAGACTCGCGTATCGCTTGGACAAGCGACAACGGGCTGGACGGGCGCCTGCGCACTCGGTCGCGCCGGATCTCCGCGAGTGGGGCACTGGAGGCGGGCGAACTGGTGGTGGAAGGGAACGGCTTCGTCGGCTTGCCGGCTTTGGGGCTTTCCGGGACAGCTCGTTGGACTCTGGCTTGGACTTCGATCAACTACGAATCGAATGGCTTCGACGCGTTTGCCCAGGCCTTCGAAGGCGAATTCCCGCTCGGCGAGCCGGTGCGGTTGAATTCCGAACCCTACGGAAACCACGTTTCGCCTCAGGTCGCCAGTGATCCGTTCGGCAACGCGGTCGTCGCCTGGGAATCGGACATTGTCGGCGACGACCTGCCGGTCGTCCGCATCCAACGCCTTTCGCGCGCTGGCGAGAAGGTCGGTCCGGTCTTCGGCGTGCCGATCGGCGGGGCGAGTCTGCAGCTTCTCTGCGGCGTCGGGATGGACTCGCAGGGGCGTTTCGTGGTGGCTTGGTCGCAGGGCGATCCGGTCGCGGAAGGGAGCTTGAACGTCTGGGCGCAGCGTTTCGCGGCAGACGGCGTACCGGCCGCAAACGCCTTCCAGGTTCCGACCGAGAACGCAGGGGCTCAGTACGACTGCGACCTGGCGATGAACCGGGAGGGCGATTTCGCGGTGGTCTGGAAGCACTACCGCGGCACCGACGAGGACTACTACGACCTCTACCTGCGCGCCTATCGGCCCGATGGGACGCCCTACGGCGATCCCTTACGGGTCGACGAGCCGCGCGAGCCGATCACCATCCCTTGGGTCTCCGAATCACCCTCGATTGCGATCAACGACGCCGGCGTGATCGTCGTCACCTGGCGCGGCGGCAACGAGAATCTGTTCGACTACCAGATCTTCGCCCGCAAGTTCGTGCTGCCCTGCTCGGGCGCTGCGACCTCGCTCTGCCTCGGTGAAGGGCGCTTTCGCCTGCATGCCGATTGGTGGGCGGGCGACGGGCGGACCGGCGAGGGGCGCGCCTTCCCGCTGCGCTCCGAGACCGGCGGCTTCTGGTTCTTCGCCGCAGACAACCCGGAGCTCGTCGTCAAGGTGCTCGACGGCTGCGGCAGCAACGGGCATCACTGGATCTACGCCGCCGGGCTCACCGATGTCGAGGCGCACCTGACGGTGACCGACACCGAAACCAGCGAGGTCTGGTGGCGGGTGAATCCCTACCGGCAGCCGTTCGCGCCGCTTCAAGACATCGAAGCGTTGGGCGGCTGCCCCGCTGTGCTGGCCGAAACTCCCACCCCACCCGCAGCGCGGCGATCTGCTCGATTGTCGGCAGAAGCGATCAACCGCAGAACCGAGAGCGGCGACCCGACGAGTTGCGTGCCTGGTGCGGCGACGCTCTGCCTCGCGGGCGGCCGCTTCGCGGTCACCGCACGCTTTCGTGACTGGACATCCACCGCGAGACCGGCGCAGTCACAGCCGCTCACCGAGACCAGCGGGGTGTTCTGGTTCTACTCCCCCGACAACCTCGAGCTGTTCGTCAAGTCGATCGACGCCTGCGGCGAATTCGACCGCTTCTGGATCTTCGCCGCGGGCTTGACCAATCTCGAGGTGGAGATCACCGTCCGCGATCACTGGGGCGACCACACAGAGGTCTATCGCAACGATCTCGGAACCGCCTTCGCACTGGTGCGCGACACCGCCCACTTCGACACCTGCCCGTTCGGCGGCTGAGATTGGACTCCGAGGAGGCGGCGGAGGGCAGAGCGCCGCCGATATACTCCCCGGCATGAAGGGCATCGTTCTCGCCGGAGGCTCCGGCACGCGTCTTTATCCGGTTACCCGGGCGATCTCGAAGCAGTTGCTGCCGGTCTACGACAAGCCGATGGTCTACTACCCGCTGTCGAGCCTCATGCTGGCCGGCATCCGCGACATCCTGCTGATCACCACGCCACACGACGTGGCGAGCTTCGAGCGCCTGCTGGGCGACGGCAGCTCCTTCGGCATCCGGATCACCTATGCGGTGCAGCCGCACCCGGGGGGGCTCGCGCAGGCCTTCCTCATCGGCCGAGACTTCGTCGGCGACGACCGCGTGGCGCTCGCCCTCGGTGACAACATCTTCTACGGCCACGGCTTTCCGGAGGACCTGCAGGCGGCGGCGGCGCGTGAGCGCGGGGCGACGGTCTTCGCCTATCGCGTGCGCGACCCCGAGCGCTACGGCGTGGTCGAGCTCGGCGACGACGGCAAGGCGATCTCGATCGAAGAGAAACCCGCCCAGCCGAAGTCGTCGCTCGCCGTCACCGGCCTCTACTTCTACGACAACCGGGTGCTCGACATCGCCGCCGGCCTTGCCCCCTCGCCGCGCGGCGAGCTCGAGATCACCGACGTCAACCGCGCCTACATGGCGTTGGGCGAGCTCTCGGTACAGATCCTCGGCCGCGGCATCGCCTGGCTCGACACCGGTACGCACGAATCGCTCCTGCAGGCGTCGGAGTTCATCGGTGCGGTCGAGCAGCGCCAGGGGCTCAAGGTCGCCTGCCTCGAGGAGATCGGCTTGCGGATGGGCTATCTCTCTCCGGCCCAGGTCCTGGCGCTCGCCGACGACCTCGGCCACACCGACTACGCCGACTACCTGCGGCGCATCGTGCACGACGAAGAGACTGGGTCTTGAGACTGGTCGAGACGCCACTTCCCGGGGTCCTCATCGTCGAGCCGAAGGTCTGGCAGGACGAGCGCGGGTTTTTCCTCGAGGTCTGGAGCGCAGAGACCTTCGCTGCCCAGGGGCTCGACCTCTCCTTCGTGCAGGACAACCACTCGCTCTCGCAAAAGGGCACGCTGCGCGGACTCCACGCGCAGGTGCCGAACGCCCAGGGCAAGCTCGTCCGCTGCACCGAAGGGGCGATCTTCGACGTCGCGGTCGATATCCGGCGCGGCTCGCCCACCTTCGCGCACTGGTTCGGTCTCGAGCTCTCGGCCGGGAACTTCCGCCAGCTATGGGTGCCCCCCGACTTCGCGCACGGATTCTGCGTGCTTACGGAGCGTGCCCAGGTCCAATACAAGTGCACGCGGCTCTACGACCCGGCCCGGGAACTCGCCATAGCCTGGAACGATCCGGCGATCGGCGTCGACTGGCCGGTCGCCGCTCCCCTGCTCTCATCCAGGGACCAGACGGCCCGGCCTCTCGATGAGGTCGCGGACCGCCTGCCGCTCTACCCCGGCTGACGCGATCGAGATGCCTGGCCTCGAAAACCTGACCGCCGCCGACCGGGAGCAACTCGCGGCGAGCGGGATCCCGCTCGCCGAGGCTGAGCGCCAATTGGCGCTGCTCGCTGGCGCCCCCCACGCCGCCAGCGCCTTGCAGCCCACCCACCTGCTGCGGCCGGCAACGGTCGGAGACGGCATCGAACGAATCGTAGAGGAGGAAGTTCCCGGTCTTCTGGCGCGCGCCCGCGAGGCGCAGGCGCGGGGGCGATTCCTCAAGTTCGTCCCCGCCTCCGGCGCCGCCTCGCGCATGTTCCGCAGCCTGGCCGCGGTCGCTGAGCGCTTTCCTGGAGGCAACCGTCAGGAAATCGAGACGGCGGCGGCGCAGGGCGACACCGAAGCGCGCGAGGTCGCGGATCTCTGCCGAATCCTGCCCTCCATGGCGCTCGGCCAGGCGCTCGCGGAACGTCTCCAGGGCCGCCTTCACCGTATTGCCGACGCCACCACCGCCGCATCCTTAAGCCCACTGTTCGAGCTCTTCTTCTCCACTTCCGACGGCAGCCCGGCTGCGGCGGCTCTCCCAAAAGCGCTTCTACCCTTCCACTGGGCCGGCGATCGCCCGCGCACGGCCTTCGTCGAACAGCTCGCCGAGGGCAGGCACTACCTGAAGGATACCGACGGCACGAGTCGCTTCCATTTCACCGTTGGCAGCGAGTCGAGAGCCTATTTCGACAGCGCGCTCGAGGGCGCGCGCAGCTATTTCGCGCGGCAGGGCGAAGAGCTCGAGGTGAGCTTCTCGGAGCAGCGGCCTTCGACCCATGCCCTGGCGCTCGACGCCCAAGGCCGCCCGGCCCGAACCGCCGACGGCCGCCTGCTGCTGCGTCCGGCTGGGCACGGGGCCCTGCTCGGCAATCTCGCCGCGACCGGCGGCGACCTCGTCTTCGTCAAGAATATCGACAACCTCCTTCCCGGGAGCCGGCACGCCGCTGTCGCGCACTGGAAGTGGCTCCTCGCCGGCAAGCTCCTCGAGCTTCAGGCGGAGCGCGGTGGCGATGCGCCGTGGCGGGTCTGCGGCGTCGTCGTCAACGGCGGCGAGCCGGGTGGAGGACCCTTCTGGGTCGAAGGAGTCGACGGACGCGCCTCGCTGCAGATCGTCGAGGCCGCCGAGGTCGCCACCGGCGACCCCGCGCAGGCCGAGCTCTTGCGCACCTCGACGCACTTCAATCCGGTCGACCTCGTGGTGACGCTGCGCGATCCGGCCGGCGCCCCCTGGGAGCTCGAGCGCTTCGTCGACCCCACCCGCGCCCTGGTGGCGGAGAAGTCCGAGGCTGGGCGACGGCTGCGGATCTACGAGCGCCCTGGGCTCTGGAACGGCGCGATGGCGGGATGGAATACAGTCTTCGTTGAAGTCCCCGCCTGGACGTTCGCTCCGGTCAAGACGATCCTCGACCTGGCCCGCCCGGAGCACCTTGGCTGACCTACCCGTTTGAGCTTGCGGAAGCGGTAATCCGGCCGGTACGATGCCCGCGCAGTCACCTTCTGTCTGGAGATTCCCATGTCCAAGCTGTTCGTTCCCAAAGAGATCGTCGCCGGTGAGCAGCGCGTCGCCGCGTCGCCCGAAACTGTCAAGAAGCTCGTCCATGCCGGACTCGAGGTCGTTCTCGAGAGCGGCGCAGGGCTCCGCGCCGGGTTCACCGACGAGGCGTACCAGGCCGTCGGAGCGACCCTGGCCGCCACCGCGGCGGACGGATTCCGGGTGGCCGACGTCGTCTTCAAGGTCGCGCCGCCCACGACGAGCGAAGCCGGGCAGATTCGTGCCGGCGCCTACCTCTTCTCCCACCTCGACCCCTACCGCAACACCGAGCTCGTGAAACAGCTGGTTTCCGGCAAGGTGACCGTGTTCGCGATGGAGCTCGTGCCGCGCACCACCCGCGGCCAAGCGCTCGACGTGCTCTCGTCTCAGGCTTCGATCGCCGGCTACAAAGCCGTGCTGGTCGGCGCGGCGAAACTCGGCAAGATCTTTCCGCTGCTGATGACGGCGGCCGGCACGATCCAGCCGGCGAAAGTCGTCGTGATCGGCGCTGGCGTCGCTGGCCTGATGGCCCTCGCCACCGCCAAACGGCTGGGCGCGTCCGTCGAGGTCTCGGACGTTCGGCCGGCAGTCAAGGAGCAGGTCGAGTCGCTCGGTGGCCGCTTCATCGATCTGCCGCAGATGCCGACCGCTGAAGGCACCGGCGGCTATGCCAAGGAGGTCTCGAAGGAGTTTCTCGAGCAGCAGCGGGCGATCCTGAAGGCGCGGCTCGCGGTCGCCGACGTGGTGATCACCACCGCCCAGGTGCCCGGCAAGCGCGCACCGATTCTTCTCACCCGCGACATGGTCGAGGCGATGAAGCCGGGTGCGGTCGTGGTCGATATCGCCGCCGCCCAGGGTGGCAACTGTGAGCTGACCAAGGTCGACGAAGAGGTCGTGCACCACGGCGTCTTCGTGCTCGGGCCCTCGAATCTTCCGGGGACCGTCCCGGCAGACGCGAGCCTCGTCTACGCGCGGAATCTGCTGACCCTGCTGATGCTGGTCTTCAAGGACAAGAAGCTCGCCATCCCGGACACCGACCAGGAGGTCATGGGGACACTGCTGGCGCGGGACGGTGCGCTGGTGCACCCCTCTTTCGCTGCCGCCCCCGTCAGCGCAGGCTGAGAACCGGAGACCCAGGAATCGGTCATCCCCCGTTCATCCGGCGGTCCTATACTGGCGCCACCGCCTGGCCGTCGTGCCGGTGACCATGGACTTGTCCCTTCGCCGCCTCACCAGAATCCACCCGCTCCTGTTCGGGCTGAGTCTCGCCCTCGCCGCGCCTTCTCTCAGCCAGCAAGCGCTCGCTCCCCCCTTCGCCGCCGCCGAGATCGTGCCTCCCGCGAAACAGTTGGAGGCCGAGGGCGCCCGCATCGGTTCCATTTCCATTCTTGCCGGTGACGTTTTCGACCTCCAGAAGCCAGGCGAGAACAAGACCCTTTTCCGCTGGGCGAACATCCTCCACCGGGAGACGCGCGCGCGCGCCATCCGCCGGCAACTGCTGTTTGCCGAGGGCGACCGCTTCTCGGCCAGCGCGCTCGCCGAATCGGAGCGCACGCTGCGCGCCCAGCGTTTCCTCGCCGACGTCAGCGTTCGACCGGTGGCGTACCACGACGGTCTCGTCGACGTCGAAGTTCGCACTCGGGACAACTGGTCGCTCAAGCCGGGGCTGAGCTTCAGCCGGAGCGGTGGAGTCAACAAGTACAAGTTCGAGATTGAAGAGTCGAACTTCCTCGGCCTCGGCAAGAACCTCGCCATCCGGCAGACCTCCGACGTCGATCGCACCTCGACCCTGTTCTTCTATGAGGATCCGAACCTCTTCGGCAGCCGGTTCCGCGGCAGGATCGCCTACGCCGACAACAGCGACGGCACCACCGAGGAGCTCCGGATCGAGCAGCCGTTCTTCTCGTTTTCGACCCGCCGGGCGGGAGGATTCGACCTCCAGGACAACCGCCGCGTGACCGATCTCTACCAACTCGGCCACATCCGCGAGAGCTTCGAGCAGAAGAACCGCTTCGGCGACTTCTGGTTGGGCCTCTCGCGCGGTCTCGCGCACGGCGAGACCCATCGGCTCAGCCTCGGAGTCACCTACGACGAGGTGCGGTTCGCCCAACTGGTGGACGAGCCGACGACGACGCTACCGTCCGACCGCAAGCTGGTCTACCCCTGGATCGGCTGGAGCTGGATCCAGGACCGCTTCGTTGTCGAGCACGATTTCGACCGCGTCGGCCGCGCCGAGGACATCGAGATCGGCTGGCAAGGCTCAGCCCGGCTGGGCGTCGCCACCGAGAGTCTCGGCTCCGATCGCGATGCCCTGCTCTTCGACTCCGCGATCTCCCGCGGTTTTCGGCCTGGCGAGCGCCAGTTGCTGATCGCCTCCGCGGCGCTCGGCGGGCGGCTCGAATCGGGCGGCGATGGGCCGTCGCTCTTCTCGCTTGGGCTGCGCTATCTCTTGCGCGACTTCACCAACCAGGCGCTCTATGTCGCGGCCAGCATCGACGTCGCGCACCACCTCGACGCCGAGACTCAGCTGCTGATCGGCGGCGACAACGGCCTGCGTGGCTATCCGCTGCGCTACCAGGAGGGCGACCGGCGCGCCTTGCTGACGGTCGAGCAACGCTGGTACGGCTCGCGCGAGTTCTTTCACCTCTTCCGGCTCGGCGCCGCGGCGTTCGCTGACGCCGGGAGCGCCTGGTTCGAGAGCGGCACCCAGGCCGGAGACCTCGGCTGGCTGCGCGACGTCGGCGCCGGTCTGCGCATCGCTTCGACCCGAACTTCGCACGCCAACGTCATCCGCCTCGACCTCGCATTCCCCCTCGACGGCGACCCATCGATCGACAAGATCCAGTACCTCGTCTCGACCAGCGAGCGTTTCTGAGCCCCCGACTACGCTGCTAGACTGCCTGCCAGTCAGCATTCCCGGAGAGAGGCTTCGACGATGGGCGAACACGACGTCAAAGAGCTGGACTCGGAGTCTCTGCGCGCCTTCACCAGGAAGCTCCTGGGAGATCTACAGGCGCTCGACCTGATGCTTCAACATGGAGCCATCGAGACCGGCGTGCGGCGAATCGGCGCGGAGCAGGAGCTCTTCCTCGTCGACAAGGGCTTCAGCCCGGCGCCGATCGCCATGGAGATGATCGAGAAGATCAACGACGAGCACTACACGACCGAGCTCGCTCGTTTCAATCTCGAATTCAACACCGATCCCCTGCACTTCGGCGGCGACTGCCTGCAGCAGATGGAAAAACAGCTGGTGGACCTGCTGGCCAAGGGCCGCAAGGCCGCCCACGAGCTCGGTGCCGACGTCGTCATGACCGGCATCCTGCAGACCCTCGACATCTCCGACCTGTCGCTCGAGAACATGACTCCCAAGCCGCGCTACTTCGCCCTCAACGAAGCGATGCGACGGCTGCGCGGCAGCGCCTACGAGTTTTACATCAAGGGTGCCGACGAGCTCATCATCCGGCACGAGAACGTGATGGTCGAGGCCTGCAACACCAGCTTCCAGGCCCACTTCCAGGTCGGCCCGGAGGAGTTCGCCGCGCTCTACAACCTCACCCAGGCGGTCGCCGGACCGGTACTCGCGGCGGCGTGCAATTCGCCGTTGCTCTTCGGCCGCCGGCTCTGGCGCGAGACCCGCATCGCGCTCTTCCAGCAGTCGGTCGACCATCGCGCTGCCGGCCTCCACCTGCGCGAGCGACCGTCGCGTGTCTCCTTCGGCCGGCGCTGGGTCGACGACTCGGTGCTCGAGATCTTCCGCGAGGACATCGCGCGCTTCAAGGTCCTGCTGTCGGCCGACATCGACGAGGATTCGCTCGCCATGCTGCGGCGCAACGAGGTTCCCAACCTCAAGGCGCTGCGGCTGCACAACGGCACCATCTACCGCTGGACGCGGCCCTGCTACGGCATCTCCGAAGGCCACCCCCATCTGCGGATCGAGAACCGCATCCTGCCCTCCGGCCCGAGCATCGTCGACGAGGTGGCCAACGCCGCCTTCTGGTTCGGCCTGCTCTCGGGCCTCTCGCGGGTCTATCCGGACATCCGCAAGGTCATGGAGTTCGACACCGCCAACGAGAACTTCGTCGCCGCCGCGCGCCTGGGTCTGCGCGCCCAGTTCGGTTGGCCCGGGCACCACCAGATTCCGGCCGACGAGCTGATTCTCGAAGAGCTCCTGCCGGTCGCGCGCGACGGCCTGAAGATGAAAGGCATCGACGCCGGCGACGTCGACCGGTATCTGGGCATCATCGAGGAGCGCGTGCGCACCAAAAAGACCGGCGCGCAGTGGCAGCTCGACAGTTTCAACGCCCTGCGCCAAACCGGCAACCGCGGCGAGCGTCTGGGCGCGATCACCGGCGCGATCATCGAGAATCAGCTGACCGGACTGCCGGTGCACAAGTGGCCGCTCGCCAGCCTCGCGCAAGCCGGCGGGTGGGAAAACCACTTTGGCCAGATCGAGCAGTTCATGACCACCGACATCATCACCACCCACGCCGACGAGGCCGTCGAGCTGGTGGCCAATCTGATGCAATGGAAGAAGATCCGCCACGTCCCGGTCGAAGACAACGAACACCGGCTGATCGGCATCATCTCCCACAGCAGCATCGTCCGCCTGGTCGCCGAACGGACCGCGGAGCTGGGCAGAGGCCCGATCGCAGTGCGCGAAGTCATGTCCACCGAGATCATCTCGGTGACTCCCGAGACCTCGACCCTCGACGCCATCAGTCTCATGCGCAAGCACGGCATCGGCTGCCTGCCGGTGCTCAAGGACGGCCGCCTGGTCGGCATCGTCACCGAGCACGACTTCCTGATCATCGCCGGACAGCTGCTCGAAAACGAGCTGCGCGCCTAGTCAAGGCGCGGCGGTGAGCCCCGAAAGCAACTCCTCGAGCCGCGCGCGGTCGGCCGGATCGTTCTCGACGCGCAACGCCGCGCGCGCGCAGCGCTCGACCGAGGCACCCTCGCCGAGCTCGAGATAGAGCGCCACCAGCGTTTTCCAGACGTCGGCCCGGCCGGGCACGAGGCGCGCCAGCGTCTCGTAGCTCACCGCCGCCTCGCGCAGTCGTCCGAGCCGATAGACGGCACGAGCGGCGTTCTCGATCGGCCTCGGGTCCGTGGGCGCGCGCCGTGCAGCCTCGCGAAAGTCGGCGAGCGCCTCGTTCAGCCGGCCCGCCGTCGCCCGCATCGTGCCGCGCTCGAGGAAGAGCTGCTCTGAGGCTCCGCCGGCGGCAACGGTCCGGTCGAGGAGCGCCAGCGCCTCCGCGGTCCGCCCGTTCTCGCCCAGCAAACGCGCGAGGTTCGCCGCCGAGTCTCCCTCGGTCGGATCGAGCGCCAGGGCATGGCGGAACTCGCGCTCGGCCTCGGTCCGCCGGCCTAGCTGGAGAAGGCTTCCTGCGACATTCGCCACCGGCACCGCCGACGCGGGATTCTCGAGTGCTGCCCGCTGGTAGAGCTGCAAGGCCTCGGCGTGCCGGCCGGCGTCGCGCAGGCACTGGCCGGCGAGCGCCAGCGCCGGAAAATTGTGCGGATCCTCGCGCACGATGCGCTCGAGCTCTCGCAGCACCTCGGAGCAGCCGCCCTGCTGGATGCTGGCCGCCGCCGCGTGGAGGGCCTGCGCGATCCCCGTCCGGTCGCGCGGATCCGGCAGGTCGCCGGCTACCGTCGCTCCCGCGCCACCGGCACCCGCGAGATAGCCGAGACTCGCGAGCTGACGTCGCTGCTCGTCGTCGAGCGTCGATTGCGGCGAGCGTGCCTCATCGAGCCTCTCCCCGGCCGAAGCCAACAGGCGCTCCAGCCGCAAGCCCCAGAGACGCGCCAGCTCCGGCTGGGCGGCGGCAAGATCGAGCGTCTCGCCCGGGTCGTCGTCGATCTGGAACAGGGCGGGCGAGGGCGCCTGCAGGAAAAGCGCGCGGCCGTCAGAGAGGGTGCGCAGCGGGTACCACTTGTAGGCGAAGTAGGGAAGGAAGCTCTCGGTATAGGAGACGCGGTTGCAGGCCGCCTCCGCCAGGAGACTGCCGCCGGGCGCGGCCGCGGCTCCCGGTCCGGAGAGAAGGGCTTCGCCGTCGAGCCCGGAGGGAATCGGCAGGCCGGCGAGCGCCAGCAGGGTAGGCACCAGGTCGACAGTCCGTGCCAGGCAAGAAGACACCGCGGCCGTGGGTACGCCGGGTCCGGCAAGCAGGAGCGGCACGCGCCGGGCGCCGGCGAACGGCAGCAGGCCGTGGGTCAGCTCGCCGTGCTCGCCGAGCATCTCGCCGTGATCGCCGACCGCGGCGACGACCGTCGCCCGAGGAAGCGCCGCGAGGAGACGCCCGATCTCACTGTCCATATAGGCGATCTCGCCGTCATAGAGCCGGCTCGGCCCGCGGGCGGCATCGGCGAAGCGGGTCGGCGGCCGGTACTCCTCGTGTGGATCGTAGTAGTGCACCCAGAGGAAGTAGGGCGGACGGAGGCCGGCGAGCGCCGCGAGAGCGGCGCTGGTCGTCGCTTCGGCCTGCCGCTCCTCGACCGACGTCCCGGCCGAGACCCCCGCACCGAGGTCGTCGTCGTAGATGCGGAAGCCCTGGTTCAAGCCATGCCGGCGCGCCAGCACCACCGCCGAGACCACCGCCGCCGTGTCGTATCCCTGCTCCGCCAGGCGCTCGGCGAGAGTCGGCACGCTCGCGGCGAGAACGAAAGTACCGTTGTCGCGCACTCCGTGCCGCGGCGGCAGTAGCCCCGAGAGGATCGTGGCGTGCGACGGCAGGGTGATCGGGGCGGCGCTGTCGCAACGCTCGAAACGCACACCGCGGCGCGCCAGCGCATCCAGATTCGGCGTCGACGCATAGGCCCAACCGGCGCTTCCCAGGTGGTCCGCCCGCGTCGTGTCGAGAGTCAACAGGACGATGTTGGGAGGGCTCGGAGCTCCGCCAGGAGAGGGTGCCACTGCGGCCGCCTGCAGTGGAAGCCCAGCGAGGAAGGAACCCGCGCCAAGGGCGCAAAAGAGGACGGCCAAGAGCGGCGGGAGGCGCGAAAAAGTAGGTTGGGGCATCGAATTCCTGTTCCGAAAGAGGCACACAAAATAACACTTGACAAGGGAGTCTCGCCCCCTTAAGGTTCGGCCAACCCTTACAGGTTGCAGGTCAGCCGCGCCGCAGCACTCCAAGAACCGGTCCTCGCTTCGCGAGAGCTCCCGGGACGGGCGATGAGTCGCGGGGTGCGTGCATCGCTATGTCCGAAAAGTGCCAAGTCGGTTTGCCGACGGCTGCGGAAGACCCGCAGTCGATTCATCTTGAGGAGACTGGAAACCATGGACAAGACGCTGCGAACGACGATTCGAACCCTGCCTCTAGCGCTCGCCGGCCTGCTGCTCGCGATGAGCGGCCAGCCCGCCGGCGCGCAGACGCTGCGCGAAGCGAACGACTCGCTCTCGGCGCGCGCGCTCGACCGGGCCGAGTTGCGGGCGAACCCCGAGACCGCCCTGCTCTCCGAGGCGGCGAGCTTCGTGGCTTCCGACACGGACATGGCTTGGCAGGCTTTCGCCGCCGGCCAGAGCGCTCCGTGGATTGCCTACGTCGACAAGCGCACGGGCAAGATCGACTACGCCGAGGGCGGTAACGTCGCCTGGATTCCTGGCGCGGGCAACAACCTCGCGGCCAGTTCGAAGGTCACTCTCGCGACCCTGGAGACCCTCGCCCGTCGTCAGCTCGCCGATGTCGGCGGCCTGCTGGGCGTCGATCCCGCCAATCTCGTGCTCAACCCGGGCCGTTCCGGCCAGCCCGCCAGCCACGTCTGGTTCGTCGACTTCGACGTCCTCGCCGGCGGCCGCAAGGTCGAGGGCGCGCGCGTCGTCTTCTACGTCAACAATGGCAACCTGATCGGTTTCGGCAGCGAGAATCTGCCCGCGCCCGGCACCCGCACGCCTGCCGTGCGTGTCCCGGTGGATGCGGCCCGCGCCACCTTCTTCGCTTACGTCGACGGCTTCCAGGCCGGTGACTCGATCGTCGACAACGGCTCCTACAAGCTTCTGCCGACCGCGGTCGCCAGCAAGAGCTTCGCCGAAGGCTACGCACCCGGTAACGGCCGCGGCCTCGTCGGTGTCTGGGAGTTCACCTTCCGGCGTGAGGGGACGACGGGCACCTGGCGCGGCCGGGTGCACGCGGTGAGCGGCAAGCTCATCGAGTTCCGCGACATGAATGAGTACGGCTCCGCCACCGGTGGCACCTATCAGGGCGACCGCCCAGCCGCCGAGCGCGTGCTGCCGCTGCCCTTCGCCAACGTCGCGACCGGCACCTACACCAACTCGGCCGGCATCTTCAGCGGCACGACTGGAACGACCACCCTGCAAGGCCAGTACGTCAAGATCACCGACAGCTGCGGCTCCACCTCGAAGGCCGCCGACGGCTCGGGCGTGATCGCGCTGGGCAGCGGCACGGGCACGGACTGCACGATCCCCGCCGGCGGCGGCGGTGCCGGCAACACCCATGCGGCCCGCACCCAGTTCTACAACGTCAACCGCGCCAAGGAGATCGGCCGCGGCT
>JBDTQT010000051.1:0-18237 GCA_039932055.1 Thermoanaerobaculia bacterium
GGCTCCAGGCGAGGGTCGAGGGGAGCACCTGGCCGGCGGCGACCATGCCGCGCAGGGCCTCGTCGGTGTAGGGGCCGTAGGTCTTGCCATCGACGGTGAGCGACCAGCGCGGGCCGGTTGCGGGCGGCGGCGGCGCGGCTCCGGCAACCGACGGCGGGGTGGCTGCCCCGGGAGTATTGCCCATCGCCTGGCCCATCATCTGACCCATGGCGACACCCGCGCCGATCCCGACTCCCGCGCCGGCGAGCCCGCCCGGGTTCGCCGCCGCGGTGCCGATCGCCTCGGCCGCCTGCATCTGGGTGTACTGCTGCATCTGGTTCCCGAAGACGCCGAGCTTCGAGCGCTGGTCGATCGCCTTCTCGACCTCTTCGGGGAGCGAGATGTTCTCGATGAAGAAGCGCGACAGCTCCAATCCGAAACCGGCGAACTCGGGGGACAGGACGCCGCGGCCGGCGACCGAGAGCTCGTCATAGTGCGCCGCGAGGTCGAGCGCCGCGATCTTGGATTCGGCGAGCGCGTCCGACAGGCGCGACAGGATCGTCGAACGGAGCTGGCCGGTGACCTCGTCGGTCGAGGTCAGGCCGCGAGTGCCGACGATGTTCGAGAAGAAGACGCGGGCGTCGGCGATGCGCATCGCGTAAGTGCCGAATGCCCGCAGACGGATCATGCCGAACTCGGTGTCGCGCATCATCACCGGGTTGGTCGTGCCCCACTTCAGGTCGGTGAACAGGCGGGTGTTGAAGAAGTAGACCTCGGCCTTGAAAGGGCTCTGGAATCCGTACTTCCAGCCGCGCAGCGTGGTCAGGATCGGCACGTTTTGAGTCTGGATCTCGTAGCGCCCGGGGGTGAAGAGATCGGCCGCCTTGCCTTCGTTGACGAATAGGGCGACCTGGTTCTCGCGCACGATGAGCTGGGCGCCCATCTTGATCTCCTGGTTGTAGACCGGAAATCGCCAGACCAGCGTGTCGGGCGTGTCGTCGAGCCACTCGATGATCTCGATGAACTGCGACCCGAGCTGCTTCTTGATGTTGTCCATCAGACCCATGTTCGTACCTCCTGAAAGCGCTGGAATTGTAGCTGAGGAACAGAATCGCCGCTCGGGCGCGCGCGTCCCATTCAAAGGAGCTTCAGCATCAGCGACGGCCTCGGCTCAGGTTCTCCCGCCTCGCTTCGCCTGCTAGAATTCTCCCATGCGAGTCGTCACGGGCAGGGTCCGCGGTGGGCAGATTGTGATGGAGGGTGTGGAGCTGCGGGAGGGCGCCACGGTCGCGGTCCTCTCGGAGCTCGACGAGGCCGGCGCGCTGACCCTGGGTGAAGAGGACGAGGCGGAGCTCCTGGCGGCAATCGCGGAGATCCGGAGCGGTCGCTTCGTCGACGGTGACGAGCTGCTCGCAGATATTCGAAGCTAGACCGTCCGTATGCTTCGCCTGCGCGTCGCGCCACGGGCGGCGATTCAGATTCAGACGGCAGCCCGGTGGTGGAAAGTGAACCGAACGAAAGCGCCAGCGGCATTCTTTGAAGACCTCTCGCGCACGCTGGCCATCCTCAGAGTCCAGCCCGACCTCGGAATGCGGGTCGCCAATCCGAACCTGCCAGGTGTGCGCCGAGTCCTGCTCGAGAGAGTCCGTTACTACCTCTACTACTGCGAGGACGATACGAACGAGGTGCTCGAGGTTCTTGCTCTCTGGCACTCGAGCCGCGATTCCAAGCCGGACCTCGGGCCAGGGGGATAGCGTTCCGCAGTGCCCAGCCGTGGCGGTGGCGCCGTCCCCGCCACCTTCGAGGAGCGCTTGGCATATCGTTCCCGGAACCGGAGAGAACCATGATCTGCCCGAACTGCCATGCCGAGTACCGCGAAGGCTTCACCACCTGCGCGGATTGCGAAATTCCCCTGGTCGAAGACCTCGCGGCCGCCCAGGTTCCCGCGCGAGAGGGGGACCGAGACGTAGGCCTCGAGGCCCCGGGCTTTGCCGGTGGATTCGGCGGCGGGCTGGGCTCCGGCAGCGGCGAGCCGGGCGAACTGGTGCCCTTGGCGGAGCTCGGCAGCCCGGAGATGCTCGGCACGCTCCTCGAGCAGCTCGAGGAGGGGCAGATCCCCTATGTCGTCCAGGCCGGCACGGCGCTCGGCCTGGCGTATGGCCGGGACCTCGAGAGCGCGGGCTTTCCCGACCCCTGGCTGGCCCGGGTCATGGTTGTCGGCAGTTTCCGCCGGGAGGCGCGGGCGCTGGTCGACGCGATCGTCGCCGAAGCCAAGCAGCAGGCCCTGGCGGCGCGCACCGCCAGTCCATCGGGCTCGGTTCTCTGAGCTGAAGAGCCCGTCCCGCCCCGGTCCCGCCCGGTCCGGCGTCCCCCGGTCCTGCCTGGCCAGGGTCGCCCCCCTGACTGAACCCCCCCCCGGCGCGATAGGATGTTCCGTCCGCCGGCGGTTGAGGCTGGCGGGGTACAGGGCGCGCGCTTTTCCGGGTGCGCCGTAGGAGGCACCATGGCCAAGAGATCCAGCCAGTCCTTCGTGAAGCGGCAGAAGGAGATGGCGCGCAAGGAGCGGGCGCAGCTCAAGAATCAGAAGCGGGCCGAGCGCAAGCTGAACAAGGGTGAGGGTGGCGAAGAAGAGCTCCTCGTGCCACTCGACGGACCGATCCTGCACGAGGCGTTCGCCGACGAGCCCGAAGCCGAGGTCGAAGAGAGCGCCGCCAAGCCCTGAGGTCGAGTTTTCCCCTCCCCGGCCCCCAGGGAGGGTTTGGATCAGACTTGGCCCGGAGGCGGGCGTTCCACCTTCCTGTAGCCTTCGCCGCATGCTCGCCCTGACCCGCGCCGTTTCATCGTCGCTCGCCCGCTGCGAGCTTACCCACCTGCCACGGGTCGCGCTCGACGTCGGACGCGCCCGGATGCAGCACGAGCTCTACGAGAACGCGCTGCGCGCGCTCGGCATCGAGGTGGTCCGCCTGCCGGAGACCGACGACCTTCCCGACTCGGTCTTCGTCGAGGATGCCGCGGTGGTCGTCGATGAGCTCGCGGTGTTGACTCGCCCGGGCGCCCAGTCGCGCCGGGCGGAGATCGCGAGCGTGGCGCAAGCGCTCGCGCCGTTGCGCGACCTGGCGTTCGTCGCCGCTCCCGGGACACTCGACGGTGGCGACGTGCTGCGCATCGGCAGGCGTCTCTTCGCGGGCCTCACGGCGCGCAGCAACGCGGAGGGCATCGGCCAGCTCGCGGCCTTCCTCTCGCCCTTTGGCTACAGCGTCGAAGGTCTCGCCGTTTCTGGCTGTCTGCACCTGAAAAGCGCCGTCACTTCGATCGACAGCGGGACGATCGTCCTCAACCCGGCCTGGGTCGATGGTTCCCGCTTCGGCGCGCGACGTGCGATCGAGGTCGATCCGGCGGAGCCGATGGCGGCGAACGTGCTCGCGGTCGGCAGAACCGTCCTGGTCAACGCCTCCGCCCCGCGCACCGCGGAGCGCATTGCCGCCGCCGGCTACGACGTCGTCGCCGTCGACCAGTCCGAGCTCGCCAAGGCCGAGTCCGGCCTCACTTGCTGCAGCCTGCTGCTCGCCTGAACTCCTGGCGAGTTGCGCCCTCGGCGAGCGAGTAGAATCCAGGCAATGGACCTGGCGAAGCAGTTCCACCCTGGCGCGGATTGGACGCGATTTCCCGGTGCGGAACTGATCTGCAAGGGATTGATCGACCTCGAACACGGCGAGGAATCCGAGGAATCCTTGCTGGTCGAGATCAGCGCGTCCAAGCTCCGGCAGCTCGGGTTCGAAATCGCCGTACCCCGTCGCCCGCTGCCGGAGCACGCGCTCTTCCAGCGGCTGGTCACGGCAGATCCGGATCGGGCGCACTCGCGCTACAACGCGCTCCTCCGACGCCTCGCCAGCTTCCACCGCTCGGCGCGATGCGGCGGCTAGTCGATCGTGCGAATCTCGACGCCCTTCTGCGGGAGCTGGGGCGGCATGCCGAGGCTCCAACACGACTTTTTCTGGTCGGCGGGAGCTCGGCGCTTCTCCATGGCTGGCGGTCCTCGACGATCGACGTCGACATCCGGATCGAACCCGACTCCGGAGCGGTGGCGCGGGCGATTCCGCAGGTCAAGGAGCGCCTGGCGATGAGCATCGAGCTCGCCTCGCCGCTCGATTTCCTGCCGCCGCTGCCGGGCTGGCGCGATCGGTGCCGGTTTCTGCGCCAGGAGGGCAAGCTCGCGATCTTCGAGTTCGACTTCTACTCCCAGGCGCTGGCGAAGATCGAGCGCGGTTTCGAGACGGACCTCGCCGATGTGCGGAGCATGATTGGCGAGGGTCTGGTCGAGCCGAAGCAGCTGCAGTCCCTGTTTTCCGAGATCGCAGGCGAGTTCTTTCGTTTTCCCGCCGTCGACGTGAGGGCTCTCGCAGCGGACCTCGCCCGGGCAATGGCATCCACGGAGAGCCGCGACCCATGAAGATCCGCATCCTGATCACCGGCGGCACCTTCGACAAGGAGTACGACGAGCTCACCGGCGCGCTCTACTTTCGCAACACCCATCTGCCGGAGATGCTCCGCCTCGGGCGCTCGAAGCTCGATGTCGAGGTGCAGACGGTCTGCATGATGGACAGCCTCGAGATGAATTTCGACCATCGCGCGAAGGTGCTCGAAGCCTGCCGGGATTCGCCTGAAGGGCGCCTCCTGGTCACCCATGGCACCGACACCATGGTCGAGACCGCGGCGGTCCTCGCCCAGGGCCTCGCCAGTTCCGAGAAGACCGTCGTCCTGACCGGCGCGATGATCCCGTTCGCCTTCGGCAGCTCCGACGGCCTGTTCAACCTCGGCAGCGCCCTTTCCTTCGCGCAGGTCCTGCCGCCCGGCGTCTACATCGCCATGAACGGTCGCTGCTTCCCCTGGCACAACGTGCGCAAGAACAAGGCTGAAGGCGTCTTCGAGGAGATCCGGTGAAAGGCCGTCCAGCAGGTGCGATGGCGCTCGCTGGCTGGTTCGCCTTCGCGGGGGCGACGACTTCGGCGCTCGCGGCTGCGCCGGACTTGCCAGAGCTGGGACTCGACGGCGCTGGCTACGCCGCGGGACCGCAGCCTCTCTGGACGACGATGGCGGATGGGCCGTGGCTGTCGGGCAACGCTGATCCGACCTGCTCGATGAGCGTTCGATCCCAGGCGACTCTCGTCGATCCGACTGGCGAGATCTATGTCGCGGGCCTCGCAAGTGCCTCCCGGAGGTTCTTCGTTCTGAAGTTCAGCGCCGAAGGCGAGCTGCTTTGGCAGCGCACCTTCGCGACGGATTCGTCTTCCGCGAGCCTGGTGCGTTTTTTCTCTCGCAGCTCTGGAGAGCCGCGGCTGGGATTTCTTCTGCCGGATCACCTTGGTTACTCCGTCACAACGCTCTCGTCGGATGGCGCCGAAGTCTGGACCTCGACTCTGCGGTCCGAGGTCGAATCGCGGCCCTACGTCGCGCGATCCGCGGTCTTCTCCGACGACGGCCAGGTATACGTGGTGGGGAACCGCAACTACGGTGGAGGATTCGTCGCGCGGCACGCGGGCGCCGGTCAAGTCGACTGGGTTGTCTATGAAGGTGGCTTCAGCCTGGGAAGCGTCGCTCTCGCGGGAGACGGCGGAATCGTCGTTATGGGTTCCGGAGTCGACTACCCTGCAATCGCGAAATACGACCCGCGGGGTGAGCGCTCCTGGATGCGCGAGCTCATCACTCCGGAAGGCGAGGTGATGTCGGCTTCCGATTTCCAGCTCGACACGAGTGGCGAGATCTTTCTTGCTGGGGGGTTGTGCAAGCCGAACCTCTGTCGGCCGGCGATCGCAGCTCTCGGCGCCGCAGGCGAGTGGCTATGGACTCGAGTCCCGGAGGTGGAGCAGGGGGCGGAGCAAATGTTCCGTTTCGTCGCTGCCGGTAACGGCAGGGTCCACGGTCTGCTGGAGCGCAGCGGAAGCACGACGCACTTCGTCGACATCGTGAGCTACGCACAGTCCGGCCTGTGGCTCGGATCCCAGACGTTGGGCCCGTTCTCGTCCCTGACGAGTGCCGCACCGCGCGTCGACAGCAAGGGCTGGCTGCGGTTCACTGGCGGGATCTACTCCGACGAAAGTCAGGGCTATCTCTTGGCGGCTCTGTCGCCGGCAGGCGCGCTGACCTATGTCAACTACCGCCCCGTAGGGTTCGCGGCGACCGGAGGCTGCGACCTCGCAGAGGGTCCGGGGCAACGCATAGTCGTCGTCGGGAGAGGCTTTCGCTACGCTGACACGGACCTCTTCGTCGGATTGTTCGATCGTTCCGGAGCGTCGATCTGGAATAGGCGCGAGCCCGATCTGCAGTCGCCGAACGACTCCCCGAGCCTGCGGATCGGACCGCCGCGCAAGTCGCCGGCAGCGCATCGGGCTGCGGACGGGAGCTACTGGGTCGTCGGAAAGTCGCAGCGAGGGCAGATGAACCAGTCGCAGCCCATGGGCTGGCACTTCACGCCGACTGGTGAGCTTCTCGGCGTGGTGGCGCCGTTCGGGCAGACGGGCTACAACCAGTGGGCGACGCGCGCGGTCCCGCTTCCCGACAGTGGCATGGCGATGGGCGGTGTGACCAACGCTGGATACGGACTTCCCTTTATCGCTTCCTTTTCGAGCGATGAGACGGAGACGATGAGCAATATCGACGCCGCAGCCAACCACGGTTCCACCGAGGCTTTGTTCCGAGCCGCGAGCGGCGACTTCCTCGCGGTAGAGAACTCCCTGTCAACGGGCGAGTGGTCTACGGAGCTGGTTCGGATCTCGGCGAGTGGCGAGTTGCTGGATCGCATCAACGTCGATCCGCCGGGGTTGGCTCCCTACGATTCCGTCATGGCCGAAGAAGAGACGGTCTGGACGGCAGGGCCGATCTTCGGTCAGGGGCAGTCCGGCTTGGACTGCGCGGTCGCAGGAGCGTCGGTTGCTGACGGACAGATCTGGAGCCAGTCCTTCGGCGATCCGGATATGGCGGATTACTGTTCCGCCATCGATGCGCGCGGGGGCCGGATCGTCGTCGGTGCGACGATCCTGGACAACGCGGTGATCAAGAGCTTCAGCGTCGACGGCAGCGTGCAATGGACGGTCGACGATCTCGTTTCCGCCGGCGAGGCCTGGAGGCTGGTGGACGAGGTGGTGCTCGACGGCGCAGGCAACCTGTACCTCTCAGGCTCGACGCACGATACCTACAGGCACAGGTTGACGAAACTCTCACCGGCGGGTGTTCCGCTTTGGGACCTGCCCCCGGATCTGCTTGGCGGCGGTGCTCTCTCTTTTGCTCTGGGAGCAACCGGGGATGTCTTCGCCTTGCACGAGCCGACAAACGGTCCCTTGTCGCTCTATCGACTCACTGCCGCTGGCGAGGTGAGTTGGGAAACCTCTCTGCAGCTACCTTACAAGACAGTCACCGCCACTCCCGATGGCCACCTGATTCTGACCGGCTCGACTTTCAACGGTCACTCTTACGATTTGCTCGTTTCGGTCTTCGACGTCGCCGACTTCCTCTTCGCCGACGGCTTCGAGTCGGGCGATGTGACAGGCTGGTCGGGTGGGGAATCGTTGAGTGACTGAACAGGCCCAGGAGCGCTATCCGGCGCGGTTGGCACGGCGGTTGACGGAGGTCTATCCGGAGCTGTCGTTCACCCGCGCCAAGCGGGTGATCGAGGGCGGGCAGGTGTCGGTCGACGGCCAGCTGCTCTTCGACCCGGGGGCTTACGTGGCGCCGGAGGCCGAGCTGGTCTGGGACCCCAACCGCAAGGTCGAGCGTCCGGTCGAGGGGCCGAAGGTGGAGCTTCTGCACTCCGACGCCGATGTCGTCGTGGCGGTGAAACCGGCGGGACTCCTCACCCAACCGACGACCGACCGCGAGAAGGACACACTGCTGTCGCGCGTCTCCCAGGCGCTGGCGCGCAAGGCCGGCGGACGGACCTTCGTCTCCGTCGTCCACCGGCTCGACAAGGACAGTTCGGGTCTCGTCGCCTTCGCCACCAGCAAACGCGGTCTCGCGGCGCTGCAGAAGCAGCTCGAAGATCACAGCATGGGGCGTACCTATGATGCGCTCGTCGAGGGAAACCTGGTCGGCGAGAATGGCACCTTCCGCGAGGACCTGGTCGGCGACGGCACGCATCGACGACGGTGGGTGGCGCGCCCGGACGAGCGCGGCAAGCCAGCGGTGACGCACTGGGAGGTGGTGCAGCGCTTCGGCCTCGCCACTCAGGTCCGGGTGCGGCTCGAGACCGGGCGCACCCACCAGATCCGCATCCACTTCGCGGCGGCAGGGCATCCGATCATCGGCGAGCGGGTCTATCGCAAACGCACGTTCGGCGAGCCGCCGGTGAAGACGCCGCGTCAGGCGCTGCATGCCGCCGAGCTCACCTTCGCACATCCGGCGACCGGCCTGCGCATGACCTTCGAGGCGCCGCTGCCCGAAGACTTCCGCGATCTCGTCGCCGAACTGCGCAAGCGGCGGCTCAAGAAATGAATCGCGGGGTCGAGGATTTGCAGGCCGAGAGTCTCGCGCGGGGTGAGCGGGTCGCCCGGGCGACGGTCGTCACTCCGCGGGTGGGCGAGCGCGTTCTGCTCATCTGGCCGGCTGGCCACACATTCGGCGACCTGGGCTGGCCGCGGCTCAACCAGCGCGTGGCGCTCTACGCCGAGCAGCTGTTCGAGAAGGGTCCGCGCGAGATGAACAAGGCGTTCGACCTTCCCGACGGCACCCGCGTCGACGTGCAATTCGAGTTTCCCTACCTCGTTTGAACTCTCCGGCTGCGGCCCGCCGCCGGCCGCCGCCGCCCGGGGCCTGCCCTCGCGAGGGGGGGGCTTTTCAGCGGTCGCCCGCTGCGGGTAGTATGCACCTCTTCACAGATCCGGAGAGGACTACGATGCGCAAACGGTCAGTTTTTGTATTCGCGCTGAGTGCACTGATGACGCTGTCGGCGTATGCCGAGAACGCCGCCCCTGCACCCAGGAAGGGCCACGGCGCGAAGCGCGCCGCTGCCCAGAAGAACCACGCCGACGGCGCGAAGCGCGCGGCGACCGGGCCCAAGCGCGAAGCGCAGCAGGCAGCCAAGGCGAAGAAGGCGGCGGTGCACGCCCTGCGGACGATGGACCGGGCGCAGGAGTCGGCGCGGCCGAAGGATTACAGCCGCGACCTGCAGGTTCAATCCTCGCCCGAGATCGTCGACGGCGGAGTCCTGCTCTCCGAGTCGTTCGATACCAGCATCCCCGCCGGCTGGGCGGTGGTGGACAACGCCGGCTCCGGCGTCGTCTGGACGAACCTCGCCGGTTGCACCGAACCCGGCAACTGGACCGGTGGCAGCGGCGATCTGGGCTGCGTGAGCAGCGACAGATTCGGGAGAGCGGAGTTCGACACCGAACTGCAAACCCCGGTCATCGATCTGAGCTCGTCGGTCGCGCCCGCCTCGCTGACCTTCAATGCCAACTACCAGAACTTCGCCGGCCTCGACTTCTTCGACGTCGATGTGTCGACCAATGGCGCGGCAGGGCCGTGGACGAACCTGTTGACCTGGAACGAGGATCACGGGACGTCGGATGGCACCCCTGGTGTAGCGGTCAATCTGGACATCGCCTCCGTAGTCGGCCAGGCGAATGTCATGTTCCGCTTCCACTACTACGATCCGAATCAAGGGGACTGGGACTGGTACGCCATGGTCGATGACGTCGTCGTCACTGCCACGGCCGGCAACGGTCCGCCGCCTGTCGAGGTGCCGACACTCTCCGAGGTCGGTCTCGGCGGCCTTGCCCTGCTGCTGGCAGGCGCCGGCTTCCTGGCCCTTCGCCGCCAGGCCTGAGCGCTCGCCGCCCGCTTCGCGCCTCCGCCGGTCCGGCTCCACCGGATCGGCGGGGTGGTGGGACTTCGCCCGGACCACGCTCCGCCCTCGTTTCCCGGGCGCGCTGGCTCCGGGCGTTGGTTTTTCTTCTGGTGCCGCTCGCGGCGATCCTCGTCTACTGGAACAGTCTCGCCGGCGGCTTCGTCTGGGACGATCGTTTCCTGATCGTCGACAATCCGCGCGTGCAGTCGTTCGACCGGCTCGCTGAGCTCGTTACCCACGACTACGTCTTCGTCGCCGAGACCGATCTCTCCTACGGCTATTTCCGGCCGCTCTCGAGCCTGAGTCTCGCGGTCGACTACGCCGTTTGGGGTCCTGATCCGTTCGGCTTTCACCTGACCAACGTGCTGCTGCACGCGGCGTCGTCGCTGCTCGTCTGCCTGCTGGCTCTCGGTCTGGGGGCTAGCCGACCCGTCGCCTGGGTCGCGGGCCTGCTCTTCGCCGTCCATCCGATCCACACCGAGAGCGTCGCCTGGATCGCCGGGCGGACCGACGTCCTCTCCTTCCTGCTGGCGGGAGCGAGTCTCGGACTCTTCCTGGTCCGGGCGCGGGCGGCAAGCGGCGTTGGGCGCCGGCTTGCCCTGGCCGGATCGCTTCTCTGCCTTGCGCTCGCGCTGCTCGCCAAGGAGATGGCGGCTGTCGTGCCGCTCTGGATCGGCGGCATCGAGCTCTGGAGGAGCCGCGAAGCGGGGTGCGGCAGGCGTTTCGCGCGGGCGCTGCGGGTTGCGGCCCCCTGGTTCGGGGTCATCGCCCTATATGCCGTCGTGCGCTTCGTCGCGCTCGGCGTGCCGCCACCGGAAGCCCCGGTCGAGCACTCCCTGGTTCGCGCCGTACTGAGCGCCCCGCCGACGGTGCTGCGCTACCTCGCCTGGATGGCCTTCCCGGGCAAGCTCTCGGCCTATGTGCAGAATCCGTACGTGACCGGCCTCGCCGATCGGCGGCTCTTCGGTAGCCTGCTGGCGCTGGGCCTCCTCGCCGTGTTCGTCGCGCGGTTGGCGCGCGTGCGCCAGGAGGTGGGAATACTGGCAACGATGCTGCTGGTTTCGTTCGCGCCGATTCTCAATTTCGTGCGCATCGCCGGCCCGCCGGACATGGGAGCGCTCATGGCCGAGCGCTTTGCCTATCTGCCTTCGTTCCTCTTTCTGCTCCTCGTCGCGTACCTGGCCGAGATCGCCCTGGCGCGCGTGCGGCGATTCGCGCGCCGGCGCAATCTCGCGGCGGCCGCACTCCTGGTGGTGACGCCGCTGCTCGCCTGGAGGACGATCGAGCGCAATCGTGACTGGCGCGACGAGGTGACCTTCTTCGAACGTGAGACCGCGTACACCCCCGGCGCGCCTTTGCTGTGGACCAATCTGGCGCAGGCCGAAATGCGCGCCGGCCGGTCGGCGGAAGCGGAACACGCCATCCGCCAGGCTGAGCACCTCTCGCCGCAGGCACCCTGGGTGCTCGCCGTGCGCGCCCAGTGGTTGACTATCGCCGGCCGCTACGCCGAGGCCTTGCCGATCCAGCAGCGGGTGGTCCGTCTGGAACGCAAGGGAAACGCGCTGGCGCTCAACAACCTGGCCTTCCTGCTGCGCTCCACGGGACAGGTGGGGGAGGCCCTGGCGCTTGTCAACGACCTGATCGCGCGGTTGCCGAGCTATCCCGATCCCTGGCTCAACGTCGCCGAGATCGAACGCGCCGAAGGTGACCGAGAGGCCGCGAGCGCGGCTTACGTGCGCTACCTCGCGCTACGACCGCGCGATCTGCGCGCAGTCGAGGCGCTCGCCAGCTTCTACGTCGGCGAGCGCCGATTCGACGAGGCCGAGGCGCTCTATCAGTCGACGCTGCGCGGCGATGCGCTCGATGCCAGGATCTGGAACAACATCGCGTCGCTGCGGCTCGCCAAAGGCGACCGGCAAGGCTCCTTGACGGCTCTCGAGCGGGCGCTGGCGATCGACCCGATCTACTCGCGCGCGCGCTTCAACCGGGCGAAGCTGCTCGCGTTGACCGGTCGCACCGCCGAGGCAAGGGCGGTCTTCGAGGCTCTGGCGCGTGAAGCTCCGGCGGGCGAAGTCGGTGCCGCGGCGGCGCGCGAGCTCGCCAACGGACCAGCTGGAGGGAGCGCCGTCGAGCTGCCAAAAGGAAATTTGGGAGAGAATCAACGGCCATGACCGCCCCGCAGCCGAACCGATGCGCCGCTGTCGCTGGCCTTCTGCTATGCGCCCTGGCGAGCCAACTGCGGGCCGCTCCTTCGCCGGCGGCACCGCCGCATCCGGCGCCGCCGCCCTTGCGACCCTCGGCGATCGTTCTCGTCACGGTCGATGCCTTGCGCGCCGACCGTGTCTCGTTCGACGGCTATCGCCTGCCGACGACGCCGTTCCTCGACCGGCTGGCGAAGGAAGGAGTGGTCTTCGAACGCACCTATGCGACGAGTTCGTGGACTCCGCCGACGATGGCCTCGATCTTCACCGGCGTGCCGCCGATGACCCATGGCGTCGTCTCCGGCGAGATCGTCGACACCAAGGCGCTGCGCCAGCCGATGCTTCCGGAGTCGCTGTCGACGATCGCCGAGCTCGTCCGCCAGGACGGCTTTCGCACCTTGGGTGTGGCGTCGAACCGCCATCTGGCGCTCGACCTCGGTTTCGGCCAGGGCTTCGACCGTTACTTCGACCCGCCGACCTTCCTCAACGCGCCGGTCGTCAACGACAAGGCGCGGATGCTGCTCGCTGCCGAGTACGGCACCGACTGGCGGCAGACCTGGCGCAGCCGGCCGCTCTTCCTCTGGCTGCACTATTTCGACCCGCACGATCCGTATTTTCCCTACGAGCCCTGGATCGCCGCGCATGCTCCTGCGGCCGACGCCGACGGTCCGCGGTCGCCGGCGGGGCTCGTGATGCGCGATCTCCGCCAGCGCTTCCCGCAGCCCGACGCAGCTCTCGCCGAGGCGATCCGCCCGTTCTACGATTCCGAGGTGCGGCGCACGGATCAGCTGCTCGGCGATCTTTGGAAGGAGCTCGGACCGGACGGCAACGTGCTGTTCATCTTCACCGCCGATCACGGCGAGGAGATCGTCGACCACGGCGGACTCGGGCATTCGCAGTCCCTGTACGACGAGCTGACGCGGATTCCGCTCTTCTTCTGGTGGCCGCGCGGTCTGCCTGCCGGCGTGCGGATCGCGCAGCCGGTGAGCGCGCTCGATATCCTGCCGACGATCCTCGATCTCCTCGGGCAGGCGGCGCCGGCTGGCCTCGCCGGCCGGTCGCTCGCGCCGCTCTGGCGGGGCACTGCGAAAGATGAGAAGGGCGCGGAGCACCGCCCGGTTTTTCTCGAGCTCGCGCCGCCGAAGCCGTTCCGCTGGGCGGTGGTGGACGGTGCCCGCAAGCTGATAGTCGATCCGGCGGCGCCGGAGCGGCCCGAGCTTTACGACCTGAGCATCGATCCGGGGGAGATGGCGAATCTGGCGGCGCGTGAACCGGCCGAGGTCGAGCGCCTGCGCGGCCTCCTCCGCACCTGGGCGCGGCAGAACCCGCGAGCGCCCGACCAGCGCACGCGCGATCGGCTCGACGACGACCTGCGCCAGGAGCTCGAGGCGCTCGGCTATCTCGGCTCGACGCCGCCAGCCGCACCGGCGCCCCCGCAATCGCCGCCGCCGCCGCGATAGCGCGAAGCTCGCGCCGGCGCGGTGCTCCTATTTGAGGTGGGTCTCGAAGAGCCGGAAGATCCGCTTGTACTCGTCCACCCAGCTGGTCGACTCCGTGAAAGCGTGCGGCTCGAAGGGATAGATGGCGGTCTCGAAGAGATCGGTCTTGCCGAGCTCGATGAGGCGCTGGACGAGCCGGACCGAGTCCTGGAAGGCGACGTTGTCGTCCACCATGCCGTGGCAGATGAGCAGCGGCCGCGCCAGGCCGGCGGCAAACTCGATCGGCGAGCTCTTGCGGTAGGCCTCGGGGTCGACTTCTGGGGTGTTGAGGATGGCCGAGGTGTAGCTCTGGTTGTAGTGCGCCCAGTCGGTCACCGGGCGCAGTGCCGCCCCGGCCGCGAAGAGCTCCGGCCGCTTGAACAGCGCCATCATCGTCAGGAATCCGCCGTAGCTGCCGCCGTAGGTGCCGACGCGCTGCGCGTCGACGGCGCGATTCGCCACCATCCAGGCGACGCCGTCGGCGAGGTCGTCGAGCTCAGGTTCGCCCATCTGGCGGTAGATCGCGGTGCGGAAGTCGCGCCCGTAGCCCGCCGAGGCGCGGTAGTCCAGGTCGAGCACGACATACCCCGCGCGGGTGAGCACGGTGTGGAACATGAACTCGCGGTAGTAGCCCGACCAGCCCTGGTGGGCGTTCTGCAGGTAGCCGGCGCCATGGATGAAGACGACGGCGGGTGACTTCGTGTCGGGAGTTCTGCCGGGCGGCGAATAGACGCGCGCCTGCAGCGTTCCCGCGAAATGCGTCGAAGGGATGCGGACGATCTCCGGCGCGCTCCAGGCGACGGCGGCGAAGGCCGGCGTCGTGGTCATCGTGAGCGCCTTCGGCACCGCGCCGGCGCGCGCCGCCTGCGCGAAGAGCTCCGGTGGGCGCGTCGTCCAGGAGCTCGTCAGCAGGAGCTGCTTCTCGTCCGGCGATGGCACGGCGTAGGTCATGCCGCCGCTCGCCGTCAGTGGCTCGAGCTCCGGGGAGTCGACGCGCACGCGATAGGCCTCGTAGTTTCCCGGCGCATTGCGGTTCGCCGACAGGAAGAAGCTCTTGCCGTCGCGCGCCAGCAGCGGCCGGTCGACCTCGAACGGACCCTGGGTCAGGGCGCGTCGGGCGCCGCCCGGCGCCTGCAGATACAGGTGCGAGTAGCCTGAGCTCTCGGAGAGAAACCAGAGCTCCCGCCCGTCCTTCATCCAGCCGAAGTCGGTGAAGCGCCAGCCGAGCCAGGCAGGGTCGCTCTCGTGGAGGAGCATCTGGATCGTCGCCGCTCCCGGCGCGGCGATCGCGATCCAGCGGTCCTTGTTGTCGACCGAGAAGAGCTGCACGGCGACGCGGCTGCCGTCATCATTCCACGCGACCTCGCCAAGCCCGAGCGGCCGTGGCTTCGGCGGCATGGAGGCCGGCGTCACCATTGCCGCGCTGGCGGAAGCGGACATGCTGCGCGCCGTGGCCGCTGCCTTTGCGGCTTCCGCGGCAACTGATTTTGCGGCTTCAGCCGCTTGGCGCAGCTCCGCCAGAGGATCCTCCGTCAGACCTGGCAGCGAGGAGAGGTCGAGCGCGACCTGGGTGTGGCGCGCCAGGTCGAGCAGCAGTAGCGTAGGGGTCTCGGACGAGCCGGTGCCGACCTTGGGGCGGATCCGCTTCGTCTCGACGTAGCCCGATTCGGTGATGAAGACCGGCATCGAGTCCTCCTTGCCGCCCTCCGCTCCCGCCGCGTCGCCCTGGGCTTCCGGATGCGCCGCCCCGAGGGCGACCAGGAGGTGCGTCCCGGTAGGGGAGAGGTCGGCGCGCAGGATCGCCTTGCCTTCGCCGAGATAGAACGGTGCCGGCGTCCGCGTCGGATCGGCGGCACGGGCGGCACGATCCGCCTGCCGCTTGTCGTCCGCACGCCTCTCGCGGGCGGCGAGTACCTCGAAGAGCCGCAACTGCTGCGCGGCGAGGAAGGCGGACCGGTCGGGAGTCGCCTCCGGATCCTTGGCGAGGCGGAGGTCCGCAAGCGTCGAGTCGAGTCCGGTTGCGAGGTCGATGGCGTGGAAACTGTCGCCGCGACGAAAGGCGACGCGGTCTCCGGTCGCGAGCACCTGCGGCGCGCTCTCCTGCTCGCCGGTGCGGGTGAGCTGGCGGGGAGACCGGCGGCCGCTCTCGCGGACGTAGAGATCGCCCTCGCGTACGAACGCTTTTAGCCGCCGGTCCCGCGACCAGGCGCCGCCCGGAGCGTCGGCCTGGCCGAGCTCGGCGGCCGAGACGATCACGTCGCGGCCGCTCGCGACCTCGACGCGGTGGAGATCGACCACCTCGCTGCCGGCCCGCCGCTGACGGTAGTAGATCGACTTGCCGTCGTCCGCCCAGTAGGGCTCCTCGGGCGGCGTGCCGATCCAGTCTCGCGCCATGATCTGCTCGATCCCGAGGGGGGCCGGAGCGGCACTCTCGGCGAAACCCGGCGTGAGACCGGCGAGGCAGACGGCAATCGCAGCAAACAATGAACGTGCGGGCATTCGGCTGGGCTCCCTGGAGGACCGGCAGAGAATCGTATTCCACTCCACGTTTTCCATTACGATTCGGCACGTGGAAAGATCTCTCCCCTTGCTGCCCCAAGAGCCGTCCGATCTCGCATTGCGCGACGATCTCACCGGCGCATGGAACCGGCGCTACCTGCGCCGGTTGCTGGACGAGGACTGGGCGTCGGTCGTCGCGGCGCAAGAGACGATCACGCTCCTCGTTCTGGATCTCGATTTCTTCAAGGAGATCAACGACGCCCACGGCCACCTGGCCGGCGACCACGTTCTGCAGCAGGCGACCGACCAGCTGCGCGCCAGCTTCCGCGCCGAAGACCGGCTGATCCGCTACGGCGGCGACGAGTTCGTCGTTGCGCTCTTCGGCGCCGGCGCCGCGGAGGCGCGCCTGCTCGCCGAGCGTGCACGCGCCGTGCTCGCCACGGTCGAGGTCACCGCCACCGAGGGCGGCCCGACGATCACTCTGCCGCTGTCGTTCAGCATGGGCGTGGCGACCTTCCCTGCCGATGGCGACTCGGGCGAGGAGATCCTCGCCGTGGCCGATCGCCGGCTCTACGAAGAGAAGCGGGCACGGCGGCCGCCGGCAAGTGTCGCCAACCGCGGTCGAAGAAGGCTCCTGCTCGCCTCCGGCCTGGCGTTGGTCGTCTTCGCCCTGGCGGGCTGGATCGAATGGCGCCGCCTGCACAGAGCTCCGCCGCCTCCACCGGCGGCGGCGACCCTCGCGCAGCCGGCAGACGAGCCGGCGCCGTTGGCGGAGATCGTGGTGCGCGACGAAGAGGAGCTCGCCCGCCTGCGCGAAGAGGTGCAGCGTCTGCAGGCCGAGCTGGCGCAGGCTCGCCCGGCGGACGACCGTGGGCGCTACGAGGAGCGCATCCGCGAGCTCGAAACCCGCCTGACCGAAGCCGGCGACGAGAGTGCGCAGTCCGTGGGGTCGGCGGGTCGCTCGGCTCAGGAAGCGGATGCGGACGGCGCCGCCAGGGTGGCCGACGGTGTCGGCGGCATGCAGATCGGGGAACGCCGGCTGCGCGAGGGCCTCGAGCTCTCGCCACCGGCCGCCGTCGCGGCCGAAGGGGCGCCGCCGGGCGATGCCGCCGGCGCGGCGCACCGGGCGGCAGCAGCAGCGCCCGGCGCCGAGGCCCGCGTCGAGCCGCCGCAGCTCGTTCGCGCGCTTCGTCCCGACTATCCGCCGGTCGCGCGGGCGCGCCGCCGCATGGCGACGGTGGAGCTCAAGCTGCGTGTCGATGCCGCCGGCAAGGTGATCGCCGTGGAGCCGGTCGGACCTCCGGCTGGGCTGGGGTTCGACGAGTCGGCGCGCGAAGCGGCTCTCTCGGCCCAGTTCCGGCCCGGACGACGCGACGGTGTGGCGGTGGAGATGGAGACCCGGCTGGCGATCCGCTTCCTGCTCGAAGGCCCGCCGCGCTGATCGGAGTTGACCCTAGAGGACCGCGCCGAGCTCGCCTGGCAGAATCGCCCGACACTTCGGGCAGGCGAGGAGGCGGCCGCTGCGCGGCAGCGAAGACATGAAGTTGACTCGCATGCGAATGAGACGGACGACGAAGATCTGATCGATCTCCGACCTGCAGGCCGGACAACGCAGCGGATGCTCGAGACCGTAGACCGCGGCGGGCGGCGTCTGCCACCCGGAAGGCGGGGCACTCGGCGTCGCATCTCCGGCATCCGGCCAGACGCCGCCCGCCTCCTGTTCGTCGCTCATGGTTGCGGCGATCCTACGTCCACCCGATGTCCGCTGCAATCCGGGCGCAAAGGGAACGACCGGCCGGCCCTATCCGTCCCAGTCCCAGAAGAGGTCTTTGTTGGTGAGCGCCTCCTCGTCCTCGGCCGCCGCGGGAGGGGCAATCGAGCCGCCGCGCTCGACACGTGCGACGACGATCGCCTGCTCTTCGAGATCGATCGTCTCGCGCTCCCAGCTCTCCTCGGTGCCGAAGTGCGGCCAGTTCCTGGGGAAGATCGGGTCGTGCCAGCGGCGCGCCAGCCAAGCGGCATAGTGCGCCATGCGCAGGCCGCGCAGCGGTTCGATGAGGCGGAGCTCCGTGCGATCGAAGCGCCGGAACTGCTCGTAGCTCTCGAGAAAGTTCTCGCGCAGCTCGGTGGTTGCGGCGTCGCGGCCGCCGAGGGCGAGCCAGAGATCCTGAACCGCCGGGCCGATCATGCAGTCGTCGAAGTCGAGCAGCCGCAGCTCGCCGTCGCGGTCGAGGACGTTGCCCAG
>JBDTQT010000052.1:0-18208 GCA_039932055.1 Thermoanaerobaculia bacterium
GCGCGCTGAATCGAGCTGCGGATCGCCTTGGCGTTGGAGCGCCCGTGGGCGATGAAACAGCCGCCGGCTACGCCCAGCAGCGGAACGGCGCCGTATTCGGCATAGTCGGTGCGGCGCTTGAACGCCACGAAGGCCGGCCGCGCGAGCCAGCCGCCGAGGCGGGTGCGAATCGTGCGGCGAAGCTCCTCGCGCATCATCGAGACGATCAGCTCGGCCATCGACTCGGCCGACTTCAGCAGCACGTTGCCGACGAAACCGTCACAGACGACGACGTCGGCCTCGCCGTTGAAGACATCCCGCCCTTCGACGTTGCCGATGAAGTTGAGTCCCGTCGCTTTGAGCGAGCGGAATACTTCGCGCGTCAGGCCGGAGCCCTTCGCCTCTTCCTCGCCGATCGACAGCAGACCGATCCGGGGAGCGGTGATACCGACGACCTCCTGGGCGTAGAAGTGCCCCATGACGGCGAACTGGCGGAGGTGCTCGGGGCGCGAGTCGACGTTGGCGCCGACGTCGAGCACGACTGTGCGGCCGCGTGGATTCGGAAATACCGCGGCGAGCGCCGGCCGGTCGACTCCCGGCAAGGCACCCATGAAGAGCTTCGCCGCCACCATCGCCGCGCCGGTGTTGCCGGCGCTGACCATCGCCTGCGCCTTGCCCGCGCGCACCAGTTCGGCGCAGACCACCAGCGACGAATGTCGCTTCTTGCGCACCACCGTCGGCGGATCGTCCATCTCGATCCGCTCATCGGCATGGATGATCTCTATCCCGCCGCGGCCTTCGCCGATCGATCCCATTCGCTGGAGCTCGCGCTCGAGCCGCTGGCGGTCACCCACGAGCAGAATAGAGACGCCGTCCCGGACGGCGCTCTCGAACGCTCCGCGCACCGCGGCGCGCGGAGCGAAGTCGCCTCCCATCGCGTCGACGGCGATGCGCATCGAAATTCTGGAGCTCGGTGGGACCTTAGGTGCGGGCCTGAACGTCGACCACGTCGCGTCCGCGATAGGTACCGCAGGACGGGCAGACGCGGTGCGGGAGCTTGCGCTCGCCGCAAGTCGCGCACAGCGACGACGCCGGCAGGGTCAGTGCATCATGGGCGCGGCGCTTGTCGCGGCGGGCCTTGGAGTGACGTCGCTTTGGATTCGGCATCTTCGCTTCCCCTCTTCGGTTCTCACTGCGGTCAATCAGTTACCGCTCGCGGCGCCGCGATATCGGTAAAGTCAGCCGGCGTCGCCGGTTCGCGGTTCCCTGAGCAACGCCAGCGCCGCCCACCGCGGATCCACACGTTCGTGGGCACAGCTGCAGCGCCCTTCGTTCCAATCCTGCCCGCACTGCGGACACAAGCCCGCGCAATCCTCGCGGCAGAGCGGCTTCATCGGCAGGCTGAGCTCCACCTGCTCGACGATCAACGGGCGGCTATCGAGTACACCGCCTTCCACTTCGACCAACCCGAGCTCCTGCGCCTCGAGCTGCTCGTCCGCCGTCGCCTCCCGCTTGCGCGATCGTTCGACCAGAACGAGGTCGATCGAACTCTCGACCGGCTGCTGCACCGGCTTCAGGCAGCGGTTGCAGGCGACCGTCTGCTCGTAGCGCAGGTCGCCATGCAGCAGGAAATCCGGAGCCGTATACGTCAGGCTGCCCTGACAGCGGATCGGGCTCACTTCGAGCAGTTCCAGATCGCGCTTCTCTTCCTCGTTGAGCTCGATCGACTCTTGCCAGGAGAAGGGCTCGTAGCGGGCAGCATCCAGGCGGATCATCATCCCACGTGCCCCCGAAAGCCGGTGAAGACTAGCGGATTGGAGGCTCCGCGTCAATTTCTCCGTCCTCGGAAGTGGACGGCTCGCCGTTCCTCGACTCCGGTGTCGTCCCGGGACCCTCTGCGCGATCGTCTTGCCGGGTACAGAGCCTGACGCGGGCGCCCTCCGGGTCATGCCAAACCTCGAAGGCGATCGCCGCACAACCTTCGAAGGGCGCCAGGAGCCGCGCGGCGGCGGCGAGCCTCTGCACCTCCCCAGCCGGGAGGAGCGGCAGCTTCTCGAGGTTGCGGACCAGCAGGTCGAGCGTCCGGGCACTCGCCGCCGGCACCAGGCGGCCCGCCCGCCCGAGCCAGGCGCCCCGCCCCCCGGGACGCGGCAGATGGCGCTCGAACCAGGGGACCATGAGGAGCGCTTCGCGGCGGGCGCTCTTCTCGGTACCGCGCACCGCCCAGCCGAGCCGGAAGGCCGGCTCGCCCGCCCCCAGCATCGCCAGGATAGCCTCGCCCGGCAATTTGAAACTGCGCCCGCCACCGCGCTGCAGCACTGCCACCCGCGGAATGGCCCCCTCCGCCGCCCCCCAAAGCAGGAAGAGTCCCGGTCCGCCGATCGGTCCGCGATCGCTGGAGCTCAGCCAGAGCGCGATGCCCGGGGAGGTCCAATCCGAGGCCGCCCGCACGACCGCCGGCAGCTCGCCGGAGCGAACTTCGAGCCCGTCCACCCCGCGCGCCAGCGCGAAGCGGCCCGCCGGGATCGGTCCGACCTCGCGCCGCAGCACGAACCGGGCGATCGCCGGCACCTGGTCCTCCGGCGTGAGCGCGGCAGACCGGGGCAGACCGAGCTCGGCCGGCAGGCCACTCGCGACGATCCACAGCGGACCCTGCCAGCTCACCTGGAAGGTCTTGCCACCGGCTTCCACCCGCCCGCCAGCAAGCCACGGATTCCCGGCGAGGCGCCCGGCGAGGCGCGCAATCCAGCCGATTCCGGTCTCGATCCGCGCGACCGCCAGGAAACGCTCACCGGAGCCGTTCCATGCCAGGGCGAGCTCCCGGGCGGGGGGCAGCCTGAACGGACCGAACCCGGGCAGGCGCGGGGTGGCGACGCCGGTGAGCCGGGAGATCTCGGCAAGATAGAGCTCGAGATCGCCCACCCGCTCGTCGAGCGCGCCGAGGTTCTGGTGTGGCGAAGCGAGCCAGAATGCCTTTTCAAAGGGCGAGTCCGCGGCCAGGAGAGCTGCCAGCTCTGGCGAGGCCATGCCAGCGCATTCCCGCGCCGCGAAGAACGCGCGAAAATAGACCGCCGCGGCCAGCGCCGTGGCGCCGGCGATCAGGACAGCCGCGAGGCGCCAGGCAACCCGGTGTCGGCGAGTCACTGGCGATCCCCCTGCACGAGCTCGTCGAGCCGCGCCGCGAGCTCCTCGAGAACCCGCTGGTCGCTCTCGCCCAGCCCGAGGTCAGCGAGCTCGCCGCCGATGACGGCGAGGAGCGCTGGCCAGGGATCCGACGCCGGGTAGGGCGCCAGCGGCGGCACCGCGACCGCGAGCGGCGGCGCGCTCAAAACCGCCTGTTCGAGGAGCGCGAGACAGGCCTCCGCCGCGGTGGCGGCATCATGCCGCGCGACGGCATAGGCGCGTGCCTGTTCGCCGAGAGCGGCCCGCATCGGCGCCCGGTCGGCGAGCGCTCGCAGATAGGCCACCAAAGTCGACTCCTCGAAGCCGTCGAGCGGCAACTGCAGGCAGGCGCCCTCCGGAACCTCCGCGAAGGCGCCGATCTGATTGACGATCGCCGGCCGTCCGAAGGCGAGGAGACGAATGAACGACGCCGAGGTCTCGCCGCCGGTCGGGTGGCGAAGATTCACCGCCGCGTCGCAGGCGCGCATCCAGTCGTCGAATTCGGACTCCTCGGTGCGCCCGACGACGCGGACGCCGCGGTCGCCGAAGCGGGCGAGCACGGCGGCGAGGTCGTAGTGCGGCGAGCATTCGCCGACAATGACGAACTCGGCCCCGGGGTGGCTCTCGCGCAGGCGGGCGAAGGCCGGCAGGGCGACCTCCAGTCGTTTGTGCGGCGTCACGAAGCCGAAGGAGGCGAGCAGGAAGCCGTCCGGGTCGAGACCGAACCGGGCCTTGAGGTCGCGCTGCTCCGCTGGCGTGGGTGGAACGAGCAAACCGGTCTCGATCGGCATCGGCATCGTGCCGACACTGGCCAGTGGGCGGCTCGCGAGCACCCGCTGGCGGGCAAAATCGTTGTGCACGACGACCGCCCGGCTGCGATCGACCAGGCGCTCGAAGAGTGGAAAGTTCCAGGTGTCGACGGGATAGTGCGTGTCGAGCAGCCGCCGCGCCGCCATTTCGCCGCTGCGGCCGGCGGCGTAGCGCATCTCTTCGAGGTAGCCCGCGGCGTCGCCCTTCGCCAGCGTCAGGCCCCGGACCAGATGATGCAGCATGAACTCGTGCAAAACCACCACGCCCGGCAGCTCGAGCGCCAGACGGAAGCTCTCGGCGTGGTGCGGCGCGCTGTTGCCGATCTGGTAGACGAGAAGATCGAAGCGCGCCGCCTGGGCCGGCAACTCGGCGACCGGGCGGCACCGCCAGCGCTCGGCGATCGCCGCGGCGGGCGGCCCGCCGCCGTCGTGGAAGAGCTCGATGTCGTGGCGCCGGGCGAGCCGTGGCAGGAGCGTTGCGCTGTAGTCGGCGATCCCCGACGACGCCGGCGGCAACGGGCTCACCCAGGCGATGCGCACCGGCGAGCCTCAGGCGAGCGGCGCGAGCAGCCGCTCGACGACGCCGTCCCAGTGGATCTCAGCCACACTCTCGGCGCCCGCCGCTCCGAGCCGGCGCGCGAGCGCCCGATCGCCCGCCAGGCGATCGATCCGCGCGCCCATCTCGCGATGCGCGCCCGGCGGTGAAACGAAGCCGTTCACTCCGTCGCTGACGAACTCGAGCACGCCGCCGCTGTCGCTGGTCGTCAACACCGGTCGCCGTGACTGGAACGCCTCGACCGTGACATAGCCGTAGTCCTCGTCGAATGGCGCATAGAAGACGGCCAACGCGCCGGCGTAGAGCTCGATCAGGCGTTCGTCCGCGATCCGCCCCGGAAACTCCACCCGCGAGGCGATCCCCAGCTCGGCTGCCAACCGCTGCAGGCGCTCACGGTCGGGGCCTTCGCCGGCGATGACGCAACGCACGGGAGCCTTCGCCGCGGCGAGGGCACGCAGCAGGAGGTCGAAACGCTTCATCGGGTCGAGCCGGCCGACGGAAAGGAGATAGTCGCCGTAGTCGCCGGCGCGATAGCGGCCAGCCAACGCCGGCGGCGGATAGAGCGGCTCGGCCTCGAGGCGGTTGAAGCGCGCCAGCCGGTCGGCGGTGTTGCGCGAGATCGAGAACCGCGACCGCGCCTCGCCGAGGGCCCGTTGGTCGAACTGGCGCAGCATCTTCTCGGTCTCGGCGTCCTCGGGACGCTCGCCGAAGTCGCTGAAGCGCGTCCCCTTGAGCTCGTAGATCTGCCGGAACTGATGGATGAGCCAGACCACCTTGCATGGGTGGCGCACGAGATAGGAGGGAAAGCGGGTGGCGATCACCAGGTCGATCGGCTCCCCGGCCGCTGTGGTCAGGTCGACCAGCCGCCAGGCGAGAGCGCTCTGGACGATATTCAGCCGTGACGACCAGTTGAAGGGCAGGCTGACGATCTCGGCCTGGTGACCGCGCCGCACCAGTTCGTCGCGCAGGCTCTCGTAGAGGACTTCGGCACCACCCCGGACGAAAGGAATCTGCGCCGCGCAGATGGCGATCCGCGCACTCACCCGGCGGAGCTCCCGGAGCCATCGGAGCCATCGGAGCCATCGGAGCCATCGGAGCCATCGGAGCCATCAGTCAACCGGGCCCGGTTCGCTGCGGCCTCCTGCTCGTCCTGATCGGCGGGCCGGAGCGTCTGCTCGAGACTGCGCAGCCGCCGTTCGAGTTGGACGGTCTCTTCTGTCGCCCGCTTCTGGCGTTCGGCGAGCTCGGTCAGCAGGCGGCTGGCACTCTGATTGAAGCTGTTCTGCTGCTGCAGGACCGCCCGCGCGTGCCACTTGACGAACAGGTGGTAGAACGCTTTGCGCACGAAGACCAGCAAGCGGCCGTAGACCGGGCGCGGCGAGACCGGAATCGGCTCCTGGACGAACTCGTGGCGCTGCAGCTCGAGCAGGAGGCCGTGCAGCTCGTCGGCGCCGGTGCGGATCGTCGCCGCCTCTCCCTGACGCTGCCGCACCGCGGCGCGCAGACCGCCGATCGTCGCCGCCAAACGCGCGAGCTCCGGCCCTGCAGGGGGATCCGCAACGCGGCCGGAGGCGGAGGATTCGGGGATCGTGGTCATCGCTACGCGGGGCGGAACTTTAGCACTCGGTCCGCTTCGCGCTGCCCCTCTCTCGCGACAGGCCGACCCGATCCCGCACCGCTCGCGGCCCCGACGGCGAACGGGGCGCTGTCGTAGACTCCAGCACGGCAGCCGGCCGACCCCGGCGACCGCCTGCAGGCGGTCCCGACCTCGAGGAGAGCCCTTCATCGCCCCTTCCCAGCAGCCGCCTGACCGCGACCGGCGGAACCGTCCCCGGATTGCCGTCGATCTCCGGGCGCTGGTTCCCCGCCCGACCGGGATTGGCGTCTACACCGAGGCCCTCCTCGAGGAGCTCCTCCACCAGGACGAGTTCGACTTCGTCGGTCTCGCCCACGCCCCGTTGCACGATTCGGTTCGGCTCGCCGAGCGCGGGCTCGCCATCGAGCTGCACTCCGCGCCGCTCGGCGTTCTCTGGCAGCAGAGCTATCTGCCGCGCCGGCTCGCGCGGGGCGACATCGACCTCTTCTGGTCGCCGCTCCTGACCCTGCCGGCCAGGCTACCGGTGCCCGGCGTGGTCACCCTCCACGACCTTGCGGTGCTGCACCACCCGGAGACCCTGACTTGGCGCGTGCGCCTCTCCCTGCTGCCGTTTCTCGAGCACACGGTGCGCCAGGCGGCGCGGATCCTCACCGTTTCTCATGCCGTGGCGAACGAAATCGCGCAGCAGTGGCCCGCGGCTGCCGGTCGAACCGACGTCGCCTGGAACGGCGTTGCCGCCGAGTTCCGGCCGGCTTCCGCCGACGAGCTGGCGGCCATACGGGCACGCCTCGGGTTACCGGAGCGGTACATTTTCTTCTACGGAACGGTCGAACCGCGCAAGAACCTCGACCTGCTCCTCGACGCCTGGGAGACCTTGCGCAGCGAGGATCCTGCGGCTCCCCCGCTGCTGGTCGCGGGGCCCGACGGCTGGGGCTCTCGGCGGACGCATCGGCGGATGGAACGGCTCGCGGCAGCAGGCCTGCGCCGCCTCGGGCACCTCGAGCGAGCGGACCTCGTTGCGGTGCTCCAGGCGGCGACGATCTTCGTCTTTCCGTCGCTCTACGAAGGCTTTGGACTGCCGGCCGCCGAAGCGATGGCCTGCGGCGTGCCGGTGATGGTCTCCAACAGCTCGAGTCTTCCCGAGGTGGTCGGCGACGCCGGCCAGCTCTTCGACCCTGAGGATCCGGCCGAGCTCGCCGGACTGCTGCGCGAGTGGCTCGACTCGCCGGAGCTCCTCGCCGCCGCCCGCACCCGCGGCCTCGAGCGCGCCGCCGGCTTCACCTGGAAGCGCTCCGCGGATCTCCATGCCGACTCGTTCCGTCGTGCCCTGGCCGAAGGGGCCGTGCACCCTTGAACGCGCCCACCATCGCTATCGATGCCAGGAAGATCGCCGATTTCGGCATCGGCACCTACCTGCGCGGACTGGTGGGGGCGCTCGGCAGGCTCGACAACGAGTCGCGCTACCTGCTCTTCGCGCCCCGCTCGGCCCGGCAGCTCCTTCCCGGTCTGCCCGGGAACTTCCTCTGGATCGAGGAGGGCGCCCCCGGGTACTCGCTCCGCGAGCAGTGGTCGGTCGGGCGGCAGATCGTCCGCCATCGTCCTGATCTCTTTCACAGCCCGCACTACGTGCTGCCGCTGCGCACCCCGACGCGGGTGGTGGTGACGATCCACGACCTGATCCACCTGCGCCTACCGGAGCTCTTGCCCAACCGCCTGGCGCTGCACTACGCGCGTTTCTTCCTGCGGCGGGCGGTGCGTCGCGCCGACCGGATCCTCACCGTCTCGGCGGCGACGGCGGCCGATCTCGAGCGCTACCTCGCCGTCGACTTCCGGCGCATCACGGTGACCTGGAACGGCGTCGATGACGCCTTCCGGCGCCGGCTGGAACCGGCGGAGCTGGACCGGGAGCTCGCGACGCTCGACCTCGCTTCCGGCTACTTCCTCTTCCTCGGCAATCCGAAGCCGCACAAGAATCTCGAGCGGGTGATGCGCGCCTTCGCCCGCCTGCCGCCCGATGGGCCGCGCCTGGTGATCGCCGGCGCCCCGGAAGCCGGCGAACCGGCCGTCCGGATCGCCGCCTGGGCGCGCGAGCTCACCCTCGGCGACCGCCTCGCGGTCCTCGGCCGGATCGCGCCGGAGCGCTTGCCGGCGCTCGTCCAGGGCGCCGTGGCGCTGGTCTTCCCCTCGCTTTACGAGGGCTTCGGCCTGCCGCTGGCCGAGGCGATGGCGTCGGCGACGCCGGCCGTCGCCTCGACGACGCCGGCTTTGGTCGAGATCGCCGGCGGCGCTGCCGAGCTCGTCGACCCGCTCGACGTCGGCGCGATCGCCGCCGCGATGTCGCGGCTGGCCGGCGATCCGGATCGGCATCGCGAGCTCGCGGAGGCCGGCCGGACGCGCGCGCAGGTCTTTCGCTGGGACACGATGGCTGGCCAGACGCTGGCCGTCTACCGTCAGGTGCTGGCTGAAACGAGCGCTGCCCGAAGCGCCGCGCGGGAGCGGCCGGCATGAGCTCGGCCGTCGGCCTGGTGCACGACTGGCTCACCGGCCAGCGCGGCGGCGAGCATGTCCTGGCGGCGATCGCCCGCTTGGCACCGCGGGCGCCGATCTACACCCTGTTTCATTTTCCCGGAACGGTTTCGGCGGAGATCGAATCTCACCGGATCGTCACCAGTTTCCTGCAGCGTGCCCCACGACTGCGGCAGAACTACCGCCACTACCTGCCGCTTTTTCCGCTAGCGATGCGGTCGCTCGACACCACCCCGCATCGGCTGCTCCTGTCCTCGAGCCACTGCGTCGCCAAGGGGGCACGCCGGGCACCCGGGGGGTTCCACGCCTGCTATTGCCACACCCCCATGCGCTATGCCTGGGACCAGCGCCGAGCCTACTTTCCGGCGCCGCGGGGGCCGGTCGGTTGGCTGCGGGAGCGCATTCTCGACCGCCTTCAGGCCTGGGATGTCGCCACAGCCGGGCGGGTCGACCTCTACCTCGCCAACTCGCACTTCGTCGCCGGGCGGATCCGCAGATACTTCGGCCGCGCCTCGAAAGTCCTCCCTCCGCCGGTCGATACCGTCTTCTTCCAGGCGAGCGGCGGTGCCCGCGAGGGATTCGTTCTGGTGGTTGCCGCCCTGGCGCCATACAAAAAAGTGGATGTCGCCATCGACGCCTGCCGCCGGGCCGGAGTTCCCCTGGTCGTGGTCGGCGACGGGCCCGAGCGCGCGCGGCTCGAGCAGGCCGGCGGCTCCTCCACCCGTTTCGTCGGCCGGGTAGGACCGCAGGAGCTCCGCCGCCTCTATTCGGCCGCCCTGTGCTATCTCCAGACAGGGATTGAGGATTTCGGCATCGCGACCGTCGAAGCCCTGGCCTGCGGCACGCCGGTCCTGGCGCTCGGCGAGGGGGGGGTCCTCGACATCGTCGAAAGCGGCCGCGAGGGCCTCCTGGTCGACGATCCGGGGGCCGACTCGCTCGCCGGCGGAATTGACAAAATCCTGCAGATGCAGTTCAATCCGATGGACCTTCGAAGCCGGGCGGAGGAGTTTTCCGCCGAGCGGTTTACGACCCGCCTGAAAGGGTACCTACGCCCCTTCTGGCCCGAATCCGAGGGAGAGCTCAGTTGATCCAGAAACGATTTCGTATCGCCGCGGCGGCGCACCTGTTCGGCGACCTGGCAGCCACTGCGCTCGCCTTCTTCGGCGCCTGGGCCCTCCGCTTCGAGCTCGAAGTCGTCCCGCTGACCAAGAACCCGCCGGATCTCGGGCGCTATGTCGAGCTCCTGCCGATCGCGCTTCTCCTTTTCCCGGTGGTCTTCTATTTCCACGGCCTCTACCGCCAGCGCCTCTACCGTGCGCGCGTCGACGAGACCGTTTCGGTCTTGCTGGCGGTGATTCTCGGCACGGTCCTGCTCTCCGGTATCACCTCCTGGTACCGGCCGCCGCTCGCCCCCGGCAGTATCGAGTACTTCACCTACAGCCGCGCCTTCCTCGCCCTCTTCGCCGCCCTCGAGCTGGTGGCGGTCGTCGCGCTGCGCGTCGCCATCCGCGGACTGCTGCGGAGCGCCAGCCTGCACGCCGGGCACCTCCAGCGCATCCTGGTGGTCGGCGCCGGCGAGCTCGGCGTCGACATCGCGCAGAAGCTCGTGGCGCATCGCGACTTCGGCGTCGAGGTCATCGGCTTCCTCGACGACGATCCGGCGAAGCGCCATCTCCTGCCCGCCGGCCTGCCGGTGCTCGGCGAGACCGCCAACTTGCAGCGGGTCATCGACGAGAACCGCATCGACCAGGTCTTCATCGCCCTGCCGCTGGGCGCGCACAAGAAGATGATGTCCGTGCTGCAGACCGTCGGCAGCGAGTGCGTCGAGGTCAAGCTGGTGCCGGACATCCTCCAGTACGCCACGATCAAGGCGACCCTCGAGGAGCTCGACGGCACGCCGATCATCAACCTCTCGCAGGTGCCTCTGCAGGGCTGGCACAGCCTGGTCAAGCGGGTGCTCGATCTCGTCTTCTCGGCTGCCGGGCTCCTGGTGTTGCTGCCCTTCTTTCCCTTCATCGCGCTGCTCATCTGGATCGAAGACCGCGGCCCGATCTTCTACAGCCAGGAGCGCATGGGACTCGACGGCCGGCCGTTCATGATCTGGAAGCTGCGCTCGATGCGGATGAACGCCGAGGCTTCGACCGGCCCGGTCTGGGCGGTCGAGGACGACCCACGGCGCACCCGCTTGGGCTCGTTCATCCGCCGCTGGTCGATCGACGAGCTGCCGCAGCTGTGGAACGTGCTGCGCGGCGACATGTCGCTCGTCGGTCCGCGCCCCGAGCGTCCGACCTTCGTCGCCGAGTTCCGCAAGCATCTGCCGCAGTACATGATCCGCCACCGCGTCAAGTCGGGTATCACCGGCTGGGCGCAGGTCCACGGCTGGCGCGGCAACACCTCGATCCGCAAGCGCCTCGAGTTCGACCTCTATTACATCGAGAACTGGTCGCTCGGCCTCGACTTCAAAATCCTCTGGATGACGTTGCGGCACGGCCTTCGACTGAACGCGCATTGAAGCTGCGGCGCGCCATCACCCTGACGGGAGTCGCAATCCTGGCTCTCGGCGGATCCGCTTGTCAGCGCTCCGCCACCCCGGCGGGACAGGACGAAGCGTCCGCCAGCGCTGCAGCCTTCCTGCCCAAAGCGGGCGTTCGACCGCCGAACATCCTGCTCGTCACCGTCGACACGCTGCGCGCCGACCACCTCTCCGCCTGGGGCTACGGTCGCGCCACTTCACCGAACCTCGACCGCATGGCCGCCGAAGGGCTGCGCTTCGACCAGGCGCAGTCGCAGTGGCCGAAGACCGGTCCGTCATTCGCCTCGATTCTCACCTCGACCTACCCCAAGGACAACGGCATCGTCCGGCAGATCGGCATCCCGCTGCCCTGCACCTTCACGATGCTCGCCGAGGTGCTGCAGCGCGCCGGCTACACGACGCACGCCGTGGTCGCCAACGGCGCGGTCGGGCGCGAGTTCTACTTCGACCAGGGCTTCGAGACCTTCCTCGAGTCGTGGAAGCTGCCGCCGCCCGAAGGCGATGCCGATCCGAACGGCGCCGAAAACGTGACGCGCCTGGCGCTCGCCGCGGCCGGGAAGATGGATCCCGCGAAGCCCTGGTTCCTCTGGGTGCACTATCTCGACCCGCACGCGCCGTATATCCCGCCGAGAGAATTTCAGTCGCGCTTCCAGAACGATGCCCTCTTCGACGGCAAGATCCAGGTGCCGGTCTCGAACCGCCGCAAGCAGGAGCTCGCCGGCATCGGCAAAGGCCAGGTCATCGACGGGGAGACCCGTCTGGCGTTCTACGTCGCACGTTACGACGCCGAGATCTCGTACGTCGACCACGAGATCGGCAAGCTCTTCGCCGGCCTCGGCGAGAAGGAGCTCCTCGGCGACACGCTGACCGCCTTCACCTCCGATCACGGCGAGTCTCTGGGCGAACACGGGTACTATTTCAACCACGGGCGGTTCGCCTTCCAGACCTGCCTGCACGTGCCGCTGATCCTGCACTGGCCGGGGCGCTTGAAGCCAGGCGTCGACCGCGCGCCGGTACAGCTTCTCCACCTCGCGCCGACGCTCCTCGCCGCCGCTGGAGTGAAACTGCCCGAGGGGCGGTGGGCGCAGGGGCAGAGCCTCTGGCCGCGGGTCGCAAATCCGCCCGAGCCGGAGGCCAACGCGGTCCTCAGCTTCTCCGAGGGCGGCACGGCCACCAATCGCGCCTGGATCCGCGTCGCCCGCGACCAGCGCTACACGCTCCACTTTTCGCCCCACAAGCTGGAGCAGAGCTGGATCAGCGCCGAGGGCACGCCCTGGGCGCTGTTCGACCTGCAGACCGACCCGGGCGAGACGAGGAACGTCGCCGATCTTCACCCCGCCGAAGTCGAGCGCCTGCAGGACGCGATCGGCAAGTGGTGGCGCGCCCCCAGCTTCCCCTGCAACACCGACGAAGGTATCTGCGACGAGTCGCGGGCCGTCGACAAGGAGACCACCGAGCTCCTCAAGTCGCTCGGCTACCTCTAGCCTCGAGGCGGCCCAGGAGCCGCAGGAGGCCGTCGAGAATCGTCAGTGGATGGGGCGGGCAACCCGGCACGTAGAGGTCGACCGGCACGACTGCGTCGGCGCCGTTGTGCGCCTCCGGGTGGTCGATGTAGGGGCCACCCGAGATCGCGCAGGCGCCCACCGCGATGACGATCTTGGGCGGCGCCACGGCGTCGTAGGTCTTGCGCAAGGCCAGCCGCATGTTTTCGGTTACCGGGCCGGTGACGATCAGCCCGTCGGCGTGCCGCGGCGAGGCGACGATCTGGATGCCGAAGCGGCCGATGTCCCAGACGAGCGTCTGCAGCACGTTGACGTCGGACTCGCAGCCGTTGCAGCCACCGGCGCTCACCACTCGCAGCTTGAGCGAGCGCCCGAAGAGCCGCCGCAACTTGTCGTCGAGCGCCGTCGCCAGGCGCACGCTCTCGCGCTCGTCGACGACGAGGTCAGCGCGCGTGCGCGCCGCCAGGCGGTAGTCGGAGCCGTAGGTGAGCTTGCCGGTCGGACAGGCGTCGGCGCACTCGCCGCAGAAGAGGCACCTTCCGAGGTCGACTTCGAGCCCCGGCTCGAGGCGTATCGCGCCGGTCGGACAGGCGTCGGCGCACTTCGCACCCACCTCCGAGCAGAGGGCGGTGCAGGCCTCGGCGCCGAACACCGGCTGGCCGCGGAAGCGCTCGGGTAGCGTCGGCGGCGGTCCGTCGGGGTAGCGCATCGTTCGGTGCTTCTGCTGGAGCCGCGCGCGTATCAGGTGGATCATCGTCGAGGGCTCCCGCGATCAGAGGTCGTGACCACAGTAGGAGAGGTTGAAGCTCTTGTTGCACAGCGGAAAGTCGGATATCTGGGCGCCGCGCATCACCCAGGCGAGCGCGCTCCAGTTGTGAAACGACGGATCGACGATCTTGTAGCGCTCGAAGCGGCCGCGGTCGTCGGTGAGGGCGACATGACAGATCTCGCCGCGCCACCCTTCCACCAGCGATACAACGATCCTCATCGGCGCGAGTGCTCCGACCTCGGTGGTCACCGGCCCCCCGGGCAGCGCCTCGATCTGCTCGCGGATGAAGGCCGTGGAGCGCTGGATCTCGAGCCACCGGACATAGGCGCGGGCGAACACATCCCCGGTCTCGGCGAGCGCCACCGGCAGTTGGCTGAAGCGGTAGATCCCGCCGGGATGATCCCGGCGCGCATCGCGGTCGAGACCCGAGGCGCGCGCGGCGGGCCCTTTGAGACCGAGCGCGACGGCGATCTCCCGCGGTACGACCCCCGTCGCCTCGAAACGCTCCATGACCGACGCGGACTCCCAGAGGAGGTCGACGGCCGATTGCGTATCCGCCAGAGCGCGCTCGAGTCGCTCGAGCAGCTGGCGCGCAAGCTCGCCGTCGACATCGCTCCTCGTACCGCCAGGGCGCACCATGCCGCGCCCGAAACGGCTGCCGCAGAGCTCCGCCGTCAGATTCAGGAAGTCGCCGCGGATTCGACCGCAATAGGACGAGGTGGGCAGGAAGCCGACATCGCCCGCAAGCGCACCGAGATCGCCCGTGTGGTTGGCCAGGCGTTCGAGCTCGAGGGCGATGCCTCGCAGCGCCGCGCCGCGCGCCGGGACCCGCGCCTCGGCGAGTCCCTCAAGGACCTCGCAGTAGGCGGTCGCATGCCCGATCGTCGTGTCTCCGGCCGCGGTCTCGGCGTAGTGGATCGACCGCCGATCCGGACCACCCAGGAGCGCCCGCTCGACACCCCGATGCTGGTACCCGAGGCTGATCTCGAGATGAAAGACCTGCTCACCATGGCACTGGAAGCGGAAATGCCCCGGTTCGATCACGCCCGCGTGGACGGGGCCGACGCCAACCTCGTGGACCTGGGCACCTTCGACGCGAAAATAGTCGACAACACCGGGCATTCCCGCGGCGAGATTTCCACTGCCCCCGCCATTGGTGTGCGGCGCTCCGAGGCGCGGCGCGAAGCGCACCGGTTTGGCCCATGGGTGGCCATCCGGGCGCGCTCCGAACTGCTCCTCGATCTCGCGTTCGAAAAGCTGCACCTGCGGGCAGACCAGGGCCACCGACGGAAAGCTCTCGCCCGCGACCCGCGCCGTCCCCACCGCGAGCTCCGAACGGGCGTCGTCGGCCAGCACCAGGTAGAGGCGCAGGTGCGCGTTGTCCGCTACGCCGAAGTAGGCGACTACCCGCTGTCCGCCCTCCACCCCGCGCACGAGCGCGGCGGCAAGCTCCTCCGGAACGAGCTCGGGCAGCGCCGTACGCGCCAGCGAAATGCCAGACTGGACGCGCGCCAGCTTCGCCCCGGTGGTCATCGCCCCACCTCGAGCGCGGCAGCTGCATCCGCGATCAGGTTTTGCACGCCGTCGGGCAGGTGCAGGCCGAAGAGCAGAACCAGGCCGAGCAGCAGCATCGCCGGCGCGGCGGTCGCCAGACCGTCACGATACGCGGACGCTCGAGCGCTCGCCGGTGGGCGGCCCTGGAGAGCCGCGAGCGAGGTCGCTCCCATCCCCGCGAAGACCACGAACAGGCCGGCGAGGAACAGAGCGCCGACCAGCCAGCGCTCGGCGGCGAAGATCGACTTCAGGATCAGCATCTCGCTGACGAAGAGCCCGAAGGGCGGCGAACCGGTGACCGCGAAGAAGCTCAAGAGGAAGATCGTCCCCGATATCGGCAGGCGCCGAAGCGCGCCGCGCACTTCGCCGGTGGTCTTGCCGCCGAAGGCCCGGTGCAGATTGCCGACGGTGAGAAAGAGCGCTCCCTTGCCCAGGGCATTGTTGACGAGATGCAGGAGCGTGGCGAACGTCGCGCCGGCGCCCAGACCCGTCGCGAGCGCCAGGATTCCCATCTGCTCGACGCTCGAGTAGGCGAGCATTCGCTTGAGGTCGCGCTGCCCCAGAAGCAACGCGCCAGCGACCCCCATCGAGGCGATCCCGATCATCACCAGCAGGCGGTTGGCGTACTCGCCCTCTCCCGCCGCCGCGGTGATCTGGGTCAGGCGCGCGAGAGCGAGAAAGGCGCAGCTCGTCACTCCGCCCGCGAGGACGGCGCCGACCACGCCCGGCGCTTCACCATAGGCATCGGGCTTCCAGGTATGCATCGGCGCGAGGCCCATCTTGGTGCCGTAGCCCACCAACAGGAGCGTGAAGCCGGCGCGCAACCAGGGTCGCGACAAATTCGCCGCTCCGGCGAGCAGGTCGGGGAAGAGCAGCGAGGCCGCGCCCCCGCCGTGGAGGGCCGCGTAGGCCAGAAAGAAGGAGCCGAAGAGCGCCATTGCAATGCCGACCGATGAGATCACCAGGTACTTCCAGGTGGCCTCGATCGACCGCGGCGTCCGGTTGAAGTAGATCAGCGGCGCCGTCGCCAGCGTCGTGGCCTCCATCCCCACCCAGAGGAGGCCGAGGTGCTGCGAGAACGCCACCAGGCTCATGGTTCCCAGGACCACCAGCAGACAGGCGCAGAAGCGGCGGTTGGCGCGCTCGACACGGTAGCGCAGGTAGCCCACCGAGTAGATCGCGCAACAGAGAAAGAGCAGGCTGATGATCCCCAGCAGAAGCCGCCCCGGAGCATCGAGCCGCAACCACTCGCCGAAGCTCGCGGGGGCGGGTGAGGCGAGCGCGGTCACGGTCAGAGCGAAGTGCGCCAGCGCCGTCGCCGCCAGCAAGCGCGGACGCCATCTCCTCGACGGCGTGAAGAACACGATGATCGCCATCGCCAGAGGAAGAATGATCGGGAGCAAACCCATCGCCTATTCCTTGAGCAACGACAGCCGCCGCGTATCCTGTGAGGCGAACTCGCGGTTGATGTGGTGAATGATGATGGAGAGCACGAAAATGCCGACGAAGAGGTCGAGCAGCACGCCGACCTCCACCAGGAAGGGCATGGCTTCGACCAGCAGGAGGCCGAAGACGAAGATGCCGTTCTCGAGCAGCAGAAAGCCGAGCACCTGGCTGATCGCCTTGCGCCGCGTCGTGATCAGGATGAACCCCGCCGCGACCGTGGCGAACGAGGCCGGTACCAGGAGTGGCGCCAGCCGGGCTTCGGCGAGCGGCAGGCGGGTCGAAGCCACCACCGACAGTACGGTGGCCAGCGCTCCGAGAAGCAGCGACGGCAGCAGCCCGAGCGACGGCTCCACCTCGCGTTTGATCGCGACCTGGCGCAGCGCCCGGAACAGGATCAGCGGAATCAGCCAGCCCTTGAGCAGAATGCTCGCCACGGCGAGCGCCACCACGCGGTTGCTGACCTCGCCATGCGCGGCCACGGCGAGGACTCCGAGCAGCACGCCCTGCAGCGCAATGGCGCGCACCACCGTACCGATCCGGCTCGTGCCGAGGGCGACCAGGTTGATCAGCAGGAGACCGGCGACGAGAAAGCTCAGGAGGGAGTCCATGGCGATCACCGGTTCAGCAGCAGGAAAGCGAAGCCACAGGACAGGACCGCGGCGATGAGCAGGGTCGGCACATGCAGCAGCCGGAGGCGGGCCATGACCGACTCGACGATGCCAATGCCGACGGCGACGGCGACGAGCCCGAGGAGGAAGAGCAGGTAGCCGGGCCAGCCGCCCACTTCGGCGGTCGGGGCCATGACGTGGAGCAGCATCGCTTCGAGGACGAACAGCTTGAGCGCAGCGCCATACTCGACGAACCCGAGTAGAGGCCCGCTGTGATCGAGGACCATGACCTCGTGGATCATCGTCAACTCGAGGTGGGTGTTGGGGTCGTCGACCGGCATGCGGCTGCACTCCGCGAGCAGGACGATGAGAATTCCTGCGGCGGTGAGCAGCAGCGGTGCCGTGCGCTCGAGCCACAGCCCCCCCTCCGTCGCGCGCAACATCTGCGAGAGACGCAGCGAGCCGGAGATGCGGGCCAACGCGAGGAAAGCGAAAAAGAGCGCCGGCTCCGTCAGCCAGGCAAACCCGACCTCGCGCGCCGCGCCCATGCCTTCAAAAGGTGAACCGGTGTCGAGCGCCGCTGCCGCGGTGAAGAACCGGCCGAGCGCGAAGAGGTAGGTCAGCAGCACGAAGTCGCCGGTGAACGATATCGGCGCGGCGAACGACCCAAGAGGCACCAGTAGCCCGGCAAACAGCGCGGTGGCGACGGCTACTACCGGCGCCGCCATGAAGATCCATGTCGTGGTCTGGCTGAGCGCGACCTCCTTCCGCGCGAGCTTCCCGAGGTCGAAGTAGGCCTGCCAGAGGCTTGGGCCGCGACGCCCCGCAGCCACCGCCTTGGTCCGGTTGACGACCCCGAGGAGCAGAGGCGGGAACAGCAGCAGCGCGACAAAGTGCGCGAGCATCTCGATCACCGTTCGTCACCTCGGATCGACCGCGCCGTCATCGACCGAACAGCTGCCCCGCCAGCCAGTCGAGCCGGAGATTGAACAGCAGGAGGACCACGATGGCCACCACGACATACAGCACGTATTTCTGGAGATCACCTTGTTGGTAGGCGCGGATTCGCGCCGCAAGATGCCGCGCCTTCTCCACCCGGGGCGCGACGATACGATCGAGGACCGTGTCGTCGACGTGCGAGTCGAAGCGGGCCTCCGTCGGGAAGAG
>JBDTQT010000053.1:0-18125 GCA_039932055.1 Thermoanaerobaculia bacterium
GTGAACCACTCCGGCTTCTGGGCATGCGAGGCCTGGGAGACCAGGCGGGCGATCGGCTTCACGCCCAGGCGCTTTACTTCGTCGCCCGTGGCGAGCACGAGCGCCGCCGCGCCGTCGTTGATCTTGCTGGCGTTGGCGGCGGTCACCGTGCCGTCCTTGTCGAACGCCGGCTTCAATCCGGCCATCTTCTCGAGATCCGACTTTCCCGGCTCCTCGTCGCGGTCGACGACGGTCGTGCCCTTGCGCGAGACGATCTCGTACGGCACGATCTCGGCGGCGAAAAGTCCGCTCTCCTGCGCGGCGCGCGCCCGGGCGTAGCTCGCGCGCGAGAAGGCGTCCTGCTCTTCGCGCGTCAGCTTGTACTCGCGGGCGCAGGTCTCGGCGCAGCTGCCCATGTGCTTGTCGCCGTAGGGGTCCCACAGACCGTCGTGCACCAGGGAGTCGACGAGTTTGCCGCCACCCAGCCGCAAGCCGTCGCGGACGCCCACCGCCAGGTAGGGCGCCTGGCTCATGTTCTCCATGCCGCCGGCCGCGACCAGCGAGAAATCGCCGCAGCGCAAGTCGTTCGCCGCCGACATGACGGCCCGCATGGCGGAGCCGCAGACCTTGTTGAAGGTGATCGCACCGGTCGACTCCGGACAGCCGGCGCCGAGTGTCGCCTGGCGGGCCGGGGCCTGGCCGATTCCGGCCGCGAGAACGCAGCCCATGTAGACCTGCTGCAAATCCGCCGGGGCGACACCGGCGCGTTCGATTGCACCGGCGAGCGCGCGGGCACCCAGCTTCGGCGCCGCCTGGTCACGAAAAACGCCCTGAAAAGCGCCGATCGCAGTGCGCGCACCGGCGAGGATGTAGACTTCGTGCATCTGCCTTGTCCTCCGGGACTTGCGAATTGCGTGGAGCGTCCTTCAAGATCTCCAAAAGGACGCCGTACAGCGCAGGAATGCTAGCACAGGCGGCGCCCCTTCCCGGACCCATGAGAGCCCTCGGAATCGACTTCGGCGAGCGCAGAATCGGGGTGGCCATCTCCGATCCGCAAGGCACCTACGCGCTGCCCAGCGAGACTCTCGCGCGCACCGACGACGCCAGTGCCCTCGCCGCCATCACCGAGATCGCCCGCCGCGAAGGGGTCACCTGGATCGTCGTCGGCGAGCCGCTGCGCAGCGACGGCTCAGCCGGCCCGCCGGCCGTCCGGGCGCGGCGCTTCGCGGCCCGCCTGGGCACCCTGTCCGGCCTGCCCGTAGAGACCATCGACGAGACGCTGACCAGCCGGGAGGCCGACCATCGCCTGCGCGAAGCCGGTGTCCCGCCGGCGCGGCGACAAGCGCGGCGCGATGCGCTCGCCGCCCAGTTGCTGCTGCAGGAGGCGCTCGACCGCCGCCGGGTGCGGGCGCTTTGAGCTCCGCGCCTGTCCTGTCGCCACCCGAGAGGCGGCGGGGCTGCTTCGCCCGTAGCGTTCGCCTGATGGGGATCGTGGTGGTCGTGGCGCTGCTCGCCGCCGCTGGCGGCGGCTATTGGGGCTGGCGGGAGCTGCATCGCGCGGGCCCGCCGGGGGAAGCGGTCGTCTTCGCCGTTCCCGCCGGCGAGAGTGCCAGCCAGATCCTCCGCCGCCTCGAGAGCACGGGTCGGATCCGCTCGGCCCTGCTCGCCCGTGCCTGGCTCCGGTGGGGTCTGGCGACGCCACCTCTCAAGGCTGGCGAGTACGAGCTGGCCGCCGCCCTGTCGACCGTCGAGATCCTGGGCAAGCTGCAACGGGGAGAGATCCGCACGGTCGCGGTCACGCTCGTCGAAGGGCTCGATGTCGACGAGACCGCGCAGGTGCTCGCCGCCGCCGGCCTCGGCGAAGCCGGACGACTGCGCGCCGAGTTCGCGAGCCCGGAACGGATCTCCGCGCTCGACCCGGCGGCCGGCCAACTCGAGGGCTACCTCTTCCCGGACACCTACCGCTTCGCTCCCGGCACGGCGGAGCGCGGGATCGCCGACACGCTCGTCACGAACTTCCGCCGCCAGTATGAGGCCCGGGTCCTGCCACTGCGCACGGCGGCCGACTCCCGGTCACTGCGCGAGTTGGTGATTCTCGCCAGCCTGGTCGAGAAGGAGGCGAAGCTCGACTCCGAGCGCCCGCTGATCGCCGCGGTCTATGCCAACCGGCTGCGCCGCGGCATCGGCCTCTACGCCGATCCGACGATCATCCACGCCCTGAAGCTACTCGGCCGCTGGAACGGCAATCTGACGAAGAGCGATCTGCGCATGGAGTCACCGTGGAACACCTACCGCATCGCGGGCCTGCCCCCAGGCCCGATCTGCTCCCCGGGACTCGCCAGTCTCGAGGCCGCGGCGCTGCCCGCCGAGGTCTCCTTTCTCTACTTTGTCAGTCGCAACGACGGCAGTCACGTCTTCGCCGACACCCTGGCGGAACACAACCGCAATGTCGAACGCTGGCAGAAACGGCCCTGGCGCTCGCGCGCGACAGGTCGCTGATTCCCGCTGTCGGGTGGACTCGTCAGTCGCCGCAGCGGCGGGAACTTCGAGATTGACAGTTCCCGCGATCCGCTGTGGAATAGCCCACAGCAGCTCATCGACAACAGGGCTTTCGCCGTCGCGGCGCTCGCGCGAGCGTCGTGCCGCCGGGTCTAGGGGGCGGAATGAACACACGTGACCAGTTCGGCAACTACCTTCTCCTCAAGAAGCTCTCGGAGGATGCTCTGGGCGAGACCTTTCGCGCGGGCAAACTCGGCAAGCAGGGAGTCGAGAGGGTCATACTCCTGCGCGTCTTCAACGGTCAGGGCTTGGATGGCGAAAAGCTCGCCCAGCGCATCCAGTCGCGCGCGCCGCTGCAGCAGGCGCTGAAGAGTCCGAACCTCGGGCTGGGCCTCGACCTCGGCCAGGTGCGCGGAGTGCCGTACGTCGCTTACGACTACATCTCGGGCAAGACCCTCGCGCAGGTTCTCGAACAGGCGGCGAAGAAGCACTCGCCCATCCCGCTCGACCATGCCCTGCTGATGACCGAGCGCATCGCCCTCGGTCTCGCGGTGGCCTACGAGACGCGAATCGGCGAGGATCGTGTCCAGCACGGTTTCCTGACTCCCCACCTGGTGATCGTCTCCAACGAAGGCGAGCTGCGCCTTCTCGGCTTCGAAGCCTCGACCGGCCTGCGTGAGGTCGCGAACCATCCGCTGATCAAGCAGTCCGCCGGCCGCTACCTCGCTCCGGAGGTGCTGGCGGGTGCTCCACCGGCGAAAGCCGACGACGTCTATTCGCTCGGCGCCATCCTCTTCGAGCTGCTGACCGGGCGAGCCCTGCCGGTCTCCACGGCGGGAGGCCAGGCGGCGCTCGTCGATCAGGCGGTCGTCGCCGCCGACGGCGGCAATCTCCATCCCGAGCTGGCCAATCTCCTCAAGCGCAGCCTCGTCGCGCGCGAACAACGCATCGGCGACGCCGTCACCTGGCACAAGACGCTCGCCAAGATGATGTTCGAGGGGCAGTACAACCCGACGACTTTCAACCTCGCCTTCTTCATGCACAACCTCTTCCGCGACGAGATCGAGCGCGAAACGCAGGAGTTGGAGCTCGAGAAGACCACCGCCATTCCGGTGGTCGCCGCTCCGGCCGCGGCACCGGTGCCGCACAAGACGCAGGCGCCTTCGTTCGGACAGAGCGGCGGTGCTGCGGCGCGCGAGAGCACCGTGCGCGAGGAGACTTCGGCCGGCCGCGAACGTCAGGGTATGGAGAGCAAGCCAGCGAGAAACAACGGCATGATGATCGCAGCCGGCGTCGGCGCCCTCGTCGTCCTGGGCGGGATCGGCTACATGATGTTCGGCCGGGGAGGGTCGCCCAAGGCTCCCGCTGCCGACGCGCCGCTCTCGGCGGCTCCCGCCGACACCGCGCCGGCGCCGGCTGGCCCCACGCCCGAGGAGATCCAGGCGCAGATCCAGAAGATTGTCGACGACAAGATCAAGAGCTCCTCGGCGCAGTACGAGGATCAGCTGAAGACCCTGCAGAAGCAGCTCGACGACGCCAAGAAGGCCCAGGAGCAGCGCGTCGCCGCGGCGGCGAATCCGGCCTCCCGGTCGGCGACGGTCCCGACGGTGCCGGCGACCACCGCGCCGGCGACGGCAGTCGCGCCGCCACCCGCCGCCGCGGCACCGGAAGAGAGCACTGCCGCGGCGGCTACACCGCCGGCAGCCACGACCGCGGAGGCCGAGCCCAAGCCCGCGCCGCCAGCGGTCGCGGCAGCGGCTCCCGCGCGTCCCGCCGGAGACGGCACGGTCCGCCCCGGCGACCTGGTTACCATGGGGGCCGGCGTTACACCGCCAAAGGTGGCGCGGCGCGCCAGCCTGCGCTATCCGCCGCTCGCCCAGCGCATGAAGAAGGAGGCGACCGTGACCGTTCGCGTGCTGGTGGACGAGACCGGCCGCGCCGCCGATGTCCAGACCGCCGGCAGTTCGGCCGGATTCGGCCTGGACGAGGCAGCCATCGACTACGCCCGCGCTTGCAGCTTCACTCCGGCGACCAAGAACGGCGTTCCGGTGCGGATGTGGATGGACCTCAAGGTGGCGTTCAACCTGACCGGCGGCCGCTGACCCTCCGCTTGCCGCGCGCGGCGCCCGCGGCTTCTCGACCGACCGGCACTCGCGGCAAAGGCAAACTAAAAGAGGCGCTCTCACGAGCGCCTCTTTTAGTTTGCTGCGTGGTTCCGGAGAACTACAGGTCGGCGGCCTTGATGCTCGCGACCAACTGCTGCACAACCGGCTTCATGACCTTGTCGAACTGCCGATCGTCATAGTCGACACCGCCACCGATCCCACCGATCGAGAGCTTGAACTTCGAGTCCTCACCGCGCGCCTCGTCCGCCCAGAGGATCTCGCCGGTCGTGGTGTCGATGATGCGCGCATTCGCCGCCGCCGTGAACGTCTTCTTGCCGCCGGAGAAACCCGGCAAGCCGCCGATGCCGGGCGCATGCGCCGAAGTACCCTGCGCGCCATACTCGGTCACAGCGCCGGTAAGGAAGTACTGCACGCCGAGGAGCTTGCCTGCCTTGATGGCGGTCTTGGGATCGACATCACCGGCGAGCGACATGTTCTTCTCTTGCATCAGCGCCGCGAGCTGCTCGCGGTCGATGACGCGGAACTTGCCGCTCTTGACGAGCTCGGTGACGAAGACGTCCTGCATGGCGGCGGCGCCGCCGTTGTACCACCACTGCCCGTCTGCCTTGTTCTTGAACTCGAGCACCGCGATGCGGGGCTTCGCGTTGTCCGCCGCCTGCACCGGAATCGGCGCAACCAACAGCAGCAATGCCAATACCGTCGTCCATCCGATGATGCGCTTCATGGTCTGCCCTCCCTGGGTTGATGGGGGATTCTAATCTCCTAATACGGCAATCCTCAACGCAGGGTGCCAAAGGCCGGCGGCCCGCCCTTCCGCCGGCCTGGTCGGCGCAAGCTCCCTAGCCTTGTCTGGCGGCGAATTCCTGTGCGTCGACGACGCAGATCGCAGCCATGTTGACGATGTCCGCCACATCTACGCCCCTCTGCAAGACGTGGACCGGCCTGGCCATTCCGAGCAGAATGGGGCCGATGGCTTCGGCTCCGGCCAGCCGCCAGATCAGCTTGTAGGCGGTATTGGCGGAGTTGAGCTCCGGGAAGATCAGGACGTTCGCCGGCCCGCCGAGGCGCGCCCAGGGGTAGGTCTCCTGGAGCACCGAAGCCATGACCGCCGTGTCGGCCTGCATCTCGCCATCGATCGCCAGCTCGGGCGCGCGCGCGCGGACGATCTCCACCGCCCGGCGGGCTTTCTGGGCCGAGGGATGGTCGTTCGAGCCGAAGTTCGAGAATGACAGCATGGCCACCCGCGGCTCGACGTCGAAGCGGCGCGCGAACTCGGCCGTCAAGAGGGCGATTTCCGCCAGTGTCTCGGCGTCCGGATCGATATTGACCGTGGTGTCGGCGAAGAAGAAGAGCCGATCCTTGAGGATCAGGATATAAGCCCCGGCGACACGGTGGACTCCCGGACGGGTATGCATGACCTCGAGCGCCGGCCGGATGGTGTCGGCATACTCGTAAGTAAGCCCCGAGATCAAACCGTCAGCGTCGCCTTCGGCGACCATCATGCTGCCGAAGTAGTTGCGCGAGCGCATGCGCTTGAAACCGTCCTCGAGGGTCACTCCCTGCCGGCGACGTTGTTCGTGGAAGCGCTGCGCGTAGCGCTCGTACTGCGGCGCGCTCTCGTTGTGCACGATGGTGATCTTGTCCTCGGGCAACCCGAGCTCCGCGAGCTTCGCGGCGATGCGCTCGCGGCGCGCCAGGAGAATGGGATGCGCGATCCCCTGGTCGACCAGGATCTTCGCCGCACGCAGGATCTTGTCCTCTTCGCCCTCCGGGAAGACGATCCGTTTCGGATCGTCCTTGGCGCGATCGACGACCACACGCATGAGCTCGAGACGGCGCGATACCAGGCGCTCGAGCCGGTGCCGGTACTCTTCGACTTCGCCCACCGAAACGCGGGCGACGCCGCTCTCCTCCGCCGCCTTCGCCACCGCCGGGGCCACGGTCAGGAGGACCCGGTAGTCGAACGGCTTTGGAATGAGGTAGTCGCGGCCGAACTTGAGCGACTTGAGGCCGTAGGCCTTGAGGACCGAGTCCGGCACGTCCTCACGTGCCAGAGTGGCGAGGGCGTGCGTCGCCGCGAGCTTCATGCTGTCGTTGATGTCCGTCGCCTGCGTATCGAGCGCGCCGCGGAAGATAAACGGGAAGCCGAGAACGTTGTTGACCTGGTTGGGATAATCGCTGCGTCCCGTCGCGACGATGGCGTCGGGTCGTGCCGCCAGCGCCTCGTCGTAACCGATCTCCGGAGTCGGGTTCGCCATCGCGAAGACGATCGGGTTCGGCGCCATCTTGAGCAGCATCTCGGACGTCACAGCTCCGGCGACCGAGAGGCCGACGAGCACGTCGGCACCGACCAGGGCTTCGGTCAGAGTGCGCGCCGGAGTGTCAGCGGCAAACTCCATCTTCTGATCGTCGGTGTCGCCTGGCCGGCCGCGATAGATGACGCCCTTGCGGTCGCAGAGGATGATGTTCTCCTTGCGGATGCCGAGCTGGAGGTAGAGGCGCAGGCAGCCGAAGGCGGCGGCACCGGCGCCGGAAAGCACCAGCTTCACATCCTCGATCTTCTTGTCGGCGACGGCAAGGGCATTGACGAGCGCGGCGCCCGAGATGATCGCAGTGCCGTGTTGGTCGTCGTGAAAAACCGGGATGTTCATTTCGGCCTTGAGCCGGCGCTCGATCTCGAAGCACTCGGGCGCCTTGATGTCCTCGAGGTTGATACCGCCGAAAGTCGGCTCGAGGAGCCTCACGGCCCGGATGAACTCCTCCGGGTCCTCGGTCGCAACCTCGATGTCGAAGACGTCGATGCCGGCGAAGCGCTTGAAGAGGACGCCCTTGCCCTCCATGACCGGCTTGCCGGCCAGCGCGCCGATATTGCCCAAGCCAAGGACCGCGGTGCCGTTGGAGATGACGGCAACCAGGTTGCCCTTGGCGGTGTATTCGTAGGCGAGGTGGGGATCCTTGGCGATCGCGAGGCAGGGTTCGGCGACGCCGGGGGTGTAGGCCAGTGAGAGGTCGCGCTGCGTCGCCGTCGGCTTCGATGGCAGGACCTCGATCTTTCCCTTGGGGGAACGGGAGTGATACTCGAGCGCTTCGTCACGCGTGATCTTGATCATGGTGCCTGCAATTTTACCCCCGCGCGCAACCTCCTTCCGGGCAGGTCGCCTCCCACCTCGCAGCCTTCGCAGGGTGACTCGGGCGGCATCGCGGTAAGGTTCAGTTCCAGGAGGAGAGGCCGCATGATTGTGAGCTCGAGGGCGCAGGGCAGCCGCTACGTAACCCAAGCGGATCACGCTCGCTTCGCCGCCGACCTGCTGCGCATGTTCCGGCTGCCGGAGCTTGTCGGCCATCCTCGCCGGGAGACCCTCCTGCGGGCGGTCGCCGAGCATGACAACGGCTGGTGGGAGGCTGATTCGTCGCCGCGGCTGGCTCCCGGGGGTGGCGCGGCGCTCGACTTTCGCGCCTTCCCGGCCGACCTGCGGCAGGAGGTCTGGCATCGCGGGGTGGAGCGCTTCGCCACTGAGAGTCCCTATCTCGCCGCCCTCGTGGCCGCGCACGCCCTTCGCCTTTCGCAGCGTTGGCGCGACGAACCCATCTGGGCCGATTTTCGCGGGGAGCTCGCCGGGCGGCAAGAGGAGCTGCTCGAGGCCGCTGGCGAGAGCGCCTCGGCGCTCGCCGAGGACGATCGCTGGATGGCCCTCGCCGACGAGCTCTCGCTCGCCGTCTGTGCCAGTGAATCCGGTGTCGTCGCCTTTCCCGGTTGGCGCCTGGAGCTGCAGGAGACGCCTGGCCGGGCAGTCGGGGAAGGGCCCATGGCCGTCGTCCTCGAGCCGTTCCCGCTGGCCGGCGTCACCGTGTTCGAGCTGTCATACAGGTGGCTCTCGGCGGAGACGTTCCCTTCCGCCGCGGCGCTCGGGCTGGCTCTCGCAACCGCTCCCTGGCGGCGCTTGCGGGTGCGCTTCGCCCCGTTCTGAGCCGCCGTGCTTGCCTTTCAGGTCTGCGGGCTGTTGGCGTAGGACTCGAGCAGCCCGCACTTGGTGCACCGCCAACTCTGGATGGGCAGCCTTCGACGCCCGCGCATTTTCAGGATCCGGAGGATCCAGTACTCCGGCACTCCTTCCGCCCAGTGGCCGACCCGCACGGCATTGTGCGAGCGGTCGAGGAGGAAGCCCTCCCGCTGGGTTCCGCCGCACTTGCTGCACCGCCTGTCGCTCATGACTTCTCGTCCTTGTCTCGAAGTGGTTGCTGGCCAGGAGGAACCGCCCGCCGTTCCCGACCCGACTCGCGCAGCGCCCGGCGCAGCAGATACTCGATCTGCGCGTTCAGGCTTCGCAGCTCGTCCGCGGCCCAGTTCTCGAGGCCAGCATGGAGCTCGCGGTCGAGCCGGAGCAGAAACGGTTTGCGATCGGCCAGAGTGCCGCCGTCAACCGTTGTAAAGCGTTCCGGTGTTGACCACCGGTGTCGCAGCGCGCTCGCTGCACAGGACGACGAGGAGATTCGACACCATCGCGGCCTTGCGTTCCTCGTCGAGATGGACGATGCCCTTGTCGGAGAGGCGCTCGAGCGCCATCTCGACCATACCCACCGCACCTTCGACGATCTTCTGGCGGGCGGCGATGATCGCCGTCGCCTGCTGGCGCTGCAGCATCGCCTGGGCGATCTCCGGGGCGTAGGCGAGGTGGGTGATCCGCGCCTCCTGCACGTCGACGCCGGCCTGGACCAGCCGGTCGTGGATCTCTCGCCGCAGCTGATCGGCGACCTCGATGGTGTTGCCGCGCAACGACTTCTCGTGCTCGGCGTGCGAGTCGTAGGTGTACTGGGTGGCGAGGTTGCGCAGCGCCGATTCCGACTGGACATGGACGAAGTCCTCGTAGTTGTCGACCAGGAAAACGGCGTCGAAGGTGTCGATGACCCGCCACACTACGACGGCGGCGATCTCAACCGGGTTGCCGTCGGCGTCGTTGACCTTGAGGTGCGCGGTCTCGAAGTTGCGCACGCGGAGCGAGATCGCCCGCTTGGTCATGAACGGGTTGGCCCAGCGCAGCCCGGCGGCGCGTTCACTGCCGCGGTAGGCGCCGAACAGGGTCAGAACCCGACCCTGGTTGGGCTCCACCATGAACAGGCCGGCCAGCAGAAGGATCGCCGCCACGGCGCCGGCCATTCCCGCCACGATCCGGCCGGGATCGCCGGCCTGCGCTCCAAGAATCGTCATTGCCACGCTGCCGCCCAAGGCCCCCAGAAGCACGAGGAGCATCAACAGGCCGTTCCACGTCGTCGCTTGCCGTTCTTTCATCGCGCCCTCCTAGGCTATTAGAATGATATCACAATGAAAAGCAATATCAAGCCCTACCCCGCCCCCAGAAGGGGTCGAAGGAGAGCCAGACAGACTTCCTGGGAGAGGAGGGAAAAGGGAGAGGGTACTGCGACTACTGGCGGAGATCGTCGAAGACGATTCCGAGATTCTGCGCGCCGTTGTTCCGGCAGAGATCCATGAACTCGACAACCTTGTCGTAAGTCAGCTCGCCGTCGGCGGCGAAGAAGGCCAACTTCTTCTCGCGCCCGGTCATCGCCGTCCTCAGACGCTCGGCGAAGCGGGCCTTGGGGACCTCCTCCTTGTTGATGAAGGTCTTGCCCTCGATATCCATGCGGATGATGATCTGCTCGCTGTTCTGCGGCTGCGGAACCGCGGACTTGACCTCCGGCGGGGTCTCCACTTCATAGCCCACCTGGAGCATCGGCTGGATCACCATGAAAATGATCAACAGCACCAGCACCACGTCCACGAGAGGCGTGACGTTGATTTCGCTCTTGATGCCACTGCCGCTACCTACGCTCATGCTCATCGGGCTGTCCTCCGGTCCGCTCTGCTCAGCTGCCCGTCGTCTCGCGCTTGTCCGTCACCAGGCCGACACCACCGAACCCGGCCTCGTTGACGGTCTGCATGATGCGACGAACTTCCTTGTACTTCAGCGCTTTGTCCGCCTTGATCACCAGCGTCTTCTCGGGCGACTGCGTATGCAGGTCCTTGAAGTACGCGACGAGGTTCTGATCGGGGATCCACACCCCGTCGATCACGACCTCGGCGCGCGCCGTCATGGAGATCGTCTTCTGCTTCGCACCCTCCGGCATTTTCGGCGGCTGGTTAGTCAGCGGCAGATTGACGTCGGCACCGGCACGCAGCAGGGGCGTGACCACCATGAAGATGATCAACATCACCAGACAGACATCGACGAGCGGAGTGACGTTGATATCCGACTTGACGTCGTTCTCGCTCGATCCTGGAATGTTAAACGCGGACCCCAACTGCATCGCTGCCTCCGTGCTTCTTGATGAAGAAGTCGACGAGCTCGGACGAGGAGTTCGACATCTCGACGCTGAAGCGCTCCAGCACGCCGGTGAAGTAGTTGAACATCCAGGCCGCCGGGATGGCGACGAAGAGACCCAGCGCCGTCGTGACCAGCGCCTCGGCGATACCGCCGGAGACCGCCGCGATGCCGCCGGCGCCCGAGGACATGCCGCGGAAGGCGTTGATGATGCCGACGACGGTGCCGAAGAGGCCGATGAACGGCGCCGTGGTCGCGATCGTCGCCAGGGTGCCGACGCCCTTCTTGAAGTCCGAGTAGGTGATCAGCGTCTCGCGCTCGATCGCCCGACGGGCGGCCTCCACCAGGTCAGAGCCCGAGAGTCCTGAAGGACCACGGGTCGAATCGAGCTGAAACTCGATCAGCCCGGCCCGGGTGACGCGCGCCAGATGGCTGGCGGGAAACTTCCTCGCCACGTCCACCGCTTGCTGAATCTGATCCTTGGCCAAGGCCGCGGTCGCCTGCTTGGCGAAATCGAGCGACTGCTTCTTCGCCTTCCTGAAGAACAGGAAGCGCTCGAGTGTCACGTACAGCGAATACACAGAGCAGATGACGAGCACGATCGCCACGCCTTGGGCGATCCACGTCATCGACTCCCACAGATGCATCGGGCTAAAATCCATAGCTCCTCTCCTCTTCCCTTTTGAGATCGGTTTTATTGCAGTCGGAAGTTGACCGTCAGCGAGTAGTAGACGCTCACAGGCCGCCCATTCAACGTCGCCGGCTTGAATCGCCAGCTCTTGACCGCATCCACCGCCGACTGGTCGAGACCCATCGGCAGGCCCTTGAGGACACGGACGTTCGTCACCTTGCCCTCTTTGTCGATAATCGCCTCGACGATCACCACTCCCTGGATCCGCGCCTTGCGCGCCAGCTCCGTGTAGGCCGGCTGGGCACCGCCGAGGCGCACCGGCTTGCTGATCTCGCCGCCAACGCGCAGAATCTCGTCGCCGGTGCTGTCGGGCACGCCGCCTACCTGTCCGCCTGCCACGCCGCCTTCGACGCCACCTTCGACTCCGCCTTCAGTTCCCTCGCCCTCGGAAACAATCTCGGTACTGGGCTCGGGAACGACGTCCGGAACGGTCACCGGCTGGACGATCTCCGCCACGACCTGCTGCTGCACCACCGCCTTCGGAGCGCTCGGCTTCGCAGCGGCTGGCGGCGGCGGGGGGGGCGGCGGCGGCGGCGGGGCCGCGGCCTGGAAGAATGTGACCTGGATCGGCGGCTCTTCCACCGGGTCGATGGTCCAGTACTGCACCGCCAACACCGTGCCGATCAACACCACGTGCATGAGCAGCGCCATCTGGATGATCAAAATCCGGTTCTTCGGCGCCTTCTTCTTCTGCGATTCGATCAGTGCACTTTCGAACATGGGCTCTCCCGTCGCCTCAGGAAGCTGCGGCCGCCTGGGCCTTGCGGGCGGCGACGATGGCTTTGGCCTTATCCTGGTAGGTAACCGCTTCGGCGATCAACGTCTGCTGTTTCTCGGGATCGACTTCGAGCTTCGCCTTTTCGCGCAGGATCAGGTTCAGATAGACCAGGGAATCGAACGAGTCCGGAGTCGAGGCGACCGACTTGCGGAGAAAATCGATGCCGGCATCGACGATGACCCCACGCTGCTCGGCATTCAGCATCGGATCGTGGTAGGCCTTGTCCCAGCAGGCGACGCCGACCGTGTACTGAGAGACGCTGTCGGCTCGCGGGCCGAGATTCTTGACGTAGGTGATCGCTTCGTCGAGCTTGCCGGCCCGGATCAACACCGTCGCGATCGCCTGGTTGTTCTCCTTGTCGTTCGGATCTTTCTGCGAACGCCGGCGCAGGCGCGTGAGTGCTTCGTCGTAGCGCTCCGAGCTCATCAGGATCGTCAGGATGTAGTCCTTGATCTTGGCGTCCTCGGGGAAGGCCTCGGAGAACTTCTCGAATGCCGAGATCGCCTCATTGGCATAACCCAGATTCTGCGGCGAGGCATCCCCCGGCCGATAGACGGCCATCGCGGCCAGGCCCACGGACCGCCAGACCTTCGTCGCTGCTGGATCGAACTCCAACCCCCGCTTGTAGTACTTGATGGCTTCGCGGTAGTTCTCGCTCTTGTAGGAGGCGTTGCCCTGCTTGAACTCCACGCGCGCCTTCACTTTGCCGCACCCGGCAAGGAAGGTGCACAGCGCAAGTGGGATCAGAACTGCTTTCAGCCGGTCGGTTGCCATTTTGTTGTTCGTCCAGATGCGAGATGGTTGCCGGTGAGTGACGCTCGCGCATTCTGTGGCAAGCCCCTCCCCGTCCGCAAGGGGCGGCACGGCAAAACTCCCGCATATGATGATTTAGTGACGAGAATATTCCGCCGCCTCCCGCAGCCGCAGGCCTGGACTCTGGCCGTTTGCCTGTTGACTCCCGCCCTTTCGGGCAGCCTCACCGCCGCGCGGCCAGCCGGAGCGCCACGCGGCGAAATCCCCACTCCGCTCCAAATCGCCGGTTCGGCTTTCGGCGAGAGGCTCGAGGTCGAAGTGCTCGACCTGCCGAAACCGGCCGCCGAGAAGGCGCTCGACGCCGCCTGGGACGCCGTCGTCCGGGCGGAGCGCGAGCTCGACAAGCTCATTGCCGCGGCCCGCACCGGCAAGGCGGCGCTCTCAGCCGATGTTTACGCACTGCTGTCGCGCGCAAGCTCTTTCTGCACCTGGAGCGACGGCGCCTCCGGCCCCGCCGGCGGGGCTGTCTATCGCCTGTGGGAGGAGGCCGCCCGGCGCGGCGCTCTGCCCACCCCCGACCGGCTCGAAGAGGCCGCGGCGACCGCGAAATGCACTCGCCTGACCCTCCAGGCCGAGACGAGCCAGCTGGCGCTCGCGCCCGGCAGCGAGCTCGACCTGCGCGGATTCGTCCGCGGCTGGGCCGTCGACCTCGCGGTGCGGAGCCTGGTCGAAGCCGGCGCCACCAACCTGCGGGTCGAGCTCGGTTCGGTGACCCGCGGCGTCGGCCCCGGACCCGGCGGGAAGGGTTGGCCGCTCTTTCTGCCCACGCTCTCGGCCTCGGGCAATCCCCTCAGTAGGGTGCTTCTGGTGGACCAGGCGATCGCCGTGATCGATCCGGAGCTCGCGGCCCTGACTATCGCCGGCGAAAGGATCCTGCCGGCGTTCGACCTGCGCAGCGGCCGGCCGGCGACCGGCGTTTCGAGCGTGGCCGCCGTCACGACGCTCGCGGCGGACGCCGAGCCTCTGGCCATGGCGATGAGCGTGCTCGGCGCCAACGGCGGCCAGTTGCGCCTGGGGTCGCTGCGCCCGAAACCGTCGGTGCTCTGGCTGCTGGGCAGCGGCGACACGGCGGTGGTGGCGTCGTCGAACTGGTCGGCGGTGCGCCGGCCGTGACCCTTCCCGTCGTCGTCCTGGTCCGGCCGCAGCAGGAGGGCAACATCGGCGCCGTCGCGCGCGCGATGGCCAACATGGGTCTCACCGAGCTCTTTCTCGTCGAGCCGGCGCCCGAGCTCGGCGACACCGCTTTCGCCTTCGCGATGCATGCTCACTCGATCCTCCTTGGCGCGCAGCGCCATGCGAGCCTGGCGGAGGCGCTGGCGGGATTCGAGTATGTCGTTGCCACCGCCTCGCTGCGCGACCGGCTCTGGCCGCATGCGGTGGTTCCGCCGCGGGGTTTGCCCGAACACCTCGCCGTGAACGCCTCCGGCGCGCGCGTGGCGCTGGTCTTCGGCGCCGAGGTCTCCGGCCTGACCAGCGACGAGCTGGCGCGCGCCAACGTCCTGGTGAGCATTCCGGCGGCGCCGGCCAACCCGACCCTGAACCTGGCCCAGGCCGTTCTGCTGGTCGCCTACGAGCTCTACGTCGCGCGCGGCACGCCTGGAGCGATCGCGCTCGAACCGGTGTCGCGCGCCACGGTTTTCCAGATCGATCATCTGTTCGGCCGACTGCAGGAGCTGCTCGCCGAGGTCGGCTTCGCCCGCGATACGACGATCCATCGCGTGGCGCGCGATCTGCGGCAGTTGCTCGCCCGCGCCAGCCTCTCCGAGCGCGAGGCGGCACTGCTTTCGGGGCTGCTGCGGCGCACCCGCAATGCCATCGGGCGCGGCCGCAAGGTCCCGCCGGCGTAACCCGAGACGGCCGGCGCACGGACCTGCCGGACGGACTCCGAATGATAGAGTTCAGATCGTGCAGACTCTGGCGCCGGACCTCAGAACGACCGTCGCGGATAGCCTTTCGCGGGCCCCGATCGTCGCCGTCGTCCGCCATCCGGACCGCGCCGTCGCGGCCGCCCAGGCGCGCTCCTTCGTGCGGCATGGACTCGAGCTGATCGAGGTCACCTTCACCGTCCCGGGCGCCGCCGACCTGGTCCGCGAGCTGCTCGATCTGCGCGCCTCCGGCTCGCCGATCCGTATCGGCATGGGCACGGTCACGACTGCATCCCGGGCGCGCGAAGCCGTCGCCGCGGGCAGCGAGTTCATCGTCACCCCGAACGTCAGTGCCGCCGTGGCCGGCATCGCCCGCGAGCACGACCTCTTCCTCTGCATGGGGGGTCTCACGCCCACCGAGTTGGTGGCGGCCCACGAGCTCGGCGCCGATCTGCTGAAGGTCTATCCGCTGCCGCCGGTCGGCGGGCCAGCCTATCTGTCGGTGGTTCGCCAGCCGCTCGGCGACCTGGCGCCGATGCTCGCCGGCGGCGGCTTCGGCATCGAGGAGATTCCGGCCTATCGTGCCGCGGGCGCGATCGCCTTCGGCATCGGCGCGCCATTGATCGCTGCCGATGACGCAGGAACCTCGCGCAACATCCAACGTGCGCTCGCTTTGGCGCGCGGCGGGCAATGAGCATTCAGAGACCAAGGAAGGCCCATTCATGAGTGACGCGCGCGAATCGCGCTCGACGCAGATCAGCTTCGACGCCACGCCGGAGATCTTCGCCACTGATTCGGCGGGGGCATTTGCCTTTCCGTTGACGGTGCTCACCCAGAAGATGATCGACACGGCGCCCTACGACGAGATCCGCTTCGTGTTCTCCGTCTGGCACCCCTCGGGACAGAAGATCATCGACCTCGACCGCGCCTACCTCGAGCTGCAGGGCTCGTTCGACCCCGAGGACGAACACTGGATCAAGCTCGCCGAGATCGAGCCGGTGGTGGCACCGTACGGCGCGGGAGACACCTTCGACGGCTGGATCGTGCTCCCGGTCATGGCCGCCAAGAGCTCCTACGCTCTGGTCGGCAACGGCTTCGAGCCGCGCTCCCGCCTGCAGATTCGCGCCATCGGCTATCTCGTCGCCTGACCTGCCCCCACTTCGCGCCCCGGCCCGCCGCCCATGCGACACCTCGAACTGCTCTCCCGCCTGGCCCAGCCCAACGCGACGAAGATCGTTCTCCTGGTACTCGACGGCGTCGGCGACCTCGCGACGCCCGCGCAGCCGCGAACCGCTCTACAGAAAGCGCGCACGCCGCACCTCGACGCTCTGGCCGCGCGCTCGTCGCTCGGCCGCATCGTTCCGGTAGCGACCGGTATCACCCCCGGCAGCGGCCCCGGGCACCTGGCGCTCTTCGGGTACGACCCGTGCGAACCGCAGTTCGACATCGGACGCGGCATTCTCGAGGCGCTCGGCCTCGGCCTCCACCTGCGACCGGGCGATGTTGCGGCGCGCGGCAACTTCGCCACCGCCGATTCACAGGGCAAACTCACCGATCGCCGCGCCGGCCGCATCCCGACCGCCGAATGCGTCCGTGTCTGCGAAACGCTCAACGGCGCGCTGGAAGCCATCACTGACGCCAACGTACGCGTCGTGCCGGGCGAGGCCCACCGGTTCGTGCTGCTGCTTGCCGGCGATGGGCTAGGAGCGGCGGTCGACGACACCGACCCGCAGCAGCTCGGCGTCCCGCCGCTCGCGGCGCGCGAAACGGCGCCCTCCGGGGCGAAGGCGGCGGCACTGGTGGCCCGCGCCGTGGCTCTCATGGAAGGCGCGATCGCCGACGAACCCAAGGCCAACCGCGTGCTGCTGCGCGGCTTCTCGCAGCTCCCCCACCTGCCGCAGCTGCCGGCGCTCTACAAGATGCGCTGCGGCGCCTTCGCCGGCTATCCGCTCTATCGCGGCGTCGCCGCGGCGTGCGGCATGGAAGTTGTCGACTGCGGCAAGCGGATCGGCGAGATCCTCGACCGGGTGGCGGAGCGCTGGCAGGATTTCGATCTCTTTTTCCTGCATGTCAAGCAGACCGACCAGGCCGGAGAGGACGGCAACCTCGACGCCAAGGCGGCGGCCATCGAAGAGGTCGACGCTTTGCTGCCGCGGCTGCTGGCGCTCGCTCCGGACGTCGTCGCGGTGACCGGCGACCACTCGACGCCGGCACCGATGGCGGCCCACAGTTTCCATCCCGTACCGCTGCTTCTTGCCTCGCCCCTGGCGTTCGTCGACGAGACGACCGCCTTCGATGAACAGCAGGCGATCCGAGGCCACCTCGGCACCTTCCCGTCGCGCGAGCTGATGGGCCTCCTGCTCGCCCACGGCGGGAAGCTGGAAAAGTTCGGCGCTTGATGGCAGGGGCGGCCCCGTGCCTCTGACCAGCCTGCGCATCGAAGAGTCGATTCAGATCGCCGCGGCGCCGGAGATCGTCTGGAAGTTCCTCGCCGATCCCCGCAGCTGGCAGCACTGGTGGCCCGGGTGTCGCGCTGCCGAGACCGCGGACCGCAAGACGCTGCATGACGGTTCGCAGCTCAGCTTCGCCCTCCACCTCGGATGGCTGACGCTCAAGTTCAACGCCCGGGTCGAGGCCGCGACGACTTCGCGGGCGCTGCTCTGGGTCGGGAAAGGGGGCGGCGTCACCGGGCGTCACGCGTTCCATCTCGACGCCAAACCGAACGGCACGTTCGTCCGCCAGCACGAGAGCTTCTCGGGGCCGGGCGTTCTCTTCTTCCGGCTGGCACGCTTGGACACCGCCAGCCGGCGGATGTTCCGGCAGAACCTGCGGGGATTGAAACGGATCGCCGAGCGCTCCGGCTAGAGGTTTGCCGCCCGCGGCCGGCGACCGGTCCGGGACCTCAGCGGAAGCCGCGCCGCAGTTCGCGCGCGAACAGCTTCCAGGTCGCTTCGTCGAACAGACAGACGATGACGCGCTGGAGCTTGGTCCCGCCCTGCAGGTAGCGATGGACCTCGGTGAGCAGGATCCGCGCGCAACGCTCGATGGGGAAGCCGA
>JBDTQT010000054.1:0-18045 GCA_039932055.1 Thermoanaerobaculia bacterium
CTGCATACTTGCGTAGAATGCGCGGCGTGCGCGCGCTCCGCGGCTGGGCCTCGCTAGTCCTCGCACTCGGCCTCGTTCTAGGCGGCTGCGGCGGCGACCGCCATCCGCCGGTCATTCTGGTCTCGATCGACACCTTGCGCGCCGACCGGCTCCCCGACTGGGGTTACACCGCCGGGCGCACGCCGAATCTCTCGGCGCTGGTACGCCAGGGGATACGCTGCATGAACGCCTACGCGCAGGTGCCGCTGACCCTGCCGTCGCACACCTCGCTGCTGACCGGCCTGCTGCCCCCTGACGACGGGGTGCGCTCGAACATCGGTTACTGCTTCGACGCCGCCCACCATCGCAACCTGCCCGGCGCGCTGCGCAGCGAGGCGGGCTACACGGCCGGCGGCTTCGTCTCGAGCTACGTCTTGCGCCGTGAGACCGGTTTCGGCGACCCTTTCGACCACTTCGACGACGCCATGGATGTTTGGGAGTCGGCGACCCTCGGCGCGCTGCAACGGCCGGGTACCGAGACCGTCGCACGCGCTCTCGCGTGGCTTGCCGCGGTGCCCCGCGAAAGGCCCTACTTCCTCTTCGTCCACCTCTACGAGCCGCATTTCCCCTACGCGCCGCCGGAGCCCTTCCGCCGCGAGCTCGCCGACCCCTATGACGGTGAGATCGCCACCGCCGACGCCGCGCTCGGCGAGCTCGTCGAAGGCTTGCGGCGCCGGGGCGACTTCGACCGCGCGCTGATCGCCGTCTTCTCCGACCACGGCGAGGGGCTCGGTGACCACGGTGAGAACGAGCACGGTGTCTTGCTCTACCGTGAGGTGCTGCACGTACCGTTGGTTCTGAAGCTGCCCGGAGGCGGCCGCGCCGGCGAGAAGATCGCCGCTCCCGCGGCACTGGTGGACCTGTTCCCGACCGTCGCCGAGGTCGTCGGCATCCGTCCCCCCGCACCGGGCGCGGGAAGATCGCTCCTCGGTCTCGGGGTCGGAGACGCCGACCGGCAGGTCTACTCCGAGACCCTCTACCCGCGCCTGCACCTGGGTTGGAGTCCACTGCGCTCGCTCACCGGCGACCGTTTCCACGCCATCGAGGGACCGGACCCCGAGCTCTACGACTTCCTCGCCGACCCCCGCGAGACGCGGAATCTGCGTGGCGAGATGCGGCGCGAGTATGCGGACCGCGCCGCGGAGCTGGCGGCAATTCCGCTCGCCTTCGAGCCGCCGGCGCCGGCGAGCCGCGAAGAGATGGCGCACCTGCAGGCCCTCGGCTACGTCGGTGGCACCGCCGCGACGAGCGACTTGCCGCTGGCCGACCCCAAGGCCCACATCGGCCTGCTCACCGAAGTGCAACGAGTTTTCACGCTGACCGCCGAGGGCAAGCTCGAGGAGGCGCTCGCGCTCTGCGTCCAGCTTCTCGGCGAGCAGCCCGACCTGCTCGACGTGCGCAACCAGCTCGTCAGCGTCCTGCGGCGCCTCGGCCGCTTCGAGGAGGCGCTTGCCGTTTGCGACGAGACCGAGCGCCGCTTCCCGCAGCTCGCACCGTCGCTCGCTATCGACCGCGCCAAGCTCGAGCTCGATCTGGGTCGCGTCGAAGGCGCCGAGGCGGCGGCGCGCCGCGCTCTCATCGCCAATCCGCTCGAGGCGCGGCTGATCCTGGCGGCCGTCGCGGTGCGGCGCGGCGACTGGGTGACGGCGGCGTCCGAGGCGCGCCAGGGTCTCGGCGATCCGACCCATCCGCGGGTGCCGGCGCTCCTCCTGCTCGGCCAGGCGCTTGCCGCCGAGGGCAAGCTCGAGGAGGCGCGGCGCGAGATCGAGCGCGCGCGCGAGCACAGCAGCGCCCCCGGCGCGCCGCCGGTGGCGACGCTCGAAGCGACCTACGGCGACATCCTCGCCCGGCTCGGCCGCGATTCCGAGGCCGAAGCGGCCTTCCGGCGCGAGATCGGACAGTTCCCGCGCAATCCCGACCCTTACATCCGGCTGGCGATTCTGTTCGCTGCCCAGCACCGCTTCGGCGAGATCGAGCCGACCCTCGCCGCCATGGTTCAAGCGCTGCCGGTGCGGCACACGCTCCTCCTCGCCGCCGATACGTTCGAACGGCTCGGGAACACCGGCGACGCAGAGGCCTATCGCCGCCGCGCTCGCGCCGCGGGCGGGCGGTAGTGGTGCTGCCAGCCCGCGCGCGGGAGCCTGTTGGGGACTTTCGTGCCGCTCGGTGTCGGGGCGCGCTGGTACCCGTCGTGCAGTGCCCGGGGCAGGAGGCATTCATTTGCCATGAAGCAACCACGCGTTTGCGGCGTTTCGAGGCTCAACTCGCTGCTGCACTGTGAACTTTCTGCCGTCGAAATCTACAATCTCGCCATCTCTCGAGTCGGCGACGACTATGCAGAGGAGTCGTTCGCTCTCAGCCGGCTCGCCATCGCGCATCAGACCCAGTCCAATCTGCTCAGGGAAGCCATCCATCGCCGCGGCGGCGAGGTCATGGCTGGCGGGCCGGACTGGGCGCCCTACGCGAAGGCGATCGCGGACTCACCGACCATCTTCGGAGATGTCATGGCGCTGGAAGCGCTCAAGGAGGCCGAAATGCGTGGCCTGGAGCAGTACCGTGCGGCCCTCGCTGACGAGGCCATGGATGCGTCAGGGCGGAATCTCCTGATCGCCAGTCTCATTCCAGGCAAAGAACGCCACATCGGCGTCCTGGATGCCCTCATCCGCCGCATCCAGGACTGATTCTTCGCCGGTTCCACAGCGCCGCTGCCATCCTGGGCGCTCCTCGCGCCGAGGGCACCCAGGACGCCGTGGAACCGCTCCGATCGTCTGCCCGTCGGCTCAGCGTCTGGCGCGCAGCTTGCGCACCACGGTCGGCGTCACCGCCGCCGCCGCGAGGACGGCAAGTAGGCCGCCGGCGATGGCGATCTTCTGTTTGCCGTCCAACTTCTTCCACCGCTTGTCGAGGTCCTTCATCCCCTTGCGGGTCTTCTTTACCATCGAGTTGACGCCCTTGCCGACCGTTTCCGCGCCGTCTTCGGCCGCCGTGGCGAGCGTCGCTCGCATGTCCGCGACCTTGTCCGACAGAGAGCCGAGGAGATCGTCGAGCTCGACCCGCAGGTCTTCGCGCGCGCCCTGCAGCTTCTCGCTGGCAACGCCAGCCTGAGCCTTCGCTTCTGCGGCCAGATTCTTCATTTCGCTTTTCAGTTCCATGTCGATTGCTCCCTCATGTTGGATAGGTGGCTTGAGGCCATCACCTGTCGTGGCCTACAGCGCCGGAGCCTGCAACTTCTTTGCCACGAGAAAGCGCCGCTCAGTTCTCCGCCTAGCTGAGCGGGGTATAGCGGGCGCGCCAGTAGGCGCGGCGGAGGGTCCACTTGCCGACCGTCGGGGTGCGACGGGCGAGCTCCGGCGGGCGGTCTTCGAGCAGGCCCAGAAGCGACAGCGCCACTGGCAACACGAAGGCGACCGGGCGGCGGAAGGACAGCGGAACCTCGCCCGCCGCGCGCGCGCCCTTGAGGAGGAGCTTGCGCAGCTCCGCGCACTCGCGCTCCACGGCAACGCCGATCTCGTCTGGCGTGCGGTACTGCACCGGTTCCGGCAGGTCACTCTCGGGGAGCGCGCAGTGCCGGGCGCGGAGATCCTCGGCGAGCGCCTGCAGCGCCAGGAGCCGCAACAGGCCTGCGCCGAGGTCGATGACCGCCGGCGTCGGCTCGGCGCCGAACAGCGCGGTGGTGAACGCTTCGGCGAGGAACTGCGCGCGAATCGCCAGCTCCTCGGGCGTCTCCGGCCGCCGCCGGCGGGCGTAACCGCGCGCCGCGTCGAAGAGATCGTCCAGCGCGCGGCGGGTGAAGCTGCGACGCCGCGACTCGGCGCCGAAGCGGAGCGCGAAGCTCTCGCCTTCGGTGGCGCTGCCCTCGCCGCGCAGCGCGCGGGCGATGGCGAAGGCGATCCGGTCGAGATCCTCGACCCTGGACTCCGTGCTGCCCGGGTTGATGGCCGTCGCGAAAAGCACGTCGACGAGCGCCAGCAGTAGGGCGGCACGCTCCTGCTCGCGTTCCGGGAGGAGCGTGAGCGCGCGGGCGAAAAGGCCGCTGCGCTCCTCCGCCGTGCGCAGGCAGGTACGCCGCAGGGTGGCTTCGCCGCCCACGGGTGCGGTGGTCGGGAACAGACGGCCGGCGGCGCTGTCGGGGCTCCAGTTGGGACGATCGAAGAGGGCTGGCCGGCCGGCGCTGCGCTGCCGGCCGGCGACGTCCGCGATCGTCTCAGCGGGGGCCGAAATCATCAGGGGAGCAGGCGGAGGAGCTCGACCTGCGGCGCGCCGCCGGTGACTTCGGCGGCGGTCGGCGTGAGCGCGATGTTGACCTCGCTGCGCACACCGAACTCGCCAGCGAGGTAGATCCCGGGTTCGATCGAGAAACCGGTCATGGCGATGAGGCGCCGGGTGTCGTGGGTCTCGAGGTTGTCCATGTTGGCGCCCTGGCCGTGGTCCTTGATGCCGATCGAATGGCCGGTGCGGTGGAAGAAGGCGTCGCCGTAGCCGGCCTGACGGATGACGTTGCGGGTGGCGTCGTCGACCTCGAATCCATGCACGGGCGTCGCTGGCCAGCGCTCCTGGACCAGGCGGATGCCAGCGTCGCGCGCGTCGCGCACGATGCGCCAGATCTCCTCCTGACGGGCGGTGGGGGCATCGGCGCAGACGCCGCACCAGGTGATGTCGGCATAGACGCTGCCGGCGGCCTTCTCTTTCGCCCACAGGTCGATGAGCAGGAAGTCGCCGCGGCGAATCGGGCTCGCCGTCTCGGGCGTCGGCTCGAAGTGCGGGTCGGCGCTGTGCGCGTTGACGCCGACGATGGGTTCGGCCTCGGCATGCAGCCCCGCCTGGTCGAAGGCCTCGAGGATGAAACGCTGAACCCGGTACTCGTCGATCGCGCGGTCGGCTCCGAGATGGGCGGAGACCATGGAGAACGCTTCGAGCGCGATCCTGTGCAGGTGGACGTTGGCGCGGCGATGCCCCTCGAGCTGCTCCGGACTCCAGACCGCGGCGAAACGCTGGGCGAGGTCGGCGGCCGAAGCGAGCTCGCAGCCGAACGAGGCGAGGAGCTCCGCCGTGCCGGCGTCGAGACGCGAGACGCTGGGGATCTCGTTGCGCGGACTGTATTGCGCGGCGAGCCGTCCGCAGTCGCGCACCAGGTGCTCGAGCTGCTGACGATGCTGCTGCCAGGTCGTGTAGAGCGCCTTGCTGCCGGGGAGATGGTCGAGCATGGCCGGTTCGAGCGTCGAGACGAGCTTTCTCGGCTCGCCCAGGCGCGGAACAACGTAGTAGCAGCGTCGGGTCACCAGGCTTCGGTCGGCGAGACCGAGCAGGTCGAGGCTGATCGGATCGTTCGCCTGGAAGACAGCGAAGAACCAGCCATCGAGCTCAGCCTCGGCGAGGGCGGCTTGAATGTCGGGAATGCGATTGGCGAGCATCGACACCTCGAGGCTGATCTTACGCGAATCCGCCCCCTGGCAGGGTGCAGAGGGCTCCCTCGCACCTCGACTCCCGTAGAATCGACGGCGTGATCCCACCTGAGAAGATCGGCCGCTATCGGCTCGCCGGCGAGATCGGCCACGGCGCGATGGGCGCGGTGTATCGCGCCCACGATCCGCAGCTCGACCGCGACGTTGCCATCAAGTTGATCTCGCTGGCCTTCGCCGCCGGGCAAGGCGACCCGAAAGAGGCGGCGGCGAGATTCGCTCGCGAGGCCCGGGTCGCTGCCCGCTTGCACCACCCGAATGTCGTGTCGGTCTTCGATTTTGGCGAAGAGGACGACCAGCTCTATCTCGTCATGGAGCTCGTCCCCGGCGAGACGCTGTCACAGCGGCTGGCGCGGGGTGACTTTCCCGGCACCACCGCGGCGCTGGAGATCGTCGCGCAGGCCGCCGACGCGCTCGCCGCGGCGCACCGCGCCGGAGTCATCCATCGCGACATCAAACCCGGGAATCTCCTGCTTCCGGCGGCGGGCGGCGTCAAAGTCAGCGACTTCGGCGTCGCCAAGGCGGTCGGCGAGTCGACCGAGCTGACGCGTACCGGCATGATGGTGGGGAGCCCCGCCTACATGGCACCGGAGCAGGTCCAGGGACAAGAGCTGGACGGGCGCTGTGATCTCTTTTCGCTCGGCGTCGTGCTCTACGAACTCCTGATGCATCGCAAACCGTTCCCGGCCGACACGCTGACCACGCTGGTTTTCCAGATCCTGCACCAGGATCCGTTCGAATCGGAGACCGTCGCCGGCCGGCTCCATCCGGATCTGATCGACCTGCTGCGCTGGGCGCTCGCCAAGGAGCGCGATGTGCGAATCCCCGACGCCGTGACGTTCGCTGCCCGCGCGCGCTCTCTCGCGGCACAGTTCGCGCGGGTTGCGGCGACCGCGGCGACGGCGGAGATCGGAGCGCCGGCGGGCGGACAAACCTTCGGGACTCCGCCCGCGCTCGCGGCGCCTCCTCTGCCGCTGCCGCCGGCGAGCTACGCCACCTCGGCGCCGACGGCGATCGTCCGCCGTCCGCGCGGCGACGGCCGGCGCTGGCGCCGCTGGCTGCCCTGGGCAGGCGGCGCGTTGCTGTTCGCTGCGCTGGCCGTAGGGCTCGGCTTGCGACAACCGGCGCCGCCGCCCGACCTGGCGAAAGCGGTGGGCCCCACCGGCGCGAATGTCCTTCCCGCCCTGTCGGAGCAGCCGGCGATAGCGGCGCAACCGGAGCCCGCCGGGCAGACGCCCGCCGCCGCAGCCGAAGTGCCGCCGGCGGTCGCCGGCCAGCGCGTCGAGCAAGAGCAACCACCGCTGTCGCATCCGAAGCCGGCGCCCGCGCCTGCCGTCCCCAAACCGGCAGCGGTCCCGACCGTCACGGAAACCGCCGTGCCGGAGAGCGCGCCAGTCGCGATCGCGCCAGCCCCCGAGCCGCCGCCGATCGCGACTGTCTTCCAGTGCCGCCGCGGCGCCGAATTCAAGGTCGATCCGGAGGAGGTGCTGGTCACCGTCGACGGCCAACTGCTCGGCGAAGCGGACGACTGGGACGGCGCCGGCGGCGGCAAGACCTACTACTTCTCCGGCCCGGGCGACCATCTCGTCAAGCTCTCGCTGCAGGGCTTCCGCACCGTTTTCGTCAAGGTCGTCGTCACGCCGTCGGCCAAGCGCGACATCGTCAAGGTCGACACCGAGCTCGAAGAGATCGATTGAGCACGAGCGGCGGCGAAAGCGATCTCGGTCGCCTGCTCGCAGGCATGCGGCCGGTCCTTCAGGAGGGCACCTACCTCTTCTGCACCCTCGCCGAGGCGACTGTCCCGCCAGGCCTCCTGCCGCTCGCGACCTTTCGCGAAGCCGAAGGCATTACGCTCGTGCTGAAGAGAGAGACTGCCGCGCTCCACGGCATCGAGGGCACCTTCGAGTCGGCCTGGATCACCCTCACCGTGCACTCCGACCTCGCCGCCGTCGGCTTCCTCGCGGCGGTCGCGACAGCGCTGGCGCAGCAGGGCATCCCCTGCAACGCCATCGCCGGCTATCACCACGATCACCTGTTCGTGCCGAAGGCCATGGCCAACCGCGCGATGAGAGTGCTCGAGTCCCTCCAGCGAACGTAAGGAGATCGTCGGTACAGCGGAGAAAAAAGCCTCTTGCCTGGCAGGGGCGCTCTGGCGCTCGGGAATCCAGAGTGGGCGACCAGCTTCTATAGGAGCCGACTCTGGATTCCCGAGTGCCGGAGTGCCCCCACCAACCCAGCCGACCCTGGAATCCCGAGTGCCGGAGCGACCCGCAACTACGACGAGACCGGAAATTGACTCTAGAAGATCCTCTTCCCCAGCAGACTCGCCGCCAGCTCGACGAGCGTATTCGCCGTGCGGTTCTCGCGATCGAGGATCGGGTTCACCTCGACGAGGTCGAGGCTGGTGACGCGGCCGGAGTCGGCGAAGAGCTCCATGAGGAGATGGGCTTCGCGGTAGGTGAAACCGCCGGGCACCGGCGTGCCGACTCCCGGAGCGACCTCCGGGTCGAGGACGTCGGCGTCGAACGAGACGTGCAGGCGCGGCAGCTTGCCGAGGCGCGCCAGGGTCTCCTCGGCAATGCGCGGCAGGCCCACATGGTCGACCTCTTTCATTGTGTAGACCGTGACGCCGGCGTTGCGCATGAGCTTCGCCTCCTCGCCATCGAGGTCGCGCACGCCGATGAGGACGACGTCCTCCGGCCGGATCTTCGCTCCCGGCCAACCGAGATCGATCAGCCTCTGGTCGCCGACGCCGCACAGGGCGCCCAGGGGCATGCCGTGGATGTTCCCCGACGGCGAGGTTTCGGTGGTGTTGAAGTCGCCGTGCGCGTCCACCCAGATGACACCGGTGCGCTCGCGCCGCGAGGCGCCGGTCACCGAGCCCATGGCGATCGAGTGGTCGCCGCCGAGGATGACCGGGAAGGTCTCCGCCGGCAGGGCGAGGAGCTTCTCGATCGTCGCCTCGCAGGCGTGGACGATGGCGTCGAGGTAGCCCATGCCGCCGCCCGGCTGCGCATGCTCGACCCCCAGCTCTTCGGCGCCCGGCACGTCGACGTCGCCGAGATCGGTAACGTCGCAGCCGATCGCCGCGAGGTGCTCATGCAGCCGGCCGTAGCGGATCGCCGACGGTCCCATGTCGACGCCGCGCCGCCCCTGCCCCAGATCCATCGGTACCCCGAGAATGGCCACTTTTCGACTCATGCGGCCGATCCTAGCAAGGCCGGTCCGGCGCCGAAGGCGCAGCCCTTCCCTTGTAAGCTTCCCGCATGAGCGTCCAGGAGCATCGCGAGGAAGCGCAAGGAACCGCCCTCGGGTTTGCGCTCCTCACCGTCAGCGACACGCGGAACGAAAGGACCGACAAAGGGGGTGCGTTGCTTGCCAAGCTGGTGGGCGATGCGGGTCATCGCATCGTGAGTCGTGGTCTGGTGCGCGACGACATCGGCGAGATTCGCGGCGAGGTGAAGGCGGCGCTGGCCCTGCCTGCGGTCGACGTGGTGCTGGTCACTGGCGGCACCGGGCTGGCGCCGCGCGACGTCACGATCGAAGCCGTGCTGCCGCTGTTCGAAAAGGAGATCCCCGGCTTCGGCGAGCTCTTCCGGATGCTCTCGTTCGCCGAGATCGGCGCCGCCGCCATGCTCTCGCGAGCGACCGCCGGGCTGGTCGCGGGGCGGGCGATCTTCCTCCTGCCGGGTTCGCCGGCGGCGCTCGAGTTGGCACTCTCGCGGCTGGTGCTGCCGGAGATCGCCCACCTCCTGGCGCAGGCGCGGCGGCCCGCGCGTCTGCTGCCAGCGGGCGCCCCTGGCGGGCTCGCCTAGCTCGACTTCTTGCTGCCGCGCAAGATCCGCACGACGAGCAGGAAGACAATCGCGCCGATCGTCGCAATGATCAGACTGTAGACGTCGAAGCCCTGGAAGCCGCCGAAGCCGAGCTTGGTGGCGACGAAGCCGCCGACGACGGCGCCGACGATGCCGACGAGCATCGTGGTGAAGCAGCCCAGGGCGTCCCGGCCGGGGAGGAGAAACCGTGCCAGCGCTCCGGCCAGCAGCCCCATCAGGATCCACGAGAAAAGTCCCATCTGGACGTATTCCGGCATGGCCATCTCCTTTTCGAACGACACTCCCAAGTCTAGCCGAAGCTTCGGCGCGGCGGCGGCTTGGCGTGGGCTAAGCTCCCGAAAATGGACTCCGAAATGCCCGTGCCCGCGGCCTCCGCCGCGGAGCGCCGCCCCAAGCTCGTCCTGATCGACGGCTTCCACAACATCTTCCGCGCTTTCTACGCCATCCGCAGCCTCTCGAACTCGAAGGGGCTGCCCACCAACGCCGTCTTCGGTTTCGTCCAGATCCTGCGCAAGGTCTTGAAGGATGAGGCGCCGGACTTCATCGGCGTGGCGCTCGACATTTCGGACAAGACGGTGCGCACCGAGAAGTACGCCGACTACAAGGCCAACCGCGCCCCGATGCCGGACGACCTCGTGCCGCAGATTCCCTACGTCCGCAAGGCGATCGAGGCGTTTCGCATCCCCCGCCTCGAGCTCGACAACTACGAAGCCGACGACGTCATGGGGACACTGGCGAAAAAGGCGGTCGCCGAGGGCTACGAGGTGGTGCTGGTCTCGGCCGACAAAGACCTGATGCAGTTGGTCGGCCCGCACGTGACGTTGCTGCACACCGGCCGCAACAAGCGCTACGACGTGGCCGGCGTCACCGAGGACTTCGGCGTACCGCCGGCGCAGGTGGCGGATGTCCTCGCGCTGATGGGGGACGCGGTCGACAACGTCCCGGGCGTGCCGGGGATCGGCGAAAAGGGGGCGCGGCAGCTGGTGGCCGAGTTCGGTTCGGTCGAGGCGCTGCTCGAGCGCGCCGCCGAAGTGCCGCGCAAAGCCTACCGCGAGGGGCTGCTGGCCTACCGCGAGCAGGCGCTGCTGTCGAAGGAGCTGGTCACCATCCACACCGACCTGCCGATCGAGATCCATCCCGAGTCGCTGCAGCTCGACCCGCCGGACGCGGAGCTCCTGCGTGCCCTCTACACGGAGCTCGAGTTCTTTACCCTGCTCGCCGAGCTCGACGCGGCAGTTTCTGCGGGCGCGCAAGCGCCCGCCTCCGGCGGTGGCGACGTTGCGGAGATTCCTGGCGCTTTTTCGGTAAAGGAATGGGAGGCGCTCGCCGCGGCGGTGGGTGGGGACGTGACGGTCGCTCTGGCGGAGGCCGCTCGGCCTATCGCGCTCGCGGTGGCTGGAACGACCGCTGGCGGAGAGAGCCTCCGTGGCTGGGTCGACCTGCGTTCGCGGGAGCTCTCGGCGGCGGTCGCCGCCACCCTGAGCGGCTGGTTCGCCGATCCGACGCGGGAGATCGTCGGCTGCGACCTCAAGGAGCTGTTGCGGCTGGCGCCGGCAGGGGCGGAGGTGGCCGTCGCGCGGCTCTTCGACCTCATGCTCGTCTCGTACCTCTCACGCGCCTCGGTGCATGGGCATGCGCTCGAGGACCTTGCGCTCGAACGCACCGGCTCGAAGTTGCGCTCGGCGAAGGGGGCGGGCTTCGACAAGGGGGTCGAGCCGGCGATCGGCGACGAGCGCATCGGAATTTGGGTGGGCGAGCGTCTGGCCACGGTCGAGCGGCTCGCGCCGGCGCTGCGCCAGGAGCTGGGTTCGGGCAAGGTTGCCGAGGTCTACGCCCGGATCGAAGCGCCGCTCATGCCGGTCCTGGTCGGTATGGAGGAGACCGGCATTCGGCTCGATATCGAGTTCCTCGCCCGGATGTCGGGCGAGCTCGGCGGCGAGATCGCCGGCCTCGAAGCGGAGATCTACCGCCTCGCGGGTGAGCGTTTCAACATCCAGTCGCCGCAGCAGTTGGGGACGATCCTGTTCGAGAAGCTCAAGCTCCCGGCGGGCAAGAAGACGAAGAAGACCAAGAGCTGGTCGACCGGCGCCGATACCCTCGAGGAGCTCGCCGCGGCGGGGCACGAGCTGCCGCAGTATCTGCTGCGGTTCCGCGAGCTCGCGAAGCTCAAGTCGACCTATGTCGACGCCCTGCCCCAGCTCGTCGCGGGAGACGGCCGGATCCATACCCGTTTTCAGCAGGCAGTCGCAGCCACCGGCAGGCTGTCGTCGGTCAACCCGAACCTGCAAAATATTCCGGTCCGCACGGAAGTCGGGATGAAGATCCGCAGGGCGTTCTGTGCCGCGCCCGGTTCGCTGCTTATCGCCGCGGACTATAGCCAGATAGAGCTCCGCGTCCTGGCGCACATCGCCGGCGAGAAGGCGATGATCGAGGCCTTCGCGAGCGGCGAGGACATCCACCGCTCGACCGCCGCCACCGTGCTCGGCGTCTCGGTCGACTTCGTCACCGCCGAGCAGCGGCGGGCGGCGAAGACGATCAACTTCGGCTTGATCTACGGCATGAGCGCCTTCGGCCTGGCGCAGGCCCTGGGCATCTCGACCCGGGAGGCCGAGCAGTTCATCGCTGTCTACTTCGCGCGCTACGCCGGCGTCCAGGCCTACATGCAGGAGACCCTCGCCGCGGCCGAACGGGATGGCCGGGTCGAGACGCTCTACGGCCGGGTGCGCTATCTGCCCGACATCCAGAGCCGGAACTGGAATCTGAAGGAGAATGCGCGCCGCATGGCGATCAACGCCCGCATCCAGGGGACGGCGGCCGATCTCATGAAACTGGCGATGATCGCCGTCGACCGGCGGTTGCGCGCCGAGCATCCGCAGGCGCGCCTGCTACTCACGGTGCACGACGAGCTGGTGCTCGAGGCGCCTGCGGCAGAGGCGGAGACAGTCGCCGTGATGGTGCGCGAGGAGATGGCCGGCGTCGCGGACCTCGCCGTGCCGCTGGTCGTCGACTCCGGCGTCGGTCCGACCTGGTTCGACGCCAAGGGCTGAAGGGCCTGCACGCCGGATCCCCTCCGCCGGCCGCGGCGCCCACTTCGACCTCAGGACGGGCATGGGTTAGGATTCGCGCCGGGCCGCCGCCATGAACCGCCTCTTCCAGATTCTCTGCATCGCCGCCGTTGCCGGCGTTGCCTTTGTCGCGGGCGCCACTCCGGTGGGCGCGCAGGCAGCCTATGCGTTCTACGGCACCACCGCGGGCGGGGCGACCTTCAACCGCCCGAATACGACGCTCACTCCGGCGCCGACGCTCTCGGGAAAGATCGTCCGCTACTCGAGCCAGGCGCTGTTCACCAACGCCAACGGCACCTGCACCTTCAACAGCGTGCAGGAGGCCGGTTTCGACGGCGTGATCTACCTCTACAGCGGCGCCTTCGACCCGGCGAGCCCCCTCATGCATCTGGTGGCGGCGAGCGACAACGGCGCCCAGGGCGTGCACTTCTCGTCGCTCGCCAATGTGGCCGTGCAGGGAAACCAGAGCTACTACCTGGTGACGGCCGGAGCGGAGCCCGGGCTGCAGGGGACCTTCACCTCCTTCGTCTCCTGCACCGGCGCGACGCGTATCCTGGCCGGCGACGGCGCGATGCCGTCGTACGACGGCCGCTACAGCGAGTTGCGCAAGGGACGCTTCCGGATCAGCGCCACCTGGAAGAACTTCCAGAACGTCACTGGCAACGGCACTTTCGTGCCGCTGGGTTCCGAAGACTCCGGAATCGTCTGGTTCTTCAGCCCCGGGGCATTCGAGCTGATGATCAAGATCGTCGACGGCTGCTCGCTGAATAACCGATACTGGGTCTTTCTCGCGGCGCTCACCAACGTCGAGTTTCACGTTACGGTCTACGACACCTGGACCGAGACGACGAAGCTCTATGACAACACGCTCGGCGTCTCGGCCGCGGCCATCACCGACACCAGCGCCTTCCAGACCTGCCCCTGATCCGGCTTGAGCGCCGACACGACAGTGCCGCCGCCGGTCACCCGCCGCGAGATCTTCTCCTGGGCGATGTTCGATTTCGCCAACTCGAGCTACACCACCGTCGTGGTGACGGTCGCGTTCAGCGTCTTTTTCACCCGCCTGGTCGCGGCCGGGCCCGACGCCGACGCCTGGTGGGGGGGCGGGATCTTCGTCGCCAATCTGCTCGTGCTGCTGCTGTCGCCGATCGTCGGGGCGATGGCCGACGAGTCGGGGCGCAAGAAGATCTTCCTCTTCGTCACCTACGTGCTCTGTGTCGGCGGCACCGCGGCGCTCTGGTTCGTGACCCCGGGAGCGATCCAGCTGGCGCTCGTGCTGTTCGTGATCTCCAATATCGCCTTCTCGTTCGGCGAGAATCTGACCGCCGCCTTCCTGCCCGAGATCTCGACACCGGCGACGGTGGGGCGGATCTCGGGCTTCGGCTGGGGCCTGGGCTACTTCGGCGGGCTGGCCTCGCTGCTGCTCATCAAGCCGATGATCGACGGTGGGTTCACGCTCGAGAATCTGCCCCGCCTACGGCTCGTCTGGCCGTTGACGGCGCTCTTCTTCCTCGTCGCCGCGCTGCCGACTTTCTTTTTCCTGCGTGAGCGCGCGCCGCGGCGCAACGAGCCGCTGCTCTACTACGCCCGCCAGGGTTTCGGCCGGCTGCTGACGACGGTGCGCTCGATCGGGCACTTCCGCGAGCTCGCCAAGTTCCTCTGTGTCTTCTTCATCTACTCGTCCGGTCTGATGAGCATCATCGCCTTCGTCGGCGTCTACGCCGAGCGCACCGTTGGCTTCAGCTCGAGCGAGCTCATTTTCCTTTTCCTGGTGGTGCAGGTGTCGTCGGCCGGCGGCGCCTTCGCTTTCGGCGCCATCCAGGACCGGTTGGGCGCGCGGCTGACGATCCAGGTCTCGCTGCTGCTCTGGATCGCTACCTGCCTGGCGACCTACGTCACCTCGAGCAAGAGCGCTTTTTGGGTGATCGCGGTCACCGCCGGACTCGGCATCGGCTCCCTGCAGTCGGCCTCGCGTGCCCTCGTCGGCATGTTCGCGCCGGTCGGCAAGGCCGGCGAGTTCTTCGGTCTCTGGGGGCTTTTCGGCAAGGCCGCTTATGCATTCGGTCCGCCGGTCTTCGGCCTCGTCTCGTCGGCGACCCAGTCGCAGCGGGTGGCGATCCTCTGCACGGCGGTCTTCTTCGTCCTCGGCCTGATCGGCATGTTCCTGGTCGACGAGCGCCGCGGTGTGGCCGCCGCCGCAGCCTGGCGCGAGCCGGCGTAGCGGTGCCCGCGCCCGACCCGCCCTCTCTTTCCGCCGCCGCCGGTCCCGCCGGTCTCTCGCGCCCCTCGCTGCTGCGCGTCGCGATCGATCGGGGGATCGGCCTGCTTTGCCGCCTGGTATTGGCTGTTTTCTTCCGCCGCATCGAAGTCGTCGGCGGGGACCGCGTGCCGCGCGGTGAAGCCAAGGCCGGGCGGGTGCCTCTCGTCGTCGTCGCCAATCACGTCAATGGCCTGGTCGATCCGTTGTTCCTCCTCGGTCCGCTGCGGCTCCCGGCGCGCATGCTCGGCAAGAGCACGCTGTGGAAGATCCCGGTGCTGGCACAGCTCTGCGACCTCGCCGGGGTGCTGCCGGTTTACCGCCGGCAGGACGAGGGTGTCGACACGAAGAAGAACCTCGAGACCTTTTCACGGTGCCACGAGGAGCTGGCCCGTGGCGGCATCCTGGCGATCTTCCCGGAGGGGGTGAGCCACGACGAGCCGCAGCTGCAGCCGCTGAAGACCGGCGCGGCGCGGATTCTGCTCGAAGCGGAGCGTCGTTTCGGACCGCTTGGCAGCCGCATCCTGCCCGTGGGGCTGCTGTTCGATGACCGTGGGCGTTTCCGCTCGCGCGCGCTGGTGGTCGTTGGTCCGCCGATCGATCCGGCGGAAGAGATCGAGCTCGCAGCGCGCGACGAGGCGACCGCGGTGCGCCTGCTGACCGGGCGGATCACCGAGGCGCTCGAGCGCGTCACGCTCAACTACCGCTCCTGGGAAGAGTCGCGCCTCGTCGAGCGCGGGGCACAGATCCTCGAGGTCGAATCCCTCGCCCTGCCGCTGGCGCGGCGGATGGCGGCGGAGTTCGACTCCCGCCGCTCCCTCCTCGACGGCCTCGACGCCCTGCGCGCGAGTCATCCCCGCGAGGTGGCCGAAGCGGTCGAGGCGGCGCGCAGCTACGACCACCTGCTGCGCGTTTCGGGTCTGCGTGACGCCCAGGTGATCGCCAGCTATCCGCTCCACCGACTGCTCGCGGCGCTCGCCCGGATCACTTTCAGCACCGTTGTCGCCCTGCCGGCCGCTGTGCTCGGCGCCCTGCTCAACGTCGTTCCGTTCACGGTCGTCGAGCTCGTCTCGCGGCGCTTCGACGACGAGGAGAACCAGATTGCCACCTACAAGGTGTTTCCCGGGATCGTTGCCTATCCGCTGACCTGGGGGTTGGAAGCGGCCGTCGCCTGGGAACTCTGGGGATTTGCCTCGGCTCTGGCCGTTCTCCTGGTGGCGCCGCTCTCGGGCTATGTGGCGGTGCGCCTCCTCGAGCGCCAGGAGTCGCTCTGGCGGGAGAGCCGCGCCTTCGTCCTCCTGCGCCGCCACCACCGGATCGCCGAGGAGCTGCGCGAGCGGCGGGTCGTAGCGGGGCGGCGGATCGAGGCGCTGGTCGAGCTCTGGGTCGAGTCTCAGGCCTTCGCGCCGGACAGCAGGCGCTCGTAGGAGGCAGGATCGTCGACATCCAGCGCGGCGCCGGGGAACTCGACAAGACGGAGTCGGGCGGGTGCCGCGCGCAGGATTTTCTTCGCTCCTTCGTCGCCGCGGAGCTGCCGCAGCGAAGGAAAAAAGGACCGGTAAAGGAAAGTGGGGGGGCCGAACGCCGCTGGCCAGGACGTGGCGGCGAGGCCGGTCTCGGCGCCGGCTGCCAGGACCGCATTCAGATGCTCTGGCGTGATCAGGGGTTGATCGACGAGAGTGATCAAGATTCCTTCGACGAGCGCGCCGGCTTCGTCCTCGTGCGCCTCGATGGCGCTCATGGCAGCGTGCAGTGAGCTCGACAACCCCCGCAGAGGATCCGGATTCACCACCAGCGCGACATCGACCTCATCCCTCAACCGGCAGCTTTTTTCAATTTCCGGGCTGACGACGACGATTCGCGGTTGGCACGCCGTGGCGCAAAGTGTCCGAGCGGCATGCTGCACGAGCGTCGTGCCACGATAGGGCAGGAGAGCCTTCGGGCGACCGATCCGCCGCGACGTGCCGGCGGCGAGCAGGACGCCAGCGACGGTCACGGGTTCCGAGCCGCCTTGGCTGACGGCACAGCGCTCGCGCTGTCCGCCTGCGCTCGCGAGAGCGGCGTGGCGCTGGCTCCAGTCATCGCGGCCTGGATTTCGGCGACGATGGCGAGGGCCACCTGCTCCGGCGCTCTCCCCCCGAGGTCGAGGCCGGCGGGGCCGTGCAGGCGGGCAGGCATCGGCGCATCGAGCACGACTCCCTGCTCGGCGAGATCGGCGAGCAGGCGGTCGCGCCGCGCCGCCGGGCCGAGCAGGCCGACATAGAACGCCACGCTCGGCAGGAGCGCCGCCAGCCAGGCGAGATCGTCGAGGTAGTTGTGGGTCAGCACGACAGCGGCGGTGAAGCGATCGATCTCTACCGCGCCGGCGAGCTCGCGCGGTCCGACTCCGGCGAACCGCGCCAGGCTCTCGAAGCGCGCCGCCGCGGCGGCCGTCGGCCGCGCGTCGAGCACGACCGTCTCCCACCCGAGCTCGTCGGCGAAAGTGGCGAGCGGCACGGCGTCGCGTCCGGCTCCCGCAAGGAGCAGTTGCAGCGGTGGGACGATCGTCTCGCGCAGCAGGAGCTCGTCGCCGAGCCGCGTCTCGATCTCCGCCGGGGCCCTGTCGCGGGCGATGCGCTCGAACGGATCCAACGGCGAGGGGGTGCCCTCCGGCGCCGGCAGCGGTTCGAGCAGCAGCGTGATCCTGCCGCCGCAGCCGAGGCCGAGGCCCCACAGGTACTCGTCCGGCGCGCGCAGGTCGTAGGTGGTGAGAGCGGCGGCGCCGGAGGCGAGGACCTCACGCGCGCGTTGTGCGAGATCGCCTTCCAGGCAGCCGCCCGACAGGACGCCGGTCGTCGCGCCCTCGGCCTCGATGAGCATGCGCGCCCCCTCCCGGCGATAGGCCGAGCCCTCGACGCCGACGATCGTCGCCAGTACGGCGGGCTTTCCGGCGGTGCGCAGCGCGCGCGCCCGGGCGAGGATCTGTCGCATCTCTCTCATGCGCCGATTATCCACCGCCGGTGCCGCCGGCCGAAAACCGGGCCAGGGCGGTGCGCGCCTCGGCGACGCGCGGATCGTCGGCAGGCGCGCGGGCGAGGTATCGCCGCAGATGCTCCGCCGCCTCGCCTCGCCGCCCAGGCTGGCCGGCGAGGAGGAGCGCCAGATTGAACTCGCTCGCATAGAGCGCCGGGTCGAGTGCGAGGGCCGCGCGGTAGGCCGCCTCGGCCTCGGGCGTCCGGCCGAGGTCGTCGAGGGCGACGGCGAGGGTACCCAGCGCCGCCGCGTTGCGCGGGTCGAGGGCCAGCGCGGCGCGCGCCCGGCGCTCGGTCTCGTCGAATCGCCGGTCGCTCAGAGCGAGCTTCGCCAGCGCGAGATGAGCGCGCGCCCTGGTCGCGCGATCGGTAGCCGGA
>JBDTQT010000055.1:0-17852 GCA_039932055.1 Thermoanaerobaculia bacterium
CCCATCCGGCGGAGCCGAATCTTGAGCATGTGCTTCAACCTCCAGAGTCTTGGGTCAACAGATTGCCGTCCGCCCGGGGAGTGCTCCCGCCGGCGGAAACCGAGTGAGAAAAGATACCACATACCGCCAAGTCGGACTTCCGGGGCAGCGGAAGGCCCCCTTTCAACCCTTCGGGGCGCCCCAGGTCCCGCATGTTGCGGCGACGGGGGTTTTCCGTCACTCTCCCACCTTCGTCCCGTATGCTCGACCTTCTCGCCCTTTTCGCCCGGTACCGGCTCGAGGCCCGGGGAGTGATCCACGTCGGTGCCCACGAAGGCCAGGAGCTGCCGGTCTACCGGGCGATGGGCTTCCGTTCTATTCTGTTGATCGAGGCCAATCCGGACGTCTTTGCCCGCCTGCGCGCCGGGGTCACGGCCGATTCAGGCGCCGAGCTCGCCCATTGCGCGGTGAGCGACCACGAGGGCCTGGCCGCCCTCCACCTGACGACTTTCGACCAGTCGAGCTCCCTCCTGCGACTCAAACTCCACCGCGAGCTCTATCCGGAGATCGAAGCGTGCGGGGTAGTCTCGGTGCCGATGCGGCGACTGGACAGCCTGCTCGCCGAGCGACCCGGTGGCGCGGCCGACTTCAATCTCCTGGTCCTCGACGTCCAGGGTGCGGAGCTCCTGGCGCTGCGCGGCGCCGAAGGCTCCCTTACCGGCTTCGATGCCGTGCTCTCGGAGATCAATTTCGCCGAGCTCTATGAAGGCGGTGCGCTCGCCGACGAGCTCGACACCTTTCTCGCCGAGCGGGGATTCCGCCGTGTGGCGACCGCCTGCGGCGACCACCCCTCTTGGGGGGACGCGCTCTACCTGCGCCCGGTGCACGCGCCGACAGCGCCAGAACGAAAGCCGAACGCCGGAACGTTTGCATGACCCCTTCCCGGGACCCGACGTTGGCCTCCTCGACGCTGGGAGCCATCGGCCGGTTCGGCAACCAGCTCCTGCAGTACGGTTTCCTGCGACTTTACGCCGAGCGGCACGGCTTCGAGCTGGAAACTCCACCGTGGATCGGGAGCGAGCTCTTCGGCTGCCGTGAGCCACCGGTGACGGCCGGTCGACGGGTGGTCACCGAGCTCGAGTTCGGTCTCTTCGACGCAGCCTTCGAGACCCGAGAACCGACTGAGGGAATCGACCTCTGGGGATGGTTCCAGGTCGACACCACGACCTTGGCCCGGCAGCGGCGCCTTTTCTGCGAAATTCTCGAACCGCGCCCGCAGATCGCCGAGCGACTCAATCTGGCGCTGCGCCGCCTTTGCGCCGGCGGCCGCACGCCAGTCGGTCTGCATCTGCGGCGAGGCGACTTTCAGGGTCCCTGGGGCCATCCGCTGGTCGACCGCCGTTACCTGGCGACGCCGGTTGCGCGCTATCGGGACTGGCTCGAGGGTCTCTGGCCCACCCTCGAGCACCCGGTCCTGTTCGTGGCAAGCGACGAGACGCTGGACGTGCCCGCGGAGCTCGGGGACTTCGAGCACGAAACTGCCCGCTCGCTCGATGTCGAGATGCCTGCGGCGCCCTTCTATCCCGACTTCTTTCTGCTCTCGCGCTGCGCAGCGCTCGCAGCTTCGAACAGCTCTTTCTCCTTCGCGGCTGCGATGCTCGCACCGGCCTCCACGGTCTGCGTCCGCCCCGTTCCGGAGAGTCGCCAGCTCGAACGCTTTGATCCCTGGGCGAGCGCGCCGCAGCTCGCGTTGGCACCGGAGCTCGCGCTCGAGCGTGCGGACGCCGACCGCTTCCGCGCGCGAGTGGCCCAAGGCGACCCCGGCCCGTATGCCGTTCGGGCGAGGGTCGACGCCGGCGAGCTCCCGGTCACGGCGATCCTCGGCGACCAGCCCCACCGCGGCCAGCTGGAGCTCGACGCCGCCTTCGAACGTGGATCAAAACGGTCTCACCTCCGCCTACGGTGGCTGGATGGCGAGGACGCAGCAAGTTCATTCCGGTTCGAATGCCGCGACCTGCAACTGTCTCACAGCGACCGACCGCCGCACTACGCCGGCCTCGGTCTGGCGGAGGGCGGGCACCTCGAAGGCGCGGCCTGGTCGATGCTCGTCGCGGCGGAGGTCCCTGGCCATCCTGGTGAGCTGTTCCTCGCGCTGACTCTGCTGGCCGAGGGGCCGCACTCCTTCTTCATTCAGGCGCAGGCCCGGGGCGAGATTCGCCGCTAGCCAGAAAGACGGTGTCGATCGCGTCGCGATACTGGACTTGGCAGGCGGACGAGATCTCGAACGGCGCCATCAGCGGCTTCGGCGGCTCCCGCGCGCTCCGCCGGCGCCTCCCGGGCCCCCGAAACCACCGGGCAGGCCCCCGCCGCCACCACCAAACGCCCGCTTCATCCAGCCGGACTTGACCCCCTTCATCATCCGCTTCATCTGCAGATACTGCTTGATGAGCTGATTGATCTCCTGCACCGAAGTGCCGGAGCCCCGCGCCACCCGCTTCTTGCGGCTGGCGTTGAGCAGACCGGGCGTGCGGCGTTCGTCGAGGGTCATCGAGTTGATCATCGCCTCGGTGCGCGCCAACCGCCGCTCGTCGGCTTCCGAGACATCTCCTAGACCCTTGAGCGGCCCCATCTTCGGGAGCATGCCGAGGACGCTCTTCAGCGATCCCAGCTTCTTGACCTGGCGCAGCTGGTCGCGCAGGTCCTCGAGGGTGAACTCGTTACGGCTCAGGCGGTCGGCAAGACGCTGCGCCTCTTTGGCGTCGACCGTCTCCTGGGCCTTCTCGATGAGCGCCAGGACATCGCCCATGCCGAGAATCCGCGACGCCATACGCGCCGGAGAGAAGAGCTCGAGGTCCTCCGGCTTCTCGCCGACGCCGACGTAGCGGATCGGCACCTGGGTGACGGCGCGGACCGACAGGGCGGCGCCACCCCGTGCGTCGCCGTCGAGCTTGGTGAGCAGCACGCCGGTGAGCGGCAGCACGCGCGCGAACTCCTGGGCCGAGCGCACGGCGTCCTGGCCGGTCATCGAGTCGGCGACGTAGAGCACCTCGTGGGGCGAGACGGTCTCGGCGATCCTGGCGATCTCGGCCATCAGCTCCTGGTCGACGTGAAGCCGACCGGCGGTGTCGAGGATGACGACGTCCCGGCCGCGCTCGCGCGCCTCCCGCAGCGAGCGCTTCGCGAGCTCGACCACCTTCTCCCCGGGCTCTGGCCGCAGCACCGGGATTTCGACGCGGGCGCCGACCTGCACCAGCTGTTCGACCGCCGCCGCGCGCTGCAGGTCGGCTGCCACGAGCAGCGGGTAGCGGCCGCGCGACGCCAGCCGTTTGGCGAGCTTGCCGCAGGTAGTGGTCTTGCCGGAACCCTGCAGACCGCACATCAGGATGACCGCCGGCGCGCCGTCGGTGCGCAGCTCGCGCGCGTCCTCGCCGCCGAGCGTCGCGGCAAGTTCGTCGCGCACGATCTTGATCACCTGCTGAGCGGGGGAGAGACTCTGCAACACCTTCTCGCCGAGCGCCTTTTCCTCGACACGGGTCAGGAACTCCTTGACCACGCGGAAATGGACGTCGGCCTCGAGCAGCGCCAGACGGATCTGCTTCAGCGCCGCGGCGAGGTGCTCCTCGGTAATGCGGCCTTCGCCCTTCAACCGCTGGAAGACATCCTGAAACTTGTCCTGCAGGCCTTCGAACATTCAGCGCACCCCCGCCGTGGATTCTCTCCCAAAGCGGCGGTCCGTGGCAGCGGCGCGCTGTCGACGCCGCGGAATCAGGGAACTGGATGTCCGCTCCCTCCGCGATAGATGTCGAACCGCTCACCGCGCTCCACCAGGACGAGGGCGGGCAACCGCAGCGCCTTCCGGGCGGAGTCGAGATCGAAGGGAGCGAGGCGCGCCTGGCCTCGCTGGGCAGGCAGTTCGCGCATCACGGCGATGCGCGCGGTCGTCCAGTCAGCGGGTTCCCAGAGATCCCGCGCCGCTTCGACGCGCGCGGCCAGGGGCCAGACCGGGCGGCGCTCGCCGGCGCCGAACCGGCGGCTGTTGGCGCGAAAGGCGAGCGGATAGGCGAGCGGATACGGAGCGAGGAGATGGGTCGCGCCGCGCTCGACGAGCTCGTCGGCTAGCGGGCCGAGGTGGAGGCCCGAGCGCGCGTTGAACTCCAGGGCCGCGCGGCTGCGCGCGAGCGACGGCAGGCCGACGACGAGCGCCAGCGCGCCGACTGGCAGCAGCAAGGGAAGCCACGTGCGCAGTCGGCTCGGCACGACAGCCTTACGCCAACCGCCGGCCGCGGAGAATCCGAGGGCGGCCACCGCAAACGGCGGTGCAAGCAGCATGAAGACGACGCTCGGAATCGCGAACCGCCACCCGGCGGGCTCCGCCCGGCCTTGCGTTACCCAGGCGAAGACCCCGGCGCCGAGAAGTTGCGCCACGGCGCCGGCGCTGAGGGCGACAACGACGAAGCGGGCCGACGCCAGGTGCGCGGGCGCCTGTCGAAGCCTATGCACGAGCGCCAATCCGAGCCCGACCACGACGAAAAGCAAAAGCCAGCCAACCGGCAAGTGGGCGTATGCCCCACGGGCGAGCACGATCCACGTCGCCGGCCACTCGGCGGCCGGTGCAAGGCCGAGGGGCGTCGCCCGTACTCCGTGCACCAGACGACCCGACCAGGCGATGGTGAAGGCCAGGCCGGCGACCAGACCGAGGCGCGCCGTCAGCGCCGGCACCGCCGCGCGCAAACTCTGCGGCCGCTCCGGGTGCCGCGCCAATGGGCGCAGCACCATCATCGGCGCGAGCCAGAGCAGTGTCGAAGGTGTGATCCAGAAGGCAATCGCCAACGTTAGCCAGCCGGCTAGCCGGAGAGTCCGACGGCGCGCGTCGAGCAAGAGGGCGCCGGCAACCGCCGGAGTCGCCGAGACGATGTAGCACTGAGCGACGAAGAAAAAGTGCAGAAAGTAGGGTCCGAGCGCCAGGATGAGAGTCGTCGCGCCGAGCGCGCCAGCCACCAGCCATCGCTGACCGAGGCCCAGCCACCGTGCGAGCAGGAACGGGAAGAGCAGCCCCAGTGCATGCCCGAGTGCCTTCTGGAACACGAGGTTGGCGACTGGACTGTGGATCGGCGCGGCGAGCAGGGGGATCACCATTCCAAACCGGGTTTCTCCCCAGAAGTAGGGGGTCCAGCGGTAGAGGCTGGTGAACACCGGAACCAGGATGTCGGAGCTCGCGAACTGCAGGTCGGCGGTGCCGACGATCCAGAGCGCGCCGAGGACAACCAGCGCCGCTACGCCGAGAATCGCGTCCGGACTGCTGCCGGCCTCGGTCCGGGAGCGCAGCGACGGGTCCGGTATGTCCTCGCGCATAGCTCAAAAAATACCAGAGCACGATATCCTGCCTGCACTGCGGCGTTGCCGCAGCCTCCCATGGAACGACGCGCCAAGATCGTCGCCACGCTCGGACCGGCGACCGCCGACGAGCGGATGCTCGACCGGCTGCTTGCCGCCGGCGCAGATGTTCTGCGCTTCAATCTCTCCCATGGCACGCAGGATTCACATCGCCGTAGCCTCCGCCTGGTGCGCAAGGTGGCCAGGGCGCGCGGCCTGCAGATTCCCGTCCTCCTCGACCTCATGGGGCCGCGCTACAGGCTCGGCGAGCTCGCCAGCGGACCGCGCGTGCTCCGCCAGGGGGAGCACGTGGCGCTCGGCGAGCCCTCGCCGCGGGTGGACCTGCCGGTCGACGACCCCGACTTCCTCCACCATCTGCGGATCGGCGAACGGGTGCTGATCGACAACGGCCTCGTCGAGCTCGAGATCACCGCGAAACGCGGCCGGACTGTCGCCGCGCGCGTGATCCACGGCGGCACGGTTTCGACGCGCAAAGGGATCAACCTGCCGGACTCGAAGCTCCCCTTCACCGTCTCCGACAAGGACGCTTCGGACATCGCCTTCGCGGTCGAAGAGCGCGCCGACTTTCTTGCCGCGAGCTACGTCGGCCGTGCCAAGGACATCGCGGCGATCCGGGCGATCGTGGCGCGCCACGGCGCGCCGATTCCGATCGTCGCCAAGCTCGAGCGCGCGGCGGCGATCGCACATATCGAGGAGATCGTCGTTGCGGCCGACGCCGTCATGGTGGCGCGCGGCGACCTCGGCGTCGAGGTCCCACTGCATCAGGTTCCGGTCCTGCAGAAGCGCATCATCGCGGCCGGCCGCAGGCTCGGCAAGCCGGTGATCGTCGCCACGCAGATGCTCGAGTCGATGATGGTTCAGCCGCGCCCGACACGCGCCGAGACCTCCGACGTCGCCAATGCCGTCTTCGACGGAGCAGACGCGCTCATGCTCTCGGGTGAGACCGCCGCCGGGAAGTACCCGACGGAGTCGGTGCGCACCATGGCGAAGATCATCGTCGAAGCCGAGCAGTACAAGCTGAAGACCTTGCAGAACGGCGAGGTGCCGCGCGATCCGGCGTTTCCCGCCGGCAGGTTCCCGGCGCCCGCGCCGCACACTCTCGAGCGCTCCGAGAGCCCGGACGGTGCGATCGAGATCGCCGACGTCATCGCCGCCGCGGCGGTGCACGCGGCGAGCAAGCTCGACGGCAGCCGGATCGTCGCCTTCTCCCAGGGCGGCTTCACCGCCCGCCGGCTCGCGCGCTACCGCCCGGTCGTTCCCACCTTCGTGCTCACCACCGACTCCCAGGTCGCGCGGCGGATCCAGCTCCTCTGGGGAATGCGGCCGATCCATCTCGTGCGCGACGTGCAGCACCGCGACGATCTGATCGAAATCGTCGAGCGCGAGCTCCTCGCGCGCCGCCACGTGCGGGCGGGCGAATGCCTGATCCTGTTGATGGGATTCCCGATCCGCCAGAAGGCGCTCACCAACCTGCTGCGGATTCATCGCGTTCAGGCGCACCCGAAGCCGGCGAAGGGAGCCGCCGCCGTTCCCTTGCCCACCCGCACCCCGAAGCGTTGATCCCGCTCAAGGACTCTCGGCGTTCGCCCGGCATCGCCTGGAGCACCTGGGCGCTGGTGGTCGCGAATCTCGCCGTCTTCGTCTGGGAGCTGCGGCAGGGCGACGCACTCTCCGGTGCGCTCGAGCGCATCGCGCTCTCGCCGGCCGAAGCGCTCGCCCGGGGGCCGCTTGCCGGGATGGCGCTTCGTCCCCTGCGCCTCGTCGCCGCGCTGTTCCTGCACGGCGGCTGGCTGCACCTCGCGGGCAACATGGCGTTTCTCGCCGTCTTCGGCGACGACGTCGAGAGCCGCCTGCGTCCGCGCCGTTTCCTGCTCCTCTACCTGGGCAGCGGCCTCGTCGCCAGTCTCGCCCAGATCGCCGCCAGCCCGCGTTCGCCGCTGCCGCTGCTGGGCGCCTCGGGGGCGATCGCCGGGGTCCTCGGCGCTTTCCTGGTGCTGTTCCCCCGAGCCCGGCTCTCGGGCGTCCTGCCACTCGGCTGCCTGGTCGTTCCGATGAAGAGCCGGGCCTTCCTGTTCATCCCGTTCTGGTTTCTGCTGCAGCTCTACGGCGCGCTCTCCGCCCCGCCCGGCTCGCTGGTGGGCGGCGTCGCCTGGTACGCCCATCTCGCCGGATTCGCCGCCGGCCCGACGCTCCTCTTCCTGCTGCGCCGGCGGTAGCGGAAGCGGCGGCTTACTTCGCCGAGGGACGGCGGCGGGCGCCGGAGAGGCCACGCAGCGTCAGGTAGGCGGGGATGACGGCGATGGCGACGAGGGCGGTGGTGAGGGTGCCGATCGTCGACACCAAGCCCATCGAGATCAGGCCCGGGTAGTGCGAGGTAGCGAGCGAGCCGAAGCCGACGATGGTGGTCAGGGCGGCAAGGAAGATGCCGCGCGAGGTCTCTTCGACCGCGCCCGCCGGGTCGCCTTCCGGATCCCGCTCCTCCTCGCGGTAGCGGTGGATGACGTGAATGCCGTAGTCCACGCCGATACCGATGATCATGGTGATGACGAAGATGTTCATGAAGTTGAGATGGAGGTCGAACGCCACCATCAACGCCACCATCCAGAGAATACCGATGAGCAGCGGCACCATGGCGATGAACGCGGTGTGCACGTCGCGGAAGTCGATCCACAGAAGGAGGAGCACCAGCACCAGGCCGATCACCGCCGAGGTCATGGCGTCGGCGCGGATCTCGCCGCGCAGGCTCCGCGACAGGACGTTCATGCCGGTGAGGGTCGCCTGCGGTCCGAGGCTCGCCGCGAGATCGACCGCCGCTTCCGGGATCTCCCGCTTCGGACGACCGGGAAGGTTGTAGACCTTCACCACGCTCGTCCAGCCCGGCGGCGTCTCCTTGAGGTAGCGGTCGAGCAGCGACCGGCCCTGCGGCACCGCCAGCACCCCCTCGCGGGTCAGCAGACCCTCCGGTGCGAGGGTCTTCGCCAGCAGATCGAGCCCCGACGCGAACGGCTCGACGCGCAGCCCCTCGCTCGCCAGTGCAGCTGCGAACTCGGAGCGGATCCGCGCCATGTCCAGCCGGCCGCCGCGCTCCACCGCGAGCCAATCGAGCGCCTCCTGCTGGATCGCCGGCGGCGGCAGCACCGCGGTCACCGCGTCGACGCCGCCCAACCGGCCGTCGGCGACGAGGCGGCGTCCGGCGATCGCGGCCTGGTCGGCGAGTGCCAGTACCTCGGGCAAGGTCTTCGCCTTGAGGACGAGCGACATCGAGTCGAAACCGGAGCCGAAATGTTCGTTGATCTCGGTCTGCGCCAGGATGCCGCGATTTCCCGGCGGTCGCAGCGACTCGACGTTGTCGTCGAATCTGAGCTGCGGCGCCGCCGCCAACGCGGCGATGGTCGCCAGCGCGGCGACGACGAGCGTGGCGCGCGGCATCCGCGTGGCGAGACGCGACAGGCGCTCGATGCCGAAAGCGAAGATGTGCAGCCGCGGCTCGGTCTCGCGCTTGCTGTGGTGCGCCTCACTCCAGCCGATCATCGCCGGCACCAGGAAGAGGACCGCGAGCAGGCAGAAGATCACCCCGGTGCCGACGATCAGTCCCATCTGGTAGAGCCCGGTGAAGTCCGTGATCAGAAAGGCGTAGAACGTCGCCGCCGTGGTGATCGCCCCCAGCACCACGCCCCGCGCCGTCGAACCGCCCATCGAGCGCATCGACTCCACGACCGAGGCGCCCTTCTGGCGCTCTTCGACATAGCGCCCATAGAGCACGATGACGAAATCGTCCCCCAGCCCGACGAGCAGCGCCGCGACCCCGGCGGTTGCCGACGACAGGACGCCCACCGCGATCGCCGCGAACCCGAAGGTGATCGCCAGCCCGCAGGCCAGCGGCCAGAAGACCAGCAGCAGGAGCGACGTTCGGCGATAGGCGATGTAGAACAGGATCAGCACGCCGACCAGCGAGCTCAGGGCATTGACGATGACGTCGCGGCGAATCAGGCCGGTGTCGTCGAGCGCGATCATGTAGCGGCCGCCGAAGAAGACCGCCGGCACGGGCGCTTCGCTTCCCTCGGCGAGCTCGCTCCAGCCGGCGCTCGCCGCAGCGACCGACTTCTGCATCGAATCGAAGAGGCGCCGGTTGAAGTCGATGTCCTGGGGGCTGGCCGTCGGCCTGCCGAGGATCAGCAGCAGGCGGTGATCGCGAGACAGATAGCGCCCGCTGGTCCAGTCCACCGCCAGCGGACCGCGCTGGCCGCCGAGCCGGTCGAGAAAGATGCTCGAGATGCCTAGCGGGTCGAGTTTCAACAGGTCTTTGAGTGCTACCGCTTGCGGCATCTCGAGCGTCCGTCGGAGCTCCTTCGCCCGATTTCGAATTTCCGTCCCGGTCAGTTGCCCGGCGAGGCGCTCGCGGGTCGGAGCGTCGAGAAATAGAATCGCTTTTGGCAGAAACTCGCGCAGCAGCTCTTCGGGCTCACCGAGTCGCGACTCGACGGTGCGGAAGTACTCGGTAGAGGCGGTCATCCGCGCCGCGAGGTCGTCGGCCAGAGCCTCGTACGGGTCGAGCGGGGCCTCCTCGGGGATCCGGATACCGACCACGAAGTAGTCGACGTTGCCGAACTGCTCGAGGGTCTCGCGGAAGGTGATGACGCCAGGGTTCTTCGTCGGCAGGAGGTGGAGCACGTCGGGATCGAAGCGCAGCCGAAGGGCAAGCGCAGCGCTGCCGGCGACGACCAGAAAGAAGATCAGGAAGACCAGCCGGTGGCGCCGGCCGGAGAACAAGATCAGACGTTCGAGCGGCCCGCGCGCGCTCAAGCGGTCTCCCGCGACTGCGGCGGCGAGGGTGGGCGCGACCCGGAGGCGCGGCTGCCCAGCCGGCGCCAATAGCGAACGAAGTATTCGAAGCCGGAGTACAGGGTGACGATGACGGCTACCCAGAGCGAAATCGGCGCCAGGTGGGAGAACTCACCCAGCTGGTTGTAGATGATCAGCAGTGAGATGGCGACGATCTGCGCACCCGTCTTGATCTTGCCCGAAACCCCGGCGGGGATGACCACCTGCTCCGTGGCCGCGTGGCTGCGCAGTGCGTTGACCGCGAATTCGCGCGCCAGAATGGTGACTACCATCCACGAAGGCGTGACCCGCGGGTCCAGCTCCACCAGGGAGACGAAAGCGGCCGCGATCAGAATCTTGTCGGCTGCCGGATCGAGCAGCTGCCCGAACCGGCTCACCAGGTTCCAGCGCCGGGCGAAATAGCCGTCGAGGAAGTCGGTCAGGGCGGCGAGCAGGAAGAGCCCCAGACCCACGAACTCCTTGCCGTTGAACTTGGTCAGCAGGACGACGACCAGGATCGGGACGAGCAGAATCCGTATGCTGGTGAGAATGTTGGGAAGATTCGACATCCGCGCTATCTGGTAGATGCGTTCGATCGGCCGGGACGGTCGGTGCTAGGGCCGAGCGATGCTCGACGTGGTCAGCCTCATCTGATTGTTGGCGTCGCGCACGATGAAGACCCGGCTACCGTCGAGGGTGGCGTCGCTGCCGTCGAACAGATGCAGGATGCGCTGCACGTAGCGCTTGGTTTCTTCATAGGGCGGAATCCCGCCGTACTTCGTCACCGCTTCGGGCCCGGCATTGTAGGCGGCGAGGGCGAGCTCGAGACCTCCGAAACGATCGAGCATCTGCCGCAGATAGCTTGTCCCGCCGCGCAGATTCTGCTCGGCATCCCAGGGATCGGCGACCGCGAGGTCACTCGCCGTTCCCGGCATGAGCTGCATAAGGCCGATGGCGCCCTTGTTCGAGCGCGCTTTCCGGTTGTACCCCGATTCGACCTGCACCAGCGCCTGAACCAGCCGCGGCTCGAGATCGCGCGCCACCGCGTGGCGGTCGATCAACTCGGCGAGCTCGGGATCCGGCACCGTCAGCAGGCGGTCCGAGAGGCGCCGCGAGCGGGCCTCGGACGGCTCGTTGACAATCACCTTGATACCATCCTCGCGCACCTGGATCGTGGTCGTGCCGCCGAATGCCGGAGGCGAGACCGCGAGCAACAGGAACATTCCGAGCGCTGAGCGCATAGCCGGGATAATCTTACTCCCCAACCCCCCTGCCGTCGAAAAGATGCTCCCGCATCAGTTTCCCCCGCCCGCCAGCTCGGCCACCGCTCCGGCGACCCCGGCGAGCGCCTCCGGCAGCTTCTCGGGCTCCTTGCCCCCCGCCTGAGCGAAGTCGTCCTTGCCGCCCCCCGAACCGCCCACCAGGCCGGCGAGGGCCTTGAGGAGCTTTCCGGCCGGCACTCTGGACTTGAGGTCATCGGTCACCGCGGCGATCAGCGCGACCTTGCCCGCGCTCCGGGTGCCGAGCACGACGACGCCCGAGCCGAGGCGCGAGCGCAGCAGGTCCGCCATGTTCCGCAGTTCGGCCGGCGGCGCGGCCGGAACCTCGCGGACGAGGACCCGGATGCCCGCCACGACCTGCTCTTCCGCGGCCGACGCCGTGCCGGAGACCATCTGGACCCGCAGGCGAGCGAGCTCCGCCTCGCGCTCCCTGACCTCCCGCTTGAGCTTCGCGAGCTCGGCTTCGGCATGGCCGGGCGAAGCACCCAGCGCCGCCTCGACAGCGGTGAGCTCACCGTCGCGCTGGCGCAGGAAGCGCAACGCGCCCTCGCCGGTCAGCGCCTCGATCCGCCGCACGCCCGAAGCCACGCCACGCTCGGAGCGCAACACGAACGGGCCGATCTCGCCGGTGTTCGCCACATGGCAGCCGCCGCAGAGCTCGAGAGAGAAGCCGGGGACCTCCACTGTACGTACCCGGTCGCCGTACTTCTCGCCGAAGAGCGCCATCGCCCCCGCCGCAATCGCCTCCTTCGGGTCGCGATCGGCGGTGATTCGCGTCGGCACGGCCTGCAGCACCCAGGCATCTACCAGTTCCTCGACGCGCCGCCGCTCCTCTTCGGTGAGCGGCTTGCCGTAGGTGAAGTCGAAACGCAGATGCTCGGGCGCCACCAGGGAACCGGCCTGCCGGACTCCCTCCCCGAGCACCTGACGCAGCGCAGCATGCAAGAGGTGGGTGGCCGTGTGATTGCGCTGGGTAGAGCGACGGAACTCCTCAGAAACAAAAAGCTGCAGTGAAGGAAAAGGCCTCCGAATCGCCCCCTCGACGACTTTCACCCAGTGCAGCACGCGCCCGGCGTTGTCCTTGGTGGTGTCTTCGACGAGGGCCCGTCCGCCGGGCCAGCAAATCTCGCCCTGGTCGCCGACTTCGCCGCCGCTCTCGGCGTAGAACACCGTGCGCTCGAGCACGAGCACGCCCGACTCGCCCTCGCCGATCCCCTCGCCGCGCTCCGCCGGGCCGATCGATTCGCCCGAGCTGCGGGGCGACTCCGCACTGCCGACCGCCGCGACAACCTTCACTCCCTTTAGCGAAAGCTTTTCATAGCCTTCGAAGCTCGTCGGCGTCTGGGCCTCGGTGTGCTTCGCTAAAGCGAGATCGACGAACTGCTTCGAACGCAGGGCGGATCCCGTCGCGGCGCGGGAGCGCTCACGCTGGCCGGCGATCGCCGCTTCGAAGCCTGCTTCGTCGACGGCAAACTGCTCCTCCTCGGCAATTTCGCGCAGGAGCTGGATCGGCAGGCCGTAGGTGTCGTAGAGCCGGAAAACCTGCTCGCCCGAGAGCTCACGGCGGCCGGCACGTTTGGCCTCCTCGATGCCCTCCTGCACCATCCGGGAACCGATCGCGACGGTGTCGAAGAACTTCTCCTCCTCCGCCCGGATCGTCGCCGTCGAGGCCGATTGCGTCGCCTTGAGCTCGGGGTAGGCGCCGGCCATCGCCTCGTCGACGATCGGCAGAAGCCGGCAGAGGAACGGCTCCTCGAAACCGAGGCGCATGCCGTGACGCACCGCCCGTCGCAGCAGGCGGCGCAGCACGTAGCCGCGGCCGTCGTTCGTAGGGATGACGCCGTCGGCGAGCAGGAACGCGGTGGCGCGCAGATGGTCGGCGATCACCCGCAGGGAGGTGTCGCGCTCCGCGTCGCGCCCGTAGGCGGTCCCGGCGAGAGTCGCCGCACCGGCGAGGATCGGCTGGAAGAGGTCGGTGTCGTAGTTGGAGTCGACGCCGGCGACCACCGCCGCCACCCGCTCGAGGCCGGCGCCGGTGTCGATCGAGGGCTTGGGTAAAGGCGTCAGGGCGCCGCCCGCGGCACGCTCGTACTGCATGAAGACCAGGTTCCAGATCTCGAGGTAGCGTCCGCTGTCGGTGCCCTTCTCCCAGTCGACCTGCGGCAGGTCGGGGCGCCGGTCGACGTAGATCTCGCTGCACGGGCCGCAGGGGCCGGTCTCCCCCATCGCCCAGAAGTTGTCTTTCTCGCCGCAGCGCACGATCCGTTCCGGCGCCAGCCCGGAGATCCTCCGCCAGAGCTCCGCCGCCTCGTCGTCCTGCTCGTAGACCGAGGCGAAGAGATGCTCGGGGGCGAGTCCCCAGACGCGGGTGACCAGCTCCCAGCCGAATTCGATCGCCTCCGCCTTGAAGTAGTCGCCGAAGGAGAAATTGCCGAGCATCTCGAAGAAGGTGTGATGGCGCGGCGACGGCCCGACGTTCTCTAGGTCGTTGTGCTTGCCCGATACCCGCAGACACTTCTGCACCGTCACGGCGCGCGGAAACTCCGGCCGGGCGGCGCCGGTGAAGTAATCCTTGAACTGGACCATGCCGGCGTTGGTAAACAGCAGTGTCGCATCGCCGTGCGGCACCAGCGGCGAGCTCGCCACCGGACGGTGGCCGCGCTCGCGGAAATAGTCGATGAAACTCTGGCGGATCTCGGAGCTGCGCATCGATTTCACTTGGGGACTCTCTCGCAGGGAAACGGAAGGAGGTCCTGCCTTCCAGATCACTCTTCGGTCGCCGCCTCCCCCTCCTCGTCGGAGGTGGACGGAGCCATCTCTTTTAGAACCTTGAAGATAGCACTACTCGCGAAGCCCCTGCGAGAGAGATGCCGGGCGAGCGCGTCGGCGTTCCTGACGCCCTTTCGCCGCCACCGCCCGGCCGCTTCGCGCGCCCTCTCGAGGTCGGCGTCGGGGGACAAGGCGGCGAGCGCCGCACCGGTCGCCGCCTCTGGCGCGCCGCGTCGCGTCAGCTCCTGCGCCACCCGCAGACGCCCCCACCCCTTGCGCCGGGCAACTGTCTCGACGAACGCACACGCCAGCGCGTCGTCGTCGAGCAGGCGCAGCCGCGCCAGCTTGTCGAGCGCCTCGCCGATCTCGGCGCGCTCGTAACCCGCGCGGGCAAGCTTGACCTCGAGCTCGCGGCGAAAGTGCGGCCGCACCGACAAGAGCTGAGCCGCCTTGTCGCCAGCCGCCGGGCGGTCAGGCGCCCGGCGTTCGCCGTCGCCCGCGTCAGCCCCTGCCTTCGATCTTTTCCAGGCGCTCAAGGAACCGAGCCGCCGTCAGCCCTTCAATCTGCGGACGATGCGCTTCAGAGGCGAGTCGCCTTCCAAGCGGCGCTCGACGTCGTCGAGGCTCGCCGGCAGGAGGAGGACGTTGCGCTTCTTGAGCTCCACCAGCAGGAGCTCGATCTGGTCGGCGCGATCCTCGGCGCCCGCGGAAAGCAGGCGGCGCAACGTCGCCCGGCCGTCGATGCCCTCGAGAAAGGCGCGCTCGCGCAGCGGCGTCGCTTCGAGCTCCCGCGCTGCGGGCTTGCGGATCCAGACCGGTACCAGCGACTCGATCGCCTCGAGCGGGAATATGGCGCTGGCGCTCCCGACCACAACCTCGTCCTCGGCCTGGAGGCTGAGCAGGAGCTCGCGCAGGTCGATCTCGCGCGAGATCGCCGGGCTCTCGCCGGGGTTACGCACGAGGTCGAGGAGCCCGCGGCCGATCAGCCTCGAGCAGGCGGAGAGGAAGGGGAAGTAGACCCCGCCGGTACGGGAGTGCAGGTCGGAAAGCGCCGCCTCCGGCGCCGCCCCGCCAAGGATCCGTCGCTCGTAGGGCGACAGCTCCGCGTCGTCGGTGTTGCCGTGCGGCCCGGGGCGAACGACGACGCTGTCGCTAGTGAGCACGCGGCGGATCCGGGCCTGCTCGTCGATCCATTGCGTGCCCTCGAGCAGGAGCTCCGTCGTCTCGAGCTCGACCTCGACGCGCGAGGCGGGAGGGTTGCCCTCCTGGAAATAGAACAGTCCCTGCTTCCAGAAGAAGAGATCCTGCACCGACTCCTGGATCGACTGCGCGAGCGTCACGCGCACGGTCGATTCTTCGAGGAGACCGAGCTCGACGACCGCTTCACCCAGCGGTATGCGCTTCGACCGGCAGTGCGTCAGCGCCCGGCCGAGCTCGTCGCCACCGAGATGGCCGTGCGCGACCAGGTGCTGGCCATAGTGCTCGGCCACCTGATTCGATCGGCAGTCGAGGATCTTGCCCCGGCGAAAGCCGATCCGCTTCTCGCGCTGGCTGCGGCGCACCACGAGCGTGCCGGTCACGCGCTCGGTCAGCGCCCATTGCAGGAGGTTCGAGGCTGGGAATGCGGACAGCCGGCCGGTGAACTCCATGCGCGAATCCTAGTCCATCGCGCCCCGGCCGGCTTCCCGCGAGGCGAGGCTCTATCGCTTCGGGCCCTCGATGCGCTCGATCTCGAAGGCCGACTCCTCCGTCGGATTGAACGAGCCCGGCGCGTCGAGAGAGGACTCCATCTGTTCGCGCGAGGCGTCGGCGGTGAACTGCACGCCCTGGATCTTGAGCTTGAACTCGTCGGGATTCGAGGCCCGTCGGATCGCCTCTTCAAGCGTGATGAGGCCGGCCTTGTAGAGCTGGTAGAGCGACTGATCGAAGGTCTGCATTCCGTACTGGCTGGTGCCGAGCGCGATCTGCTCACGGATGTATTTGGTCTTTTCCTTGTTCTCGATGCAGTCCCGGATGTAGGGGGTGACGATCATCACCTCCGCCGCCGGCACTCGGCCACTGCCGTCGGCGCGCGGCAGGAGGCGCAGCGAGATCACCGCTTTCAACACCTGGCCGAGCTGGATGCGAATCTGCTTCTGATGGTGCGGCGGGAAGACGGCGATGATGCGGTTGATGGTCTCGGTCGCGTCGAGGGTATGAAGCGTCGAGAATACGAGGTGGCCGGTCTCGGCCGCGAGCAGTGCGGTCTCGATGGTCTCGTAGTCGCGCATCTCACCGACCAGAATGACATCGGGATCCTGGCGCATCGCCGAGCGCAGCGCGCCGGAGAAGGTGCGCGTGTCGACGTCGATCTCGCGCTGGTTGACGATCGACTTCTTGTCGCGGTGCAGGAATTCGACCGGATCCTCGATCGTGACGATGTGCTCGCTGCGCCCGGCATTGATGAAGTCGATCATCGCGGCGAGAGAGGTCGACTTGCCCGAGCCGGTAGTGCCGGTGCACAGGACGAGCCCGCGGCTCTCCTCGCAGATGCGCTCGAGGACGGGCGGGAGGGTGAGCTCGCGGATCGTCAGGATGCGGCCCGGAATGACGCGCAGCACCAGTCCGACCGTGCCGCGCTGCTGGAAGATATTGCAGCGAAACCGCCCCAGGCCCGGCACGGAGTAGGCGATGTCGATCTCGAACTCGTCCTTGAAGCGCTGCTTCTGGCGCGCGTTCATCATCGAGAAGGCCATCGCAATGGTGTCTTCCTGCATCAGCCGCTTGACCTCGGGCAGGGGCAGGAGGGTGCCATCGACGCGGAGCACGGGGTGGCTGCCAACCTTGAGATGCAGGTCGGAGGCCTTCCGTTCCACCGCGATCTTGAGCAAATCGTTGACGTTCATTCGCTTCCTCCGACAGCTCCGCGGTTCAGGAGACCTGAGGCACCGCGGCCGGCACGAGCGTCAGCCAGCCGAAGCGGTCGGCGATCTCGCCGCGGGTGATAGCCAGGTATTCCTGCATCAGCCGGCGCGTGATCGGACCGGGTTTGCCATCGCCCACCGGAATGCGGTCGATGCTGCGGATCGGCGTCACCTCTACCGCGGTACCGGTGAAGAACGCCTCGTCGCAGGTGTAGAGCAGGCCACGCGGGATGCCTTCGCGCCGGGTCGGGATGCCCATCTCCTCGGCCAAACGGAGGATCGAGTTGCGGGTGATTCCGGGCAGGATCGAAGAGGAAACCGAAGGCGTGAAGAGCTGCCCGTCGAGCACCATGAAGATGTTCTCGCCCGAGCCCTCGGAGACGAATCCCTGGTCGTCGAGCGCGATCCCCTCGGCGAAGCCGTTGGTCACCGCTTCCATCTTCACCAGTTGGGAGTTGAGATAGTTGGCGGTCGCCTTGGCGATCGCCGGCGAACTGCCCGCCCCCATCCGGCGCCAGGTCGAAACGCAGGCGTCCACGCCCTGCTCGATGGCGTCATCGCCCAGATATCTGCCCCAGGACCAGACTGCGATGGCGACGTCGACCGGGGACTTCAGGGGATTGATGCCGGCGGTGCCGAAGCCGCGATAGACGATCGGCCGGATGTAGCACTCCTCGAGCCCATTGCTGCGAATGGCGTCGAAAAC